>JAFYLN010000013.1 GCA_017537045.1 Oscillospiraceae bacterium | reverse complement strand
GCAGAATTTAATGTATTCGCATTGATTTTCGGCGAATTCGCAACATTGTACCGCCGGGCGGCGGGTCGCCGCCCCTACGTTATCCACGGCACATGGTGCGATAAACATCAATTTGCAAATTTGAAAAATCGTGCTATAATTACAATTTCCGGAGGGAATTATGGGTTTTGAAACGCTTCTTGGCAACGAGCGGCTGAAGGACAACTTAATATCCAGCCTGCGCCGGGGGCATATTTCCCATTTCTACCTGATTTCCGGCCCTGCCGGCTCCGGCAAACACACGCTGGCGCAGCTTCTGGCATCAGCCATCCTCTGCGGCAGGGAAAACGCCCCCTGTGGAGCCTGCCAGGCTTGCCGGAAGGTCAAAGACGGCAACCATCCGGACTTTATCACCGTCACCGATCCGGAGCATAAGAACATTGCCGTCAAGCTGGTTCGCGAGATCCGCGACGATATGTTCATCCGCCCCAACGAAGCAGACCATAAGATCTATCTCTTTGCCCAGGATCTGGGCACGGAGGGTCAGAATGCCCTCTTAAAAGTGCTGGAGGAGCCGCCGAAATACGGTGTGTTTATGCTGCTGACGGATAATCCGGAGAAAATTCTGCCGACCGTCCGCTCACGGTGTACGGAATTGGCGCTGTCTGCCCTTCCTGCGGACATTCTGCGCCGCGCAGTCTCGCGGCGGTTTCCCGATGCCGCGCCGGATGACATAGATGCCGCCATAACCCGCAGCGGCGGATTTTTGGGTCAGGCGGTCAGCATTCTGGAAAGCGGAGAGATCCATTCTCCCCAGACCGCAGCCTTTGCGGAAAGCTTTGCAGCCCGCGATACGCTGGCCATGACCCAGACGCTGGTTTCCATGGAAAAATTCAAGCGCGACCAGCTTCTGGAAATTTTGACCCAGTGGCAGGACTTGCTGGAAGCTGCCCTTGCCGACCGCAGCGGCATCCGCGCCCCGTCGGCGCACGAACGCAGGCTCAGCGGGAGCCGCAGCTCGCAGGAGCTGCTCTCGGCCATCCGCGTCCTGAAAAAAGCATCGAATTATGCCCAGAGCAATGTTTCACCTGCCGCCGTCTGCGGCTGGCTGGTCTGGGCGCTTCGCTAAGAAAATTGACGGTTTTTTACCGATGATATAAGGAGTAACACCAATGGAAAACGAAATCAGAACTGCACCGGAAACGGCGGAAGTTGTGGATATCCAGTTCCGCGCCGGTCAGAAGGTATATTATTTTGATCCCGCAGGCCACACCTGCAAGGCGGGCGATCATGTGATCATCGATACCGCCCGGGGTCCGGAATACGGCATCTGCGCCGGCGGCAACCACCAGATCCCCATAAAGGACGTGGTAGCGCCCCTGCGCTGTGTGCTGCGCCATGCCACAGCAGAGGATGAGCGTACGGTTGCCCGCAACCGGGCAGAGGAGAAGCGTGCCTTTGATATCTGCATGCAGAAGGTGGCCGAGCACGGTCTGGACATGCAGCTTGTTTCCGCCGAATACGCCTTCGACGGCAGCAAGATCCTCTTTTTCTTCACCGCGGACGAGCGCGTGGATTTCCGCGAGCTGGTCAAGAATCTGGCCTCCATTTTCCACACCCGTATTGAACTGCGTCAGATCGGTGTCCGCGACAAGGCCAAGATGGTGGGTGGTCTGGGTATCTGCGGCCGGCCTTTTTGCTGCGCCAGCTTTCTGGACGATTTCCAGCCGGTGTCCATTAAAATGGCCAAGACCCAGAACCTGTCCCTGAATCCAACCAAGATCTCCGGCACCTGCGGCAGATTGATGTGCTGCCTGAAATATGAGCAGGATGCCTATGAAGACCTGCTGCGCACCGCCCCCAAGGCAGAATCCTTTGTGGACACGCCCGAAGGCCGCGGCACCGTGGTGGAAGTCGACCTGCTGCGCCAGCGGGTCAAGGTGCGCATGGAGGATGCACCGGAAACGATCTCTACGTTTGCAAATGCGGACATTGCCATCCTGCGCAGCGGTAAGGCCAAGAAGAATGATCCACCTATCCCTGCCGATCTGGCACCTATTTCCGGTGCGGGCAAGCGGGCGCGCCGGGAAAAGCCCGCTGAGGAGGAAAAGCTCCTGCTGGAGCCCATCCGCTTCCGTTACAGCACCGAAAAGGTGGTAGAAGAGGAGGAAATCCCGGAGGCAGCAGCCGAAGAAGCAACGGAGCAGAAGGAAGGAAAGTCCTCCCGTTCCCGCCGCCGCCGCAAAAACAAGGGTGAAGCAGCCAGGGCGGAGCAGGAAAAACCGGCAGAGAAACCCCAGGAGCCTGTGAAAAAGGAGCAGCCTAAAAAGGAAGCAGCACCCGCAGAACCCGCCGCAGAGCATGACGAGGCCGCGAAAAAATCCCGCCGCCGCAATCATTACCGCCGCCGTCCCAAGGGCAATTCCGAGAGTTAACCACCGCAGCGTGCAGAAATTCTGCACGCTGTTTTTTCGTCAAAAAACGCCTGCCGGCAAACAAAAAATACCAACTGGTGATTGATGTTTTCGACACAATGTGCTATAATTATCATGGTTGGCTATAACCATCCGTGCACATCATTCACTGCTGCCCGTGGCAGAAAAACGATTTGGCGAGGTAGGAATTCATGAACAAAGAAAAGACAAATTCCGGGAATAAGCTGCTGACGGTGGTCGGCACGATGCTCTGCATCATCCTGCTTCCCATTCTGATCATCAACTGCATCCTGATCGTCAAGAGCTATACCTCCGAGGAGGTTCCTGATGTGGGTGGTTTCCTGCCCTTGATCGTGCTGACAGATTCCATGTACCCCGTCATCGAAAGCGGCGATCTGATCATCTGCCACACAGCAAAAGCCGAAGAAATTCAGGCCGGCGATGTGATCGCCTTTTTTGACCCTGCGGGCAATGGCAGCTCCATCGTGACCCACCGGGTCATGGAGATCACAGAAGATGGCTTTCGTACAAAGGGTGACAACAACAACACCGAGGACCGCCTGACGGTGCGTCCGGAAAAGCTGGTCGCCCGTTATACGGGCAAGCGGATCGCAGGCGCCGGCAATGTGGCGCTGTTTATGCAGACGGCACCGGGCCTGATCGTGTGCGTGGTGCTGCCGCTGATTCTGCTGGTGGGCTATGATGCCCTCCGCCGCCGCAAGTACGAAAAGGAAAATAAGGAAGATACCGCTGCCCTGATGGCCGAGCTGGAAGCCCTGCGCGCCATGAAAGCGGAAAAGGAAAAGCGGGAGTAACTGTGAATTTGATTTTGCAATCCAATCCGCGCATGCTCGATTTATACGATCACATCTCGACATAGCATGTCATGCCGAGGGCACGAAGTACCCGTGGGAATCTCCTGCCGGGCAGCAAGATACGCATAAGCGGAAGTTAACATCGACTGACGCTCCCCGCAATGACAATGCTTTCCAACTTTTGTAAGATGCCCCGGGGCATCTTACGTTATCACGTATGTGATAACGTAATGCGGCACTGTTATCCCCTCTCTGGAAGCCACGCCGGGGAGAGAATATAAATCCGGGCGAAAGCCCAAAAGTGGGCGAAAGCCCGGTAAAAACCTTTCCCCGGATTGGGGATATGCCGAAAGGTAACTATTTCAGAAAGGAGAAAACAAATATGAAGAAAAATAGAATGATGCGTCTGGCCTCCGTCCTGCTGGTTCTGACCCTGCTGACTACCAGTGTGATCAGCGGTACTTTTGCAAAGTATACCACCACCGATTCCGCCTCCGACTCCGCAAGAGTTGCTAAGTGGGGCATCGATGTTACTGTCGGCGGCAATCTGTTTGGCCAGTATTATGATGCAAACGGTGCTACCAACAGTGATAAGATTGTTGCTTCTTCTACCAGTGTTGCCAGTTTTGATGACGATAATCTGGTTGCTCCCGGCACCAAGAATGATACTGGTTTTGAAGTAAAGATCACCGGCACTCCCGAGGTCGCATACACCATTGATGCCAAGACAGGTAAAGATGTCATAAATGTTACCGATGATAATGAGGAAATCTTCCTTGGTGTTGGCGAGTGGGGCACCATGGTTGCTGTCACTGGTCTGAATGACGCCACTGATTTCAATGCTGGTAAGTACTACACTTTGAGCGGCACCACTTTCACCAAGGCAACTGGCTATGTTGCTAATACTCAGTACTACGAACTGCACGACGAAGCAAAGGTTGAGACCAATTCCTACTACCCCATCGTTTGGAGCCTGACTAAGGGTGATACAGCTTCAACTGCAACTCGACTGGCCGATATTGCAACTGAGATGATTACTAATGTAGAAGCTAAGGCCGGTAATGCAAACGCAGATGCAGCAATTACTTACAAGTTGACTTGGGAGTGGCCTTTCTCTTCTACTAACAACGCAAACGATGGTGTTGATACCATTCTGGGTAACCTGATGGCTGGTGATACCACTAATATCGTTGTTAAGAAGTCCGGCGATAACTACACTTCTAGTTCTAGTCTGACGGATGGTACCGACTATAATCTGGATGTCAAGTTTGCATTCGAAGTCACCGTCACTCAGGTCGACTAATACCCCTTTATGTTACTTAACCCGATCAGGCACCCGGCTCTCGTGGCTGGGTCGGGTGCCTGAAAACACCCCTTCCCCCTGTCATTCCGAGGGTACGAAGTACCCGTGGGAATCCGTAACCCCAAAAAGGAAACGGATTGCCGCGTCGATGACGCTCCTGGCAATGACATGCGTATCAGGCAGCTCTTCGCATTTACAAAAACCATTTCACGCAGATGGCTTTTGCAAGTGCGAAATTACCTCCTTTGTCATTCCGAGGGTACGAAGCACCCGTTGGAATCCGCAACCCCAAAAAGGAAACGGATCGCCGCGTCGCTGACGCTCTCCGCAATGACTTAGAATCCAGAAAGGAGCGGTTTTCCATGAACACCGAACTGGAAAAGAATCCCGTAACCACGGAAGAAGAAAATAAAAAGAAGAAAAACCGGAGTGTCCTGCTGTGGGTGCTGCTGGGCATTCTGCTGTTTCTGTTTTTGCTGACCTCTATCGTCTTAGGCTCCCGCCTGTATGACATGGCCACCCGGGACCGGTACACGGTTGACCTCGGCCTGGGCGAACTGGACGGCAGCATTGAGCTGTTCCGCATCGAATATCAGAACGAAAGCGGCGAGATCACCGTGCAGGGTGCGAACGCCGACAACGTGGTCGCACCCGGCACCAGCGTCAGCTACGATGTGCGGCTGCGCAACAATGAAGATGTGATCATCGACTTTCTGATGTGCCCCACCGTGGATTTTCTGACGGACGACAGCGTTCCCGTTGAATTCCGGATCGTAGACGACTACGGCAACTACATCCTCGGCAGCGAAGATGCCTGGGTCAGCGCCGAGGCGATGAACACGCTGGCGCACAAGGGCTCCATACACCCCGGTGAGGTGTTTACCTACCATGTGCAGTGGCAATGGGTCTTTGAAGTGGATGCTGCGCAGGATAATTACGACACCTACCTTGGTAATCAGAGCGGTGACGCATTCCCCGGCGTGGCTGTTGGCATCGAGACCCAGTCCACCGCAAATCCCAAGCCCGTCAAGTCCAACGCCCACATGATGCACCTGTTGGGCGAAGGCTTCGGCTGCTGCTGGTGCTGCTGGCTGGTGTGGATCCTGCTGCTGGTGTGCATTGCACTGCTGGTCTGGATCTGGACGCTGCACCGCAAAATGAACAGGCAGACAGAAAAACTGGACGAATACGAAAAGCTGCTCCATCTGAACAGCATTGTGATCGACGCATGAGAATTGACAAAAAAACGCTTCTGCGGTATGTGGCGCTGGGGGTGCTGGCGGTGCTGATCGGCACCGGCGTATACTCGCTGAACGCCAGCCATCTGACGGGCAACCAGATGCCCATGCCCTTCGGCTACGGTGCATCGGTGGTGCTGTCAGGCAGTATGGAGCCCGCGCTGTCGGTGGGTGACCTGCTGGTGGTCAGGCAGGAGGCCTCTTATGCGCAGGGAGATATTGTGGTATATCAGGCAGGGCGCATGGCTGTGGTGCACCGCATCACCGCCATTGACGGGGAGACGGTCACGACCCGCGGCGATGCCAACACCGCATTCGACGAGCCGATTGCCGCCGATGCCATCAAGGGCAAGGTGGTCGCGGCGGTGCCGCTGCTGGGTTATGCCGTATGGGCGCTGAAGTCCCCCGTTGGTGTGGCTGCCACCATTGCTGTTGCAGTGCTGCTGGTAGAGCTTTCCTACCGCGGCGAAAAAGCAGAAAAGAACGCGGAGCAGGAAAAGATCAAAGCCGAGATCCGCGCACTGATGGAAGAACTGGAACAGGAAACTTGAGGGAAAGGAGGCGCAGCATGGATATCAAAAAGCTCAATCTCATATTGATGCGTACTGCGGCTGCGCTTCTGATGCTGGTGCTGGTGACCTCCGGCATGGTTTCCGGGCGGTTCGCCCGGTATGTGACCACCGCCGCCTATGAGGACGGCGCGCGGGTGGCAAAATTCAATATTGTCGAAGCAAAGGGCGAATTCCTGACGCAGATGCGCGCCAACATTGCCCCCGGCACCTCGGTGGAGACGATTTCCGTCCAGAATTACAGCGAGGTGGCGGTGGAGTTTACCATCAAGGTGGAAAGCCTTTACGACAATATTCCGCTGTATTTTCAGGTCTGGGATAAAAGTGGCAGCAAGCTGGCAGAATCGGGCAGCGTCAACGGGGATCTGACCTTTACAGGCACCATTGGTGCAGGCCGGCAGGAAGAGGAATTCCAATTGTGCATCCACTGGCCTGTCGACGAAACGAATATCAACTACTGCGGCCGCGTTGACCTGATTCAGGTGACGATGGACGCAGTGCAGATCGATTAAAGAGGGGAGGTTTCCCGGCATGGCGGATTTTGAAAAATTGAAAAAGTGGATCCGGAGCCGGCGCGGGAAGCTTCTGGTGGTGCTGCTGGCGGCAGTAGTGCTTGCATCCTCCGCGTGGGGCGCAAGCGCGCGGTATGTCCACAAAAGCGGGGGCAGCGGTGTCATAAAGGCGCAGGAATTTTACTTTACCAGCAACTATCTGACCCCCTTCGGCGCATCCTACACCCTCAACCCCGGCACCGGACAGGTGGAGATCGAACTGCGCAATTACGACGGCAAGAAGGTCTCCGAGCTGGATATCACCTACACCGTCCTGAGTAACGGCACAGCCGTTGAGGACGGCAGCGGCACGCTTACCGCCAACGCGGAAAATACAGCGCAGGTCACGATAAAGGATCTGCAGCCCGGTGTTCCGTACACCGTGACCGCAAAGGGTGAAAACGGCTATTCCAGAACCCTCTCCGCCACATTCACGGTCAAAGCCCCTGCGGAGGGGATCTATAAACATACGGAAATTTACGAAGATTACGTCCTGCTGACCATCTGGACGCAGGGCGTGGCAGGCACCGCCACGGTGACCATCCCGGACGGCCTGACGCCGGATTATACGGATGCTGCGCTGGAAGGTAAAAGCGCCGGCGGCACGGTCAATGCCGATTTGGAGGCGGACGAATCCGTTTCCTACCGGTTCTTCATTACCGGAGCCTACAACAAAGCTGCAATTGACGTAACATCGGGAGGTACGTCCCTGGAGGAAACAGCCCTGAGCTAAAAACGCAAAGAAAGGAGTGTGAGACGGATGGCAAAACTGAACAACAAGCGCATGATTTCCCTGTTTCTGGCGGTTTTGATGCTTCTGTCGAACACGCCTGTGACGGTTTTTGCGCAGGATCAGACCTATTGCGGGCAGGAGCACGAGCATACGGAAGCCTGCTGCATTGCGCCTACAACGGAAGCGCCCACGGAAGAACCCACCGCCGCACCGACGGCGGAGCCGACCGCTGCGCCTACCGTAGCACCCACGGTTGAACCTACTGTTGAAGCAACCGTAGAACCCACCGTTGAGCCGACTATCGAGCCGACAGTTGAACCCACTGTTGAGCCTACCGTTGAGCCCACGGCGGAGCCGGAGAAGAGCCTGTATGAAAAGCTGCTGGTGGCAGTGACCCTGCAGGAGCTCCGGGAGCTGCTGTCAGGTGGCGAAAAGGCCGCCTATGCCCTGACGCTGGAGGAGCTGGGGGCGGCAAAGGCGCATGTTGAAAAGATTTATGTAAACCTGTCCGCACCGGCGGAGGAGGAAACGGCGCTTTATGCGCAGCTTATGGACAAGCTTTCCCATCTGGAAAGCCTGTTGAAGAGCGATGCAACGGAACCTCCTGCGGAACCTCCTACGGAGCCTGCAACGGAGCCGGACGAGGGAGGGATTCTGCAATCTCCCAAGCCGCAGACCCACTGTGAAAAGCTGCTGGAAACCGCGTCCATTCAGGCGCTTCACGACCTTTTGATGGAAAACCAAGAGGGAACGTATGCCCTGACGGCGGAGGAGCTGGCGGCAGTCAAGACCCACGCCGAAGCCCTGTATGCCGCTCTGGAAGAACCCACACAGGACGAGGCGGATTTTTACGAATTGACCATCGGCACCATTGAATATTTGGAAAGCCTACTTCAGGAAGAAGCGGCAGATGAAACCACCCCTGTTTCTTTGGAAGAGCTTCCTCTATATGATCATCTGCTGGCAGTGCAAACCTTGAAAGATTTGTATGACGTTCTGGTAGCACGCAAGCAGGAAGCCTATGCGCTGACAGCGAGTGAGCTGACTGCTGTAAAAGCCCACGCAGCCGAAATATACGACAACTTAAACACACCCACCACAGAGGATGATACATACAAAAAACTGCTTGTCGTTGCCTATGCACATACGGAATCCGATGGTAAAATACCACTGGATGCAGTTGAACTGACAAAAGAAGTGGCAGAAAAATCTCTGGAAAGCAAGTATTACTTTCTGACAGGGGATTTGAAGCTAACAACCGCTCACAGCGGAGGCTACATTTATATTCCAGCCAGAACAAGCGTAACGATAGATTTGAATGGTTATGCCCTGATTGGCGACAAAACAAGTAGTGTAATTTTCAATGACAACGGTGTGCTTACAATCGAAGACAGCAGACCGGACAGTGAGCCACACTATTTTCAAAAGCGGGAACACGCAGCATGGACACTTCTAAACCAAAATGAAGCAGGTGCAGTTGCGATTTCAGGAGGAATTATTACCGGAGGTTATTATAGTAAAAAAACCTCAGCAGGTGGCGGCGGTATCCGTATGGGTGCTCAGAATTTTAACACAACGACCACCATGAACGGAGGTACTATCATCGGCAATCATTCTCAAAGAGCGGGTGGTGGTTCTTACGGCGGCATCTTTGTTATGAAGGGCGGAGAAATCAAGGGAAATTACGCTGCTTTGATGGGCGGTGGCGTGTCTGTTTCTGGCGAATTTACTATGACTGGTGGTTATATCGGACAGAACAGCATTGCTCCCAACTCAATACATGCTAGCGGTCAAGGAGAAGAAAGCAACAGAAGTTTTTATGACAATCCTGAGATAACACTTGGTGAAAACAGTTCTTTTACCATGACACACGGAATAATTGATGGTAATATTTCCACCGTTAGCAGCACTGCTTCCCCAGCACCTACAACCAATATTTCGGGCGGTACAATCAATGGCAATTTCCGAATTTTGAATAGTAATACCACAACTATCTCTGGTTCGGCTGTCTTTAATGGCAGAATTTACATGGCAAAAGGCAACTGTACGGTTAAGGAAAACGGTACAATCCAAAACGGCAAGGGCAAAAACGGCGGTGCCATCTATCTTGCCAGCGGCTCTTTCTTTATGGAGGGCGGCACAATCCGTAACGCAGAAGCAGAAGAAAACGGCGGCGCGGTTTACGTTGCCAGCGGCAAGTTTACTATGTCCGGCGGTATAATCGAAAACAATACCGCTAAAACCAGTGGTGGTGCGGCGTACGTTTCCGGCGGTAACTTCACCATGACCGGCGGTACGATTCATGGCAACACGGCGACCTCCGAAACCAGCGAGGGCGGTGCGGTTTACGTCACCGGCGGCAATATTTACATCGGCACGCAGGACTGCGCAAGTAACGACTGCCTGACCGTTTCCGAAAACCACGCCGTCAACGGCGGTGCCTTCGCCGTGGCGGGTGCGACCCCCGTCATGTACTGCGGCACACTGACCGGGAATACCGCTTCGGAAAAGGGTGGCGCGATCTATGTTTCCGGGCAGGGCGGCTTCACCATGCACGGCGGCATCATTGACGGCGGCACTGCTGAAAAGAATGCAGAGCAGGGCGGCGGCGTGTATCTGGCAGGTGGCGCATTCACGCTGGACGGTGATACCGCAGCCGTTCAGAATAATAACGCCACCAACGGCGGCGGTGTGTATCTGGCTGGCGGTCAGCCCAACCTGTACTGCGGCTCCCTGAAAGACAATACCGCATCCGCTGACGGCGGCGGCATCTTCATCGACCGCCAGAAGGTGAACCTTGCGCCCACAGGGCAGGTCTTCGTCACCGGAAACCGGGCAGGCCGCGGCGCGGGCATCTTCATCGGCGGCACCGACGGCACCGATGCAAGCTTTTCTGCTGATAAAACCGCCGCAGGCACGGTGCAGATCACCGAAAACACCGCGTCCGGTGAGGGCGGCGGCGTGTGCATCAGCAACGGCTTCTTTACGCTGGATGCCGAAAATATCGCACTGCAGCGCAACCAGGCCGGAAGCGGCGGCGCAGTTGCGGTGCTTTCCGGTAACTTTACCATGTCCGGCGGCGGCATCGGCGGCGAGGGCAATGGCAACAGTGCCGAAAACGGCGGCGCGGTCTATGTCAACGGCGGCGACGTCCACCTTTCCGGCGGCAGCATCCTTTATAATACCGCCAGCATCAACGGCGGTGGTATCGCCGTGAGCAACGGCAAGGTCTATATGTCCGGCGGCGCGGTTTCCAACAATGCAGCCACCTCCGGCGCAGGCGGCGGTATGTACGTCTCCTCCACAGGTGCCAACCCCGTTGCTGTCAAGATCTACAGTGGTGACCTGATCGGCAACCGCGCAGCCGAAAACGGCGGCGCCGTGGCCGTCAAGGGCGAAAGCGGCACCATCACCGTCCAGACCGGTGTGAATAAAGATCACAGCAGGTTGCCCTTCACCCACACCGAGGCCGAGGGTACTTACACCCACGCAAGCTGCCCCCAGATCAAGGACAATTCCTCCGGCAACTCCGGCGGCGCGTTCTACATCAGCGGAGACAGCGAGACCCGCCTATACATCTACTGCCTGACCGACGTGGGCAACACGACCTCCGGCGACAGCAACCCCCTGAACAAAAACATGAGTGAATTCATGATGGTCGAGGGCGGTACGGTTTATCTTTCCACCAGTAATGATTACGGCGTTGCAGGCAAGCCGGATAAAGACTCTCCCGCAGATGACGACATCTACGGCAAAATGACCGTCAATGGCAGCATCCACGTCGTCAGCGGTGTGCTGGAGCTGTTCGGCTCCAAGGATAACCCCCGCCTCGCAGGCGCGCTGACCATCGACTTGCAGAAATCGGAGGATAAGTACATCGACCACCGCGCATCTCAGGATAAGCTGACCATCAGCTATCACGAGAATTTCTACCGCCCCGACGGCACCCCCGACAGCGCCCAGACCGCGTTCGATATCGAAGACAATAGTCAACATACCATCTACGCCGCGATGTACGCCCACGAGGGCTATAAGTTCTACGGCTGGAATACCGACGCTAAGGCGAACATGGCCACGGCAGATGGCTGGTATGGGGTCGATGAGGTGTATACTTTCCATACCGCAACGGAAACTCCGCCCGAAGACGGTGACGGGAATCATTGCTACGGCAACCTGACCCTTTATGCCATCTGGCAGGTCAATGGCTACCACGCCAACTATGTTGCCGGTGTTCCTGAGGATCAGACCTGGACCGGTGAGCCGCAAACGGTGACCTATAACTACGACCAGACTTATGAGCTGGAAGAAAACTGGTTCGTCTGGCCGGGGCATGTGTTCAGCGGCTGGAAAATGCCTGATGGTACGGTCAAGCAGGCAGGGGAGGAATTCAGCAACCTGACCTCCGAAAATGCCGCGACAGTGACCATCACTGCCCAATGGGAACCCTGTACCCACCCGGAAGAGCATGTGGTATACACCGGCAACGGCACGGATACCCTGACAAAAACCTGTAATCAGTGTCAGCTCAGCGCCACGGCAAAGCTGACGGCGCAGGATGCCGTCTACGATGGACTGTCCCATGAGGCAATGCTGGAATGCTCGGATGCCGCATTTTGGAATCCGAAAATTACCTATGTTGGCAAGACTATCCGGCCCCAGGATCCTCCTGAGGGATGGACTTCACAGGCTGTGGAAACACTTTGCGTCAGTGCCGGTGATTACACCGCGAGCATTACCGGCGGCGGTCTCACTGTTTCGGCCGGCTACACCATCGCAAAGGCCAAACAGAACGCCCCCGCAACACGGCCTACCTATGAGCAGCCGGCTGCCGGTACCAGCACCCTGACCATCAAGCAAATTGCAACCGGCCGGGTCTCCGCCCAGTCTCAGGCTCATGTTCAGTATATCGTGCGGTATTCCATTGGCGGAAACGAGATCGACGGGCTTGTCGCCATCCCCAATGGCGACCCTGATACTTTGACCTTTGAGCTTCCCGAGCTTTTGAGAGTCTACTCCGTTCTGGCGGGTTATCCGGAGACCGATGATTATCTGGCTTCCGACCCGATCTCTGCGGAACTGTCTTTCCTGTTTACGGGAGACCTTCATCTGACCGTGAAGGCTGATGACGGCATTGATTTCTGGCTTGGTACGACCGACAGCAACGAGTGGATGCTCTTTGCAAAGCTGCGATCCGGCGAGTATTACCTGACCGGTGATGATTTCACGTTTACGAAAGAACGCACCGCTCCGGCAAACTCCAGTTATGATCCCGAAAATGTGGTGGTTTCCAAAGCGGAGGATGTGACGAACGGTTATCGGCTGAGTACAAAAAATGATCCCACTGAAGAAACGCATATCACCATCACCATCGGCGGTGTCAAGGCAAAGGCGACACTGACGGGCTATGCAAAGGGAAAGCAGCATTTTAGTGACTTCGCAGAAGTTAAAAACCCTGTGATCAGCCGGGATTCTGCCTTTACCGCACGCTTCGATGTGGCAAATTACGATACAGCAGACTATGGTGCCTTGGGTCTGACCTTCAGCCAGGCACTGCCTGCGAAAACTTCCATCATTCTTCGCGACCGCACGGACGGCAGCTACTGGTATGTAAAGCTGAACAGCGGCGCAGAAACGGTACCTCTGGCGAAATTCAAAAAGATGGAATCCGGCAGCGGTGCCTATGCGCCGTCCGGAAATATGAAGCTGCAGTTTATTGTGGACTTCTCCCGCTGTGATACACTGATCAGTGAAAATGAGCATGAGCTCACCTGTACCCTCTCCGCGCCGAAAAAGGATTCCACCAGTAATGCCGAGGAACTTTCTCTACCGTTGGATATCGTTCTTACCGGTTCTGAGTTGAAACTGGGCGATGTCAAGAACAACGGACTGACCAGTGAGATTCGCCTGACGGCCAATCCGGGTGGCGGCGCATCCAAATACGACCACCGGGATATGGCACTGGTTCTGACACCGAAGAGCGGAACCACATTGCCCGGGGATGCCTACATCCAGATGAATCTGGATGGTGCCAACTCCACATGGCGGCCGGACAAAAACGGAAAATTCTTCCTGCAGTTGGGTAATTTCCGAAATCTGAACGCAGATATCTCGCTGGAACTGGTCTCCAACATGTTCCCCGCGAATGAGGTCACCTACGAGCTGGAGGCCGTGCTGTATCTGGCGGCAAGTGATGCAGAGATCGCGCCTGTGAACGGCAATCCCTGTTCGACGGCCGCAGTGAAATTCGTGAGCAACCGCGAAAGAACCGGCATCACCGTCGCAGTTGAAAATGACCGGCGGCTGTTTACCACGGCGGAAGATATTGCGGCAGAAGTTACGGTTACACCGGCATATTATGAGACATACTATAATGTGATCGTGGAGCTGCATCAGGAGATGGAGGAAGGCACCTTCGGTGATACGTTGGTCCGGCACCAGCAGCAGGGTAACACCTACACCTTTGATCTGGCAAGCAGACCCACGGGTGACTACTGTATCGTGGCATCCCTGCAGACGAAGGACGGCTATGTGCTCAACGAGGCAAGGTACTACTTTATCATCCAACCTACTCCCATCGGCTGAAATTACCCTTTACACAAAAGCGGCAGTTCCTCACGGAACTGCCGCTTTTTGTGTGGTCAAAATACTGATTCTTCAACTTCTGCTTCGGGAGCGTTCTTGCGGACGCTTTCGATGCCGTTTTCGCAGGATGCCTTGGAAACATAGCCCTCGGAGGTGGCAATGATCTGGCCGTTGCGGGCTTTCAGGCGGAAACGGAACTCGCCGGCCTTGTCCTTGTACATCTCAAACTTGGGGTTGGTGGCGGTCTCAAAACCCGCAACGGTCTGGTCTTCGAACGCCGCAACGGGAGCGTTCTTGCGAACACTTTCAATGCCGTTTTCGCAGGCGGCCTTGGTTTCGTAGACTTCGGAGGTGGCGATCACCTGTCCATTGGTTGCTTTCAGGTCGAACTTGATGCCGGATGCGACATTGCGGATGACAAATTTGCTCATAAAATTATCCTTTCTCCAGCTTTGTGGCATTATTTTGACACTTTCAATGTATCACAGAAAGAAACAGAAAGCAACAAAAAACGCACACAGTTTTTAGCTGTGTGCGTTTTATAGTCAGGATCACTCAACGGCTGTGAGTTCAAAATTCAGGATTTGGCCGGTCTTTTCGTTCTTGAGGATCTTGACGCTGGCGACCTTTACCAGAGAACCGTGCTTATCCTTGGAAGGTCCGCTCTTGGAGTAACCCCAGAGGGTATCCATGGTGTAGCCCTTTTCGTCAGCCTGACCTGCGGCAAAAGCTGCTTCGTCCAGCGTGTAAACAGCCACGGTATAATCAGTTTCCTGCGTGAACATAGGGCGGTAGGCGCTGTCAACGATGCACACCACCGTTTCATCGTCCCAGTCGTCCGTCTGATCCAGCACCAGCTGGGTCATGCCCTTATTGGCTTCTACACGCTGCGCATCGGTATAGTCGGCGGAGCGGGAGGTGCCCTCGTAGCGGTAGGTCAGGTAGCCCACAGCGCTGCCTGCGCCGATCACCATCAGCAGAGCCAGTGCAACGATCTGCTTTTTGGTGAACTCCAGGCCGGTGCTGCCGCCGTAGGTCAGCTTGGCACGGGAGGTAATGGGGATCAGAACCTTCAAAAACAGGGTGATGACCACGGATTCGATGGGGAAGAAGAACAGGTTCTTAAAAATGCGGGCGGTGGTCATGATACCCATGATGGATTCCTTGGCCTTTTCGGGGTTGCCCATGTAAGTATACTGCCAGGCGAAGATAAACTGCTGCAGCACCACATTAACAACGAAGCAAATCAGGAAACGGGCAATGATCACGCGGGTGGCGCTGGGCTTGGCACGGTACAGGCACAGGGCATAGAACATGGTGCCGGCAATTTCCGTCAGCATAAAGGGCAGGAAATAGTCGCCGGTGGGGAAGATCATGAAGCCGATGGTGTCGGAGATCATGGCTGCGGGGATAGCCATGACGGGGCCAAAGATCATGGCACCCAGTGCGGTTGCCAGCGTGGCGGTCTGGATTGCCATCTGGGGGCCGATATAGATGGCAAAGGGTTTCAGGGCGATGCGCAGAGCCACCATCAGGGCGGTGACCACCAGCATGCGGGTATCCTTCAGCTCCAGCGCGGCATCACGCCAGTAAGCTTTGGAGAAAGGATGGGGGTACAGGGTTGTGGATTTCTGAATTCTGGTCATAAAAATATCCTCCTTATTTTTGCAGCGGCAACGGTAAGCTGCTTGCCGGAGCCGGCCATGTAAGCAAAAATCCCCGCGGCAGAAAGCCATCGGGGAGCAAAACATGAAACCGGTTGGATAAGGCAGCAAATATACAGCCGACCGTTTGCCCGACCGAGTATCGTTGCTACATAAAGGAGGTTATTCCAATATGCAACAGCGGGCGCGGAAACCCCATCGTGGATAAAAACCTTCGTCCGCCGGACACTCCCCGTTCCGGTGGCACTTAACGCGAGGTTTCCTACTCTGTTCGGGATTATCATACAACAGATGACAGAAAAAGTAAATAGATATTACCATTTTCTGGAAATACAATCTGAAATGATGCTGCGCGGATTCAATTTGACTTTGTGCAAGGAAAATGATAAGATAAGAACACTTTCAAGGAAAGGAATCCGATTATGCAGTTACTTTATATGGCGCTGTTTGCGGCCGGTATCGTGGCAGTTGACCAGTATACCAAGTTCCTCACTGTTGCAAACATTGCGCTGCATCAGGATATGGAATTTATCCCCGGCTTCCTGGGGTTGACCTATGTGCAGAATACCGGCGCGGCATTTTCCTCCTTTGAGGGGCAGATGTGGCTGTTTGCCCTGATTTTTCTGCTGTTTACCGCAGGGATTCTGTATGAATATCTCAAAAAGCCCATGGGCTTTACGCGCTTCGAACGCTGGTGTATCGCAGCGGTCTACGGCGGCGGCCTGGGCAATATGATCGACCGCATCCGTCTGGGCTATGTGGTGGATATGATCGAAACCAAATTTATGGAGTTTCCCGTATTTAATGTGGCAGACTGCTTTATTACCTGCGGCTGTATTCTGGTGATGATCTCCCTTGCGTTTTTTAACAAGGAATTCTGGAAGGAAGAGAAAAAATAAAAAATGCCGTCATTCCGAGCCAGTGCGCCACATCTTGCGCTAAGAGCTGCCTTGCGGCGGTTGCGCTCGAAACGCGCCTGCGGGCGCAATGACGTGGTTATATGAGGATTGTCTATGCTTTTAATTGCAGATACTTCCGGCGAGCGGCTGGATGCCTTTCTCGCCCGCACTGTGCCGGAACTGACCCGCAGCGCTGCCCAGAAGCTGATCGAAGAGGGCAATGTGCTCCGCAGCGGTAAAAAGGCGAAAAAGAATGAAAAGCTGAATACGGGTGATGAGATCAGCCTGACCATTCCGCAGCCCAGGGAAGTGGACATTCAGGCAAAGGAAATGGCGCTGGATATTGTCTACGAGGACGATGATGTGGTGGTCATCAACAAGCCCAAAGGGCTGGTTGTCCATCCTGCTGCAGGGCATCAGGATGATACGTTGGTCAATGGCCTGCTGTATGCCATGGGCGACACGCTTTCCGGCATCAACGGCGAACTGCGCCCCGGTATTGTCCACCGCATTGATAAAGACACCTCCGGTCTGCTGGCGGTTGCAAAAAATGACCTTGCCCACACGGTGCTGGCAAGCCAACTGAAAGACCATTCCATGCACCGGGTATACGATGCCATCGTGTGTGGTTCTTTCCGCGAGGACAGCGGTACCGTGGATGCGCCCATTGGCCGCCATCCGTCTGACCGGAAGAAAATGTGCGTTACGCAGCGCAATTCCAAGGAGGCGGTGACCCACTGGGAAGTGGTTGCCCGCTACCGGGGTTATACCCATATCCGCTGCCGGCTGGAGACCGGCCGAACCCACCAGATCCGCGTCCACATGGCGCACATCGGCCATCCCATTCTGGGTGATATGGTCTACGGTCATAAAAAGTGCGAGCTGGGACAGGATTCCCAGTGCCTGCATGCAGGGCAGCTTTGCTTTGCGCATCCCCGTGACGGACGGCCTGTTATGGTCTTTGCCGACCTGCCGCCCTATTTTAAGGAAGTTCTCGCAAAGCTGGAAAGAATGGAACGGTAAATTGATGTTTATCGTACTCTTGAAAATTTAAATTGTCGCCCCTGTGGGGCGACAGCATCCTGCGGATGCGGGGGATACGGATTGCCACGTCGCATGGCTTAATGCCATGCTCCTCGCAATGACATCGTAATTTGGTAGTTGGTAGCAGCAAAATCGGCGCAGAAACCATCGAAAACCACTGTCATTCCGAGGAGGCCTGAAAGGCCGACGTGGGAATCTCCTGGTACAATGTTTGTTTTTGCACTGCTTATCGATGCATAGAAGCAGGAGATTGCCACGTCGCGCTACGCGCTCCTCGCAATGACATATCTGATGGTGCGGTACAACAGCACGACAAACTGAAATTTGAAAGAATGAAAGGGCTTTTTCTATGGGTCTGTTTTCTGATGTTTTACTGACGGTCGACTATGACCGCACCCTGACAGCGCCGGACTCTACGATCCCTATGCGGAACTTGGAAGCAATCCGCTGGTTTATTGATAACGGCGGCGTGTTTACCGTCAACTCCGGCAGGAGTCTGCCCATGACCAAGGTCTTCCGGGATATCGTCCCGGTCAATGCGCCGCTGCTGCTCTACAACGGCAGCGCAGCCTATGACCTGAAAGAAAAGAGAATGATCTTCATGCACGTCATCGGGATGGATCAGGCTCAGACCGTACGGGAGCTGATGGCAGACTATCCGGATCTGACGGTGGAGGTTCAGGGCATTGATGCCCACTATAATTTCATCCCCGATCCTATGTTCGATGCTTTTTCGGAGAATCAGGATTGCGCTTTCGCGCTGGCCGAGCCGGATCAGGATCTGGGCCCATTCCTGAAATTCACCCTTTACGGCGAATTCCGGGATAATACCATGGCCCATATGTATGAAGGTAGCGCGGCGGACATTGCCCGCATCGACGCGGTTCAGGAGCAGCTTTGCCGCCGTTATGGGGATAAGGTGGAGGTATTCCGGGCGGCACCCCGGATCATCGATGTGCAGACCAAAGGCGTCAGTAAGCTGCGCTCCGCAAGGGAGCTGCAGCAGCATCTGGGTCGGAAGATCCTTGTGTGCGCCGGTGACGGCGAGAATGATGTTCCCATGCTGACCGGGGCGGATTTTGCCTTCACCCCCGCCGATGCGGTGGTGGCAGAGCGGTTTCCAAATGTGTGCAAATGTGCCGATGGCGCGGTCGCGGACGTGATTTATGAAAAAATCCCCCGTATTCTGAATTTAGACCTTGACAAACGGGGATAATCATGCTAAAATCCTATGGCTGAAACAGTCAGGTATAGGGTCTGCGGGTGTAGTTCAATGGTAGAACACCAGCCTTCCAAGCTGGATACGCGGGTCCGATTCCCGTCACCCGCTCCATTATAAATGCGCCAGTAGCTCAGCTGGATAGAGCAACTGCCTTCTAAGCAGTAGGTCAGGGGTTCGAGTCCCTTCTGGCGTGCCATTTTACAGAAGATGTCAGATAGGGCACTGCACGATTGGTTCTTACAAGTCTTTCGCAGGACTCGAACCATGAAATGCAACAGTCCGGTGGACTGTTGCTCGCGAGGGCTTGACCGAGCGACTCCTTGATGAAACGAGTCCCTTCTGGCGTGCCATCTTTCTTCAGCGAATTGAATATGGTGGATATAGCACAGTTGGTTAGCGCGTCAGATTGTGGCTCTGAAGGTCGTGGGTTCGAATCCCATTATCCACCCCATAAAATAACCCCTCCGCTTGCGCGGAGGGGTTATTTTATGGGGTGGATTGGGATTCGAAAGGCCGGCACCAGTTCGCAAACTGGTGCAAAAAGTGTCCGGTGGACACTTTTTAGGTCGTGGGAGAATCCATGTAACGCAGGCTGCGGCCACAAAAGGCCGTAGACAAGTTCCATTTTGTTTTACACATTCCTCGATTGAAAGGTTCAGCAAAACACCTTTGCCCCAGATTGGACCCAAACGGGAAAATTTTTCAGAAAAGCACCGGATGGACTGCTGTTGCACAATATGCGGGTATGTGATAGAATGTCAGCAAGCAGTTCGCAAAATCTTGAGTTTGATGGAGGACAATACCGTGGCTGATTTTAGCATAAACGAGATGCAGGGAATGCAGAAAGCCTTACAAGACAGGTACAAACATAAATGGGAGCCTATCTGTGCTGAAATTGGACAGAATAAACTTCTTTGGATGATTGGAGAAATCGGTGAGGTAATCGACATTGTCAAGAAGCATGGCGGGACAAAGGCATCAACCGATGAAGAACTGAGAAAAGACTTGGTTGAAGAAATGGCAGATGTTCTTATGTACTATAATGATGTCATGCTCTGCTATGGTATTACTGCTGATGAATTGAAGCAAGCATATTCAGAGAAATATGAGAAGAATATGAAACGCTGGTAAGTTCTAATGTGTTTCATAGATTATGAATAGTTAAACAATTTCTCATATTCCCTTTTCAGGATCTCCCCCAGCTTGGGGCGGATGTGGGTGTCGATGAACATTTTGTAGTAGACGGCGGTGCTTTCACGGATCCTCGGCTTGGCTTAGACCTCATACCACAGATTCATCCATTCGCCCACTGTATACATACCCGACCGCCTGATATCCAGGTTTTCGCTTTCCGCGATGGCTTTCTTCAGTTTTTCCTTGACCTCTGCCTGGGTCTTGCTCAGGACGCTCTTAACGATAGCCCTGCCTGTGACCGGGTCGGTTCCAGCGGTGTACCGCCCTTCCCGGCGGCATAGGGTTTTGCTGTTTGACGGCATTGGAGAGACTTTCTTTGTTTATAGCATTGCAATTTTTGAGCAGTTGGACACGAGAAGAATTGTCAAATCTGACAGTTGAATAAAGGGAATTTCTAAGCTAACATCACCCAAACTCGGGAGGTGGTGCTTATGAAGATTGATCCGCATACTTGCGTAATGGCAGGTATGCGGATTTTTGCATTTTTCCGTTGCTGCTT
Source organism: Oscillospiraceae bacterium (assembly GCA_017537045.1). Next base: position 41,034 of record JAFYLN010000013.1, on the reverse strand, counting down.
GATTTTGCGTACAATATGACTATCGAAAATCAAGGAGGAAACATTATGGTGCTATCCGTTACAAACATTAAGGAATTTGCAAGCTACCTTCGCCGGGAGGAAAAGAGCACAGCGACACAAGAAAAGTATCTGCGTGATGTGCAGTCATTCTCCGCATATGTGGACGGTAGTGAAATCACCAAGGAACTGGTGGTTGGGTGGAAGCAGAAATTGGTTGAGAGCGGTTATGCGGTGCGTTCCGTCAATTCCATGCTTGCCAGCATCAACAGCCTGCTGGATTTCCTGGCTCTGCCAAATTGTAAAGTGAAGAATATCCGCACTCAGCGGCAGACCTACTGTGCCGAGGACAAGGAGCTGACCAAGGCGGAGTATCTGCGGCTGCTGGAAGCATCTAAGAGGAATCAGCAGCTTAACCTTGTGATCCAGACCATCTGCGGAACCGGGATCCGGGTGTCGGAGCTGCAACACTTTACGGTGGAAGCAGTGCGCCAGGGAGAAATAGTGATCAATTGCAAAGGAAAAACCCGGACGATCCTCGTTCCGGGCAAACTGAAAAATATTTTGCTGAACTATGCAAAGCGGTGTGGGATCACTACAGGGGCAATCTTCGTCACCCGAACGGGAAAGCCCCTGAACCGAAGCAACATTTGGGCGGCGATGAAAAAGCTGTGCAATGCCGCCGGGGTGAAACCATCAAAGGTGTTTCCACATAATCTGCGGAAGCTCTTTGCACGCACCTTTTACGGCATTGAAAAAGACATCGCAAAGCTGGCAGACATTCTGGGACACAGCTCCATCAATACCACACGGATCTATATTATGACCACAGGCACAGAACACCGCAGAAAAATCGAACGCCTGGGATTGGTTGTCTAGAAAAACATAATGCTGATTATGTGATAAAAGCCCAGCCTTCCGCTGAGCTTCTTCGCCGGAACGGCAACATAATGCTGATTATGTTGTAATACTGATTCCCTCAAACACCTACATAGACAACATTCCATTAGAAATTATATAACTTTAGGCTTTAAATTTCAAGTAGCAAAACGGAATTCTAATATCTAAGCGAATTCCTTTTCTAAAAGGCAGTACAAACCACACCCTCACCTCCGCTTTTTTCTAAAATTTGGAGAGGGTGTACTTCTCTATGCCCAAAATCTGATCCAGCTAATTATTAAGGGATACTCGTCGGATTTAAGCTACTACATAATCAGCATTATGTGACACCTGCGTTTCGGAGGGGTGTCAAGTGCGCGAAGAAAATCCTGCAGCCGCGAAATCATACACCATGACTCCTGAAAGTATTGCCGCTTATCTACGGGAAGAACAGAACCGGGGCGCATCAGAAAATGCCATGCGCCGCTGTAGGCGTGTAACATCGTTTCTGTATGAATGGCTGCCTGACGATAAGATCCTTACAAAAGATTTACTGCTTGCGTGGCGGCAAAGCCTGAAAGACCATGGTTATACCCCCAAAACGGAGCTAAACTACGTAAAAGGTGTCAATCGCTATTTGGACTATATGGGATTTTCCGACATTCGATTCAATCGGGGGAGAACAAAGGATCTTACAGGAAAACAATTTGGATATCTGACAGCCATCGAACCAACCGGAGAAAAGAACCGCAAGGACTATATCTGGCGGTGCCGATGCAAATGCGGCAAGGAAGTGGAATTTCCAGCTACACGTCTACTAACCGGCAATACTGTTAGTTGTGGCTGTCTTCGTGGTGCACATTTTAAGGAAGCCAATAAATATATTGGCGGAACAAGTTTGCGGCAGTCCTTGGAAGAACAAGTCCACAGTACAAGGGCAATGAGTGGTTATACCGGTGTCACCGTTAAACGTGGCAAGTGGAAAGCTTACATCAAATACAAGGGACGAGACATTTCACTTGGCTGTTATGACAAGCTGGAAGATGCTGTGAAAGCCAGAGCCAGAGGGAAAGAACTTGTCCAGATGGATGCACTGGGTTTGCTTGATTTCTACGAGGAATTACATAAAGATGATCCAGCTCTGCCAGATCGGACAAAAGTGAGGGCAGAAAACAAACAGCCGAAACAGGATCAACCAGAGTCGCACCTATTCCCGGCTCTCCGTAGCAATAATACCAGTGGCCATCCCGGTGTACACAGGAAGCGCAATAAATGGGCGGCGAAGATTACCTGGCAAAGGGTGACCTATCAGCTGGGAAGTTACAAAAGCATCGAAGAAGCGATTGCTATAAGGCAGGCGGCGGAAAAGAAATTAGCTGATGATCCGTTTAGCTTCCCGGATTGGGCTCTAACCAGACAAGTTGGAAAGCAGGAGATAGAATGAGTAAAACGATAAAGAGAATATGGAACTGGATCAGCGGTGTACTGGTTGGCATTGTGGTTCTGCTGGCAATCGCCCTGGTAGGTGTGCGGCTCATAGGCTTGCAGCCTTTCGTGGTATTGTCCGGTAGTATGCGGCCTACCTACGAAGTCGGCTCTCTGATCTATGTAAAATCCGTGGACTATAAGGAACTGAAGGTTGGCGACCCCATTACTTACATGGTCAGTCAGGACACCGTTGTTACCCACCGGATCATTGAGGTGCTGGTGGATGAAGAAGATCCCAACACCATCCGCTATTTCACGCAGGGAGATGCCAATGAACAGCCCGATGGAACCTCTGTTCATTATAAGAACATCATCGGCAAGCCAGTGTTCTCCATCCCTTACCTTGGCTATGTGTCCAACTATATCCAAAATCCCCCCGGAAAATACATAGCCATCTCCGGCGGTGCGATCCTAATACTGCTGGTGTTCCTCCCAGATATTTTCTCCGACGAGGACAAAAAGAAAAAGTCCTAACAGAAATAACACGCTCCTGCGTGAAAATATATAAATCCATAAAAATTGACATACGAAAGGAAGTACACAAAATGAAAAAGGCAAAGAAAATCGTTGCTCTGCTGCTGTGTGCAGTTTTGCTGATTGGTGCATCTGTGGCTGGCACCGTGGCTTACCTCACCTCTGTAAAGACTGTCAAGAATACATTTACAGTGGGACAAGTAGGCATTGAACTGCATGAAACAGGTGAAACCACACATCAGGATGGTACCGTCGGTCTGTCTCTTCACTTGATCCCTGGCAAGCCTGTTGACAAAGATCCTACTGTCACCGTCCTGAAGGACAGTGAGCCTTGCTATGTACGCATGAAGGTTACTGTAAGTGATCCTGCTAAGCTGGCAGCAGCATTTGAAGGCCTGACTTACTCTGGTATTCATGGTGACAATCTTCCTTATGTCACCGATGGTGTTTTCAACCTGCACTTGATTGTTGACGGTTGGAAAGCAGAGGATTGGGCTTACACCTCTTACAATGCTGGTGTTTATGAGTTCCGTTATGTTGGCGAGTTGGCAACTAATGGCGTTGTTTCCAAGAACACAACAGGCAATACTGTTCTGCCCGATCTGTTCACCACCATTACTCTGCCTACCGATATGACCAATGAGCTGATTAAGAATCTGGAAGGTGTCACCATCACAGTTACTGCTGAAGCTATTCAGGCTGATACTTTTGCTGATGCAAATGCCGCTTGGACAGCATTTGGCTAATAAGTAATTGTATTCCCCGGAAGTGATTCCGAGAAATAACCATTCTAAATCTCGAAGAAAGGAGGAAAATCCTATGTACGCAAAGAAGAAAAACGTGAGCATGAAGGTCGTTGTCCTTCTGCTGGCAGTTGTCCTTCTGATTGGCTGCGTTGCAGGTGGCACTCTGGCTTACCTGATGGCTAAGTCCTCTACCGTAACCAATACCTTTGTTGCCGGTGAGATTGGTACACTTAGCCTCGCTGAAACCACAGGTGACAGCTACATTGTAACTCCTGGTGTGGACATTACGAAAGACCCTGTTGTTACCTTTAGCGGCAATAATGTTGCTGCCTATATTTTTGTGAAGGTGGAAGCTAGGGGCTGGACAGAAAGCAAAGGAACATTCTCTATTGGCGACAACCAGGAAATGAAATGGACTGTTGCTGACAGCTGGACAAAGCTGGAAAATGTTCCCGGTGTTTACTACCGCGAAGTAGTTGTTGATACCGACACCGCCAATACTGCTGAAACCGAAAAGTACGGCATTATCAATGGTAACACCATTACCGTCAGCTCCCAAATCACCAAGGACAACATTAGCAACTATACCATGGGACTGACCTTCACCGCCTATGCTATTCAAAAAGACGGATTCAATTCCGCTGCTGATGCATGGGATCAGGCAAAGAACGCAACCAACTAATCTAAGAAAGGAAGTAAAACCATGAAGAAGAAAATTCTTGCCATCGTGCTGTGCGTAGCTATGCTGGCTATCGCCATTGTTGGCGGCACCATGGCATACTTCACCGACACCCATGCTCAGACTAATACATTTGTGGCTGGCAATGTAGGTATTTCTCTGGATGAAGCAAAAATCAAGCTGGACAACGATCCTGAAAGCAACACCTTTGGTGACCTGATCGCTGATGGCACTACCCGTACTACTGCCACTCAGGAGTATCACCTGTTCCCCGGTATGACCGTTACCAAGGACCCCACCATTACTGTTGATGATGGTTCTGAGGATGCTTATGTTGCAGCAATCATCACCGTTACCTTTGCTGATGGTACCGATATGGCAGTGCTGCGGAAGAATGGTATCTGCATGGAGCATTGGAAGGATATGCTGAACGCAGAGGCTATTTTGGAAGGTGACTATATCGGTACTGTGCCTGAGAAGGAACATCCTCTCAATGGTGTAAATGGAATGAAGGTCTACGGCGATGATAGATACTCCGTTTACCAGATCGCTGATGCTGCGAACCTGACTTACACCATCTATATGTTCTTTGAAGGTGCCCAGACTGATGGAACTGCTATTACTCCCTTTAACAAGATGGTAATTCCTGAAACTTGGGATAATGCAGATATGGCAGCCGTGAACGGTATGGAAATCAATGTTGTTGCTTATGCAACTCAGACCAACGGTTTCAAGGATTGCTACACCGCTATGACTACTGCTTTCCCCGAAGCATTTGACTTCACCTAATACTGAATACCCTGCGCCCGCATGGGCGCAGGGCATACAAGGACACCTTAAAGAACGGATTGCCACACCAGTCTGCGGACTGGTTCGCAATGACGGGAGGTAAGATGCCCTTGTATGTCCTGCGTTTTGGGACTTTGATTTGAAATTACCCGCTGTAAGCGGTTTCAATCCTGTTTTGATGGGAGATAAGTGTATGAAGAAGAAAATTTTATATATTGCGGCTATCGTGATCTGCCTGTCGCTGATCACCGGCGGCACCTATGCCTATTTCACAACCTCTGATACAGCTCGGAATGTGATCACCTCCGGCGGCATTGAGGTCAAGGTGGTGGAGCAGCAGTTGGTAAACGGCACTTTGCAGCCATATCCTAGCCAGCCCATCCCGGTAATGCCCGCAACAACGGTCAGCAAGATCGTGTCCGTCCAGAGTACCGATCAGGCAGCGTGGGTGCGGATGAATTACACCCTGACCGTCTATGACGCTGACGGCAAGGAAATGGAGATCCCCGCCGACGAGTTGGCAAAGGTGATCGTCATTGATCCCGACGCAACCAACTGGACCGAGAAGGACGGCTGGTGGTATTACAACACCGCCATTGCATCCGGCGAGACCACAAAACCCCTGTTTGAAGAAGTGGTTTTCTCCGGGCCTTATATGGATAACAAATATCAGAATTGTACCGTTGAAATTATCGCAACTGCGCAAGGCGTACAGCAGGCAAACAACGGCGCAACCGTTTGGGAAGCACTTGGCTGGCCTGAAACCTAAGAAAGGAGGGCTATGAATATGAAGAAAAGAATACTGTCATTTCTGCTTGCTCTCCTGATGGTCGTGAGTATTTTTCCGGCTCCTGCCTTTGCGACGGACAGCACGGACGTGACTATTACACCAACAGAAACACCTACTGAGGCAGCAACAGAAGCATCTTGCACCACTTGTGGCACCGTTGGCTGTACATCCGAGCATCTGAATTGGTGTTCCGATTGCCAGAAGGATGACTGCGGCCAGAACCATTGCGATACCTGCGGTGCTATCGACTGCAGCACGGAGCATAAGACTTGCGACAAGTGCGGCACTCTGGATTGCACCGCCGATCATACCAACTGGTGTGCCGATTGTAAGGTTGACAACTGTGGTCAGAACCATTGTCCCACCTGCGGTACCATCGACTGTACTAAGGAACACAAGCCCTGCGAAACCTGCGCAGTCATTGACTGTACTGCTGACCACACCAACTGGTGCGAGATTTGCAAGTATGACAACTGCGGCAAGGATCACAACGCAACGGAGCCTACGGAAGCTGCAACCGAGCCGGTGGCAGCCATTGACGAGGGCGACGAGGAAGAACCCCATCCCATGATGGGCAAGTATGTGAAGCTGACCGCAAGCACAATGTTCGGCTATGTGGCTGAACCAAACTGGTCATATGTTATCGTGGGCAGTTACCCTGCCTTTATGGAAATATCCGAAGTTTTGGAGAAGGACGGCGTGACCTACTACCGTCTGAAAGCCGCACCGAACTACAGCTGGCCCACTGCCGGCGGCTATTCTGATGATACGGTCTATCTGGAAGCTACGAAGCTGGTAGTGGTGACTTGGTGCACTGAGTGCAAGGAATACGACTGCGGAGAAGACCATACCCAGTCCGAAAATCCCTGCGACTGCGGCTGTGAGAACTGCACCGGCACCGAAGGCTGCACCTGCCGATGCGGCAACTGCGACTTCTGCGAGAGGTCAAACACATGTGAGATCTGCGGTGAAAATGACTGCATCAAGATCCACTTCTGGTGCGACCGCTGCGAAGATTACGACTGCGGCAAATCCCATCTGATCTGCCCCGCCTGCGGCGAGGTGGACTGCACCGAAAACCATACCTGGTGCCCCTATTGCGCTGGCTATGACTGCGGCATGGAGCACGAGGACGAATATAAGCCCGATACTGCCCCCGTGATCCCCGCTAATCCCACTATGACCCCCGGTGCGGAGGTTTCCCTTGTGGACGAATACGGTGATCCTGTTACGGACGAAGGTTTCATTCTGATCGAGGGTATGAAATCCAGTCTGAGCGCATGGACGGATCTGGCGGGTGATGTATCTTACCAGTGGCAGGTCTGCTATAACAATGCCAATGACCTCTGGGTGAATATTGCGGACGAGACCGGAAAGGGCATCCTAGTTTCTCCGGCTATGTTCCTGAGCATCATTGACTACTACGGCAGCACCTATGTCCGCTGCGTGGCAACCGTTGGCGGCGAAACCAAGGTCAGCGATCCTATCCCCGTGATCGTGGAAGAAGCGGTACCCCAGGAGCAGATGATTTTTGCCGCGGCTCCCCGCAGCGGCGCAGCAAACGAACCTGTTACAACCGCTGACGATGGTGTGAGCTACTCCATCATCATTCAGTACAAGTTCGAGAACGGCAATACTGCCGCTCAGGCATATACCGCATCCCTGTTTGCCGGACAGGACTATGTTCTGGATGTGGAGAGCCCTGCTGTCGTGGGCTATAAGCCGGATCAGGGGCGAATCACGCAAACAATTACCGATTGTTCTGGCTCTCTGGCTTACACCGTTACCTATCTCCCTGACTATGTGGACTACAAGGTGGTTCACTATCAGCAGGATATCAGCGGTAACGACTACACCGCCGTCAAGACAGAAACCATGACCGGACTGACCGGCTCTCCCGTGGGCACCGGACTGGAAAAAGAGTATGACGGATTCTACGATCTGGTCTATGACTCCGGCATCACCGTGGCGGCGGACGGCAGTACCGTTATCAATATATACTATGACCGGTATTACTATCTGGTTTCGCTGGATATGAACGGCGGCTTTGGTGTGGAACCCATCTACGCTCGGTATGGTACTTATATCACCGCTGCGGCTTTGGTTCCCCAGCGCACTGGCTACAGCTTCGCCGGATGGAGTCCTGCCTTGCCTTCTGAGGTGCATATCGGCGGTTCCAGCCATACCGCCCAGTGGGCAAAGGCAGATACCGGCTTCACCGTTGCCTTCTGGTACGAAAATGCCAATGACGAGGATTATACCTTTGTGGGTAGTGTGCAGCAAACCGCAGTAACCGGCTCCAAGGTCAATGGTGAGACTTATAAGGATGTTGCCTTTGAAGGCCGGGATGATGAGCATTTCACCTATGAAAAGGCAGATACCAATGTAGAGATTGCCGCAGACGGAAGCTCCGTAGTCAATGTGTATTTCAGCAGAAACACCTATTTGTTGGAATACTATTACTATAAGTGTCATCATACTCACAGTTCTTCCTGCTATTCGGATGTATTATCTTGCGGAATGTCCATCCACTCGCATACACTAAGTTGTATGTCTAATATTGCTGATAGTAGTGCCAATTGGCCAAATTCCACTTGGCTTGACAATAATGGTACAAAGGCAAATTATGAAGTTACTAAATGTACTCTAAATCAATTCTATTATGTTTACTACAATGGATCATTCTATAGAATTAACAGTTATTCTTCTACAGTAAACTATGGGGCGAATGGCTGCCCAGGTTATCTTCATACAGCTCATAGTTCGTCTTGCTACACAAAAACATTGAGTTGTTCGCATAAATCTGGTGCAACAGGCTGGAGTTGCGGCTGTAGTAACGATCTGAGCAACACCTCAAGATGGTATGCCGCCTATTCCGGATACCACAAATATGAGGAATATGTTGGCGATATCCACATGCAGTATGGCACCAGCGCGGGCTACCGTCTGATCGACGTCTACCGCGACGGTGTCGCCACCGGTGAAACACCTACCGGTGGTGGTGCTGTTGGTACATTTGCTTCTATGTATGGCGGCTATACGGCTTTCTACAGATCTTCCGACGGTGGCAGGCCTTTTTATATGACCTACTGGTTGGAAAGCGCAGATGGTAATGGCACCAGAGTTTTTGACGGAAAGACGTTTGTAAAGTCCACCACCTTCTTTACCATGATGAGTTTCGTCAGCTTTGAAAACGACTATCAGATTGGTACGCCCCATGGCTTTAATTCTTACAAGGCAACCTTTGGTGATGCTGACAATAGTGGTTCTGCAACTGACACCTTTACTAATTATTTGTCTACATCTCAGGATAGCCAATCACCCTATAATAACTTCTACTATACCCGCAAGACCTATACGCTGACCTATTTTAATGGCAGTACCCAGGTAGCCACCCGGACCATGAAGTTTGAAGAGCCCTTGACAAGCACATATAACCTGCAAAACTTAGCCATGACCTCTCCCTATGGCAGTGGTTACTATTTTGCAGGCTGGTGTCTGGATGCTGATTGCACGATCCCCGTTTCCTGGGGCAGTACCAAGATGCCCGAGGGTGGTATGGCAGTCTATGCCAAGTGGGCACCTGTAACCCATACTGTTACCACATATCAGACCAAGGGCGGCACTAAGTTGGGTACCTACACGGCTTCCCATGGCACTGCTGTGGGTAATGCCCCCTCCGATCCTGTCCGTGACGGCTATAATTTCGTCACCTGGCTCTATGAAGAGGACGGAACCGTAAAGGCCTACAACTTCTCCATGCCTGTTTACAAGGATCTGACGCTCTACGCAGAATGGACCTCCGATTCCCTGGCCAGCGGTACCATCACCTATGTGGATCAGGCTACCGGAAAAGCCATCGCAGAGCCGACTCCCATCACTGGCCTTGTGGGCGCATCCAAGACCTACGCAGCCAAGACCGGCACGGAGCTGAACTCCGGCTACCAGACCGGCTATTTCCCTGCCGTGTCCAGCCACAACATCGAGTTCTCTACCTCCGAATCCCAAAACAACTGGATCTTCTACTATACCAAGATGGACGAAGTGGCCTATACTGTTCGCTATCTGGAGAAGGACACAAACAAGGTGCTCCATGCGGAAACCACCGGCAAGTCTAACGCGGGTAAGATCACTGTCACCCATGTTACCATTACCGGCTATGCGGCGGATGCTTACAGCAAGGATCTGGTGCTGTCCTCTGACCCCGCGCTGAATGTGGTGACCTTCTACTACACCAAGGACGATGTTCACGCACCTGTCCAGGTGGAGCACTATATCCAGAACACCACCGGCACCGGCTATACCCATTATTTCACCGAGCAGCCCTACAACGGCAATATTGGAGAAACCCAGACTGCTGTGCCCCTGACCCTGACTGGCTTTACCTATAATTCCGGCATCAGCACCAACGGTGTGGAACTGACGGCCAGCGGCCTTGTGCTGAAGCTGTACTATGACCGCAACACCTATGACTATACCTTCCGCTTTCTGGTCGATGGAACAACCACGGAACTTCGGGATGCTGTTACCGGCTCCGGTCTTTACGGTGCCCAGGTCAGCCAGGTGGCACCCGCTATCCCCGGTTATGATCTGACCACTTCCGGCAGTCTGACCGTTACCATCGGCACTAATGCCGATGATAATGTCCGCACCTTCTACTATGAGGAAGATACCGTCACCATCCGTTATCAGGTTGGTTCTGTTAATGGCGGCACCGTTGATCCCGCTTCTGAAACTGTGCTGGCCGTAAACGGTGATCCCGATGGCTCTACTGCAACGGCAGCTGAAGATTATGTGTTCAAGGGCTGGTATACAACCTTCGCCTGCAACGGCACCGCTGTTTCCACGGATGCAAACTTTGAACCCTCCAAGAACTCCGATGGCGTATACGAGGCCAAGACCTACTATGCCAAGTTCGAGGAAGTAAAGGTTACTATCAACTACGCAGTGGAGATGCCTGATGGTGCGGAAGCTGCGGCAACCCTGACCAAAACTTCGGAGCAGGTGTCCATCCTGTCTGGCAAGGCTGAGGGCAGCGCCGTGGATACCATTCCCGAAAAATACGAGTTTGCAGGCTGGTATGACGCAGACGGCAACAAGGTCGGCAATACTGAATCCTTTGTTCCCACCATGGACGGCGACAAGTGGGTGGACGGTACCACCTATACGGCAAAGTTCGTGGAGGAAAAGGCTACAATCAACTATGTGGCAGTAGGCAACGGTTCTGTCACTCCCGCAACCGAGGAAGTGAACATGGTGACCGGCGAGGCTGTCGGTGCAGCTGCCACGGCAACAGAGAATGTCGCCTGGTTCGTGGGTTGGTATGACAATGCTGCTTGTGAAGGTACTGCGCTGAGCACCGATGCTGCTTTTGCGCCCGAACTGCCCTCCGGTGGCTGGGAGGAAACGCAGACCTACTATGCCAAGTTCGAGAAGATCCAGTACACCATCAGCTTCGACACCAACGGCGGCACCCCTGCAACCATTGATCCGATCTCCTATGTTTACGGCGATACCCTGACCCTTCCCGAAGTTACCAACGAAAACTATGTTGTAACCTGGACAGTCAAGGAAAATGCCGGAGACTGGACGATGGATTCCGAGGTCAAAAACGGAACCATCAACCATTACGGTGATGTAACGTTGGTAGCAAACTGGACGATTGATGCTATTTGGATCGACTGGGATTTCAATATCCTAAATTCCAATAAAGATGATATTCTGTATAGCCAGTCCAATGTTCCCTGCGGCACCGATCCTGTATACGCCGGTGTTGCTACTGACGCTCTGGCAGCGCGCAGAAATACTGCCCAGTATACCTACACCTTTAAGGAATGGATGGAAGAAGATCTGAGCCAATACGAAACTCTCCTGGGTGACGAAATCAAGGGCATCATTGTTTACCGTGCGGACTATGAAAGAACAGTCAACAAGTACACCGTCACATGGCTCAATGAGGATGGAACTACCATTGATACCACCGAAGTGGAATATGGCACGATTCCCACTCATACAGCCCCCACCAAGGAGGAAACCGCAGAGTTTACTTACACCTTTGCAGGATGGACACCGGAAGTGGTAGCGGTAACCGGAGATACTACCTACAAGGCTACCTTCACGGAAGCAAAGAGAAGCTACACCATTACATGGCTCAATGACGATGATTCTGTCATTGACACAACTTCTGTTGTGTACGGTGAGGTACCTACACACGCCGATCCCAGCAAGGCAGCCACCGCCGAGTATACTTACACTTTCGCTGGTTGGAGTCCGGAAGTAGCCGCTGTAATAGGAGAAGCAACATACAAGGCTACCTACACTACAGAAAAGAACAAGTATACCATTACCTGGAAAAACGAGGATGGTACTATTCTCGAAACGGATGCTGGTGTGGAATATGGCACTATGCCTTCCTATGATGGCGAGACACCCACCAAGGAACCCTACAATCAGTACACTTACACGTTCCGGGCGTGGTCTCCTGAAATTGTAACCGTGACCGGTGATGCCGTTTATATTGCTTCTTTTGATCCTCACGAGAACTTCTATACTGTCACATGGGTTAACCATGACGGCGAAGTTTTGGAAACGGATAAAAATGTAGCATGGGATACAATGCCGGAATACAACGGCGATACACCCGAAAAGACCGGTAATGCTGAGCACAGCTATACCTTTGCAGGCTGGAGTCCCACAGTATCTAAAGTTAACGGTCATGCAACCTATACCGCAACCTTCGCAGAATCCGTTAACACCTATACCGTCACATGGAAGAATGAGGACGGTACGGTTCTTGAAACGGACGAAGATATGGTTTATGGAGCTATGCCCAGCTACGATGGAGAAACCCCGGAGAAGGCTGCAACAGCACAGTATACCTATACCTTTGATGGTTGGGATAAGGAAGTCGTTGCCGTAACCGGCGATGTAACTTATACTGCCAAGTTTAGCGCAACGGTCAATAAGTATACCGTGACCTTTGTTGACGAGGACGGAACTACGATCCTGAAGGAAGCGACTGAATACGATTATGGCACAGCCGCAGAGGTCATCGTAAAACCTGCCGATCCCACAAAGGATTCCACCGACGAGTTTACTTACTCCTTTGCAGGTTGGACACCGGAGATTAAGGATGTGACAGGGGACGCAACTTATACGGCTGCTTATACGGAAACCAAAAACCAGTATACTCTCCGTGGCGAGATAGTTCACGGTACTGTAACAGGTCCCGTAACGGTGGACTATAATGCAGCCGCGAGGATTCAGTTCAAAGCCGACAGTGGTTACAGAATGACAGGTTGGTCTTACTCGGATAAGACGGGAGATCGCTCCGGAACCTTTGCTTCGCAACAACAGACAGAATGGGATTTTGGTTTTAATAATCTGCTTCAGAATATTGTTATTACTGTAAACACCGCGCCTATCGAGTACACTATCACCTACGATCTGAGGGGTGGCGCACTGGCTGAAGGTACCACCAATCCGGAAACCTATACCGTGGAAACCGAAACCTTCACGCTGAACAATCCAACCAAGGCCGGTTACAAGTTCATGGGCTGGGCAACCTCCGAAAACGCGAACACCGGCGCGGAGACCGTCACCATCGTACAGGGTACCACCGGTGATAAGACCTTCTATGCAGTTTGGGAGAAATCTCTTGTTGACCTGACCATCACGGCAACTACTGCCAATTCGGAGCAGAACTTTATCTTTACTGTCAGCGGTACCCGTTCCGATGGAGTTGCCTTTACTCCCATCGATGTGGTTCTGTGCAGCGAGAACAATTTCCAGGTCACCATCAAAGATATGCCCGTTGGTGAATATACCGTAACCGAAAAGGACGGTTGGAACTGGCGGGAGAACGCAGTAGACAACAAGCCAGCAGACCTAAGGACAACAAGCCAGACCGTTTCCTTTGACTTCGGTGTTGTGGATGATCTGCATTGGCTGAGTGGCTACAGCTACCGTAAGAAGGGAGGCAGCTAACAATGGCAAGAGGGAAATATGAACGGGTTGTTAGGCACCGTAAAAAACAGAAAAAAGTATTTTCGCTTCTGCTGAGTATTGCACTGCTCCTTACACTTGCGGTGGGTGGAACCCTTGCTTACATCGTAACCAAGTCCGCTATGGCGCAGAACCAGTTTGTAGCAGGCTATGTCACATCATCGGTCAATGAAGCCGGGCAAGTTACCAACACCGGCAACGTGGATGCCTATATCCGCGCTGCCGTGGTGGTAAATTGGATGGATGGTGATGGCAATGTGTATGGTATCAAGCCAAATTGTAGTTTGACGACAAATACTGGCTGGACTGAGGCAAATGGTTTCTACTACTATACCTCTCCGGTGGCGGCTAATGGAACAACAACCACGGCACCGGTAACAGTGGGTGATCCCGGTGCTGCCCCGTCCGGTGCTTACGGCTTGAGTGTTGAGATTGTTGCCGAAGCAATTCAGGCTGAGGGTACGCTGGATTCCAATGATAGCATCACCGCAGTGTTAGATGCCTGGGGTCTCACACCTGGCGGCAATTAAGGAGGTACAACCATGAAGCGACTTGCAAAATTCTGTACCTTCCTGATGGTGCTGGTTATGGTTTTCGGCCTCTGCACCACGGCCTATGCAGCTGGAACCGTTACCTATGACGGGGATGCAAACAAGTTTATCTTTGCCCCCGGCACAAAAGAATCTCCTACGAGCCTTTTTGAGAATTTCCAGAATGTAATGCCCGGTGACACCCTTACGGAGCAGCTTTTGATTAAGAACGATACTTCCAACAAGGTCAAGATCAAGGTCTATATGCGCTCCCTGGGTGCCCAGGAGAATACCGACGATTTCCTTTCCCAAATGAAGCTGACGGTGGAGCAGAAGGATGATTCCATCCTCTTTGCAGCTCCCGCCGATGAAATGGCGCAGCTTACCGATTGGGTCTATCTTGGAACCGTTTACTCCGGCGGTGAGATCACCCTGGATGTGACTCTGGAAGTTCCCATTACTATGGGCAACGACTATCAGAACGAGATCGGTTACATCGATTGGGAGTTCAAGGTTGAAGAACTGCCTGTTGAGCCCACCGACCCTGAGCCTCCCAAGACCGGGGATACAAGCAACATTTTCCTCTATGCCGGAATGATGCTTGTCAGCCTTGCGGCATTGGTTGTTTTGTTGCTTGCAAACAAACGCCAGAAGCAAACTACACAATAATGAGAGCATTACTCCTTCCCGGTGGAAATGACCCCACCTAAATCGTTGATTCTCTAAGCATTTTCCGTTTTCAGGCGCCTATTTTCGGGGGCATCCCGGAAAAGGTAACACCTTGGAAACCTCGTAAAAGCCCCGCACGGCGTTGCCGGGCGGTGTATTTCGGAGGTATCCGGCACAGGCCGGAATACCTCCTTTATCCCGCTTTCAAATACTTTCTTCCGAATCTGCCGGAATTGGCATCGAAAGCTAAGCCGCTTATGCGGCATCTCCACCGATGGTCAACGGAAGTTCATCGTCATCCACCGGGTCAAAGTCACGGTAAATCTCCGGGTTGTCCAGACTCAGCAGGTGGTACTCGTTGTTAGCATTTCCGGTGGGCTTGTAGTGCTTACGGACTTCGATGAGCTGCCGCTTCTTCAGAATCTTGATAGCCTTCTGGAGAGAACTTTTCTGGATTCCGGTATCACGCATGATCGTTTCCATGGTAGGCCAGCAATATCCATTGCTACCAGAACAGCAAACGAAAAAGGAATATAACTTGAACTGCGTGGCATCCAGCGGCACCTGGAAGATTTTGTTGGGCAGGCGGAAGAATTCTTTCGTAGGCGGTTCATACAATTTCATTCGTCCACCTCCGTCTGCTGGTCGATCCACTGGATGAACTTGTCCATGGGAACAAGAATCCGTGTGTCGATTTTCATGTGGGGGAATCCTTTCGAGCGAACCAATTCATATGCGGATGCTCTGGAGATTCCAAGGGCTTCGCCTACCTCCGGCGCGGTCAAGGTAAGTGGCAGGTCTTGATAACTTTTGAATTTACCTTCTCTCAATGAATCATTCCTTTCGTAATTTTGATTTTAATTTTGTGTTCGCCGTTCTATCCAAGTCAGTTCCTGACCCTCGTCGTCGCAGACTTCATATCCCTCGCTTCCGGGCAAACCCGAAAGATCACTCATTCCGTTGCTCCTCCTCTCCCCACAAAGTCAATTGACTTTGTGGGGTTCCCGGTAATGCCGTATCGCAGCTTCGGCATGCTCATATCACCGCACACTTCGTCAGCCGCATATCCCCCTTGGACGGTCATTCAATTTTCAGGCTGCACAGGAGAACCCCCTCACTTCTCTATCGCACAAAGCAGAGGGTGAAACGAAACACTTTTCAAAACTTTTTTGAAAAGTGGGAGCAGGATTTTTGTTGTAAAACCGAAACGCGCTGGAGGGAAAACAAAAACCGGGCGCAAAAGCTTACCACATATTCGACAGTAATCTGCCAGAGTATGTGGTAAGCTTTTGTGCCCGGCTATTTGGTGGTTTCACATTACATCGCTTGGAAGCAATGTACCCCGGTGCTCGGTAACAACAAAATCCTTCATACGAAGGTTCCTGGGTTCGTTCAGTTGTGATAATATTTTAACAAACAATCGTTCGCTTGTCAAGCGGTGCGCCACATCCTTTTATGCGCCACCAAACTTCTCTTGGATATAGGATTCAACATCAGTAATCTTTTTGATTTCAATGATTGCATCCGTGGACGCACCATCGTTTTCGGATGTTCCAACAGGGTTAGGATCATTCTTCCACCGATGAAGAATAGATGCGGGATCATTCCATTCTCTTTCATCCGATGATGGTATACTTTGCCTCTTTGTTGTTTTATTCATGTTCGTGCATCCTTATCTTCGATTCCAGTTCGTATATATCTCCCTCGTTTTCAATTCGGTACAGTTCAGAATAAGAGTAGGAGCTGCGCTTATCCACATTCTCCGGGAAGAGATTCCTATGCGCAGGATCGTATAGAATGGCACTTTCTGCGTGGTTGATAATCTCTGCTTTCTCATCAATACTCATGTTTCTGGGATAAACGATATGACCAACCCGTACATAGATTTGCCCTCTGTAGGCGAATAACCACTTATCTCTGTGAGACTCCAATCGGTGTTTGACTGTGTTATGATACCGTGCTATACCCAGGTACAGACTGGTTTCTTTCTCCCCAAATACGCGGGTTATGTAGTAAAGTCCCTGATCATTGGTCAGGTCACTTTTTAAGGCTTCCTCAAACGGAATTGGAGGATGCCAGTGGATTCGAATAATTTTATCTCTCATCGATAGCTTTACACCTTTCAATATGGAATCAATTCTTGGCTTTATTATACCAGCAGATGAGTTAATACACAAGGAAAAATGCCTTTTTATGTTTTCTCGCCATAAAATTTGGCACATCTGACAGTTGCAATTTTCAGCAACCCAAGGTAACATACCATAAATTTCAAAGGAGGTATGTTACTATGAATCCATATTTCGAGAGTCTGAAAGCACATATCAAAGCGAATCCACCCGACTTCGGAGACGGTGAATCTGTCCTGACCATGCTCTATGAGTGCTACAATGAAAACAATCCCTACCACAATGAGCAGATACGGACTGATTTTAACGAGCTCTACCAGCAGATGAATGGGATGCCGCTGCGAGAGATGGACAACATTGTATATCCTGTCTGCAAGCTCTGCCGGGATCATGAGAAGGCTGGCTTTATTGAAGGGATTCGCCTGGGGGTTCTCCTGGCACTGGAGCTGTCGGAGGTGCATGTATGAAAGATATTGCCCATCGCTTAAATGCATATATTCAAAAGCATCCCTTTGATTCTGGCGACAGTGATTGCGAGACCGTTCTGGATCAGCTTTACCAAGCCTATGCCGAATCCCATGAGAGCGATCCCGCAGAGATCGGTGATGGTTTCAAAGAACTGGAAGAATTCCTGTGCACATTACCGCTGGATGACAACAACGCAGTGTTCAATCTCTGCTGCCGCCTGTGCAGCGCCTACGAACGCAAGGCTTTTATGGACGGTTTGCAATATGGGGTTCACTTGTTTAAAGAATTGATTTAGGAGAATGACCTCTACGGATTCATAAGCTGGAAACAGATGAAGAAACGGCAACTACAAACGGCATGGGAATACCCGGAATTGGCGCAAACCAATTCCGGGGCATTTTATTTATGATATCCCCAGTACAGCCGCATAAATTGCGGATCAAAAATTTATAAATAATATCTTGAGTTTTCTTTGATAGCGTGCTATCATATATATGTTTCATGTTGCAGGAGGTGAGCAAGTGAATAAAACGGAATGCGGTTTGCTGATCAAGCAGATCTCCGATCATATTTCAAAATCTGCCAATAACGCGCTCAGAGCAGACAATTTGACACTCTCTCAGCTTCGATGTCTGGAATATATCCATGAAAACATAAAAGAAAAGATTCCGCTCAAGGAAATCGAAGCACACTTTCAGATCAGTCAGCCCACATTGGCCGGTATCATGGCACGACTGACCCAAAAGGGGCTGGTCATTACGGAAGTGAGTGACATGAATCTTCGTGCAAAAACGGTATCCATTACACCGGAGGGCAAGGAACTTTTCTTAAAGTCCGATGAGCGCAGAGAGGAAATGGAAGACAGTTTGCTTGCGGCTCTTTCCAACGAGGAAAAAACAGCATTTTATGAGATGCTGAAAAAAGTATATAACGGATTAAAGAATGTCTGAATGGGCACTCCTGTTCAGATTTTCTTTTGCACGTAATGATAGCACGCTATTATAGATAATGGAGGATAATCATGAAGCGTAATGAATCTGTGGAGTCCTTTGGTCAGGGCTCCGTATCAAAGGTAGTTCTGAAAAATGTTCTGCCTGCTATGGCAGCGCAGTTGATGGTGTTGGTCTATAACCTTGCGGATACCTTCTTCATAGCCCAAACCCGAAACGATTACATGGTGGCTGCCGTTTCTCTGGCGACCCCTGTGTTTCTGATTTTCATGTCCCTGGGAACGCTGTTCGGTATTGGCGGCACTTCGGTTATCTCCCGTGCGCTGGGCGCAGGTAAGAAAGAGTATGCCCGAAAGGTCAGCGCCTTCTGTATGTGGGGCTGTGTCATTGTCGGCGGCGTGCTGATGATTTTGTTCTGGGCTTTCATGGAGCCCCTGCTGAAGCTCCTCGGTGCCAGTGCCGATACAAGGGAATATACCCGTGAATATCTGAACATCGTTATTTCCTGCGGTATTTTCTCCATGATCTCCAACTGTTACTCCAACATTATCCGTGCGGAAGGCAAAGCAGGAATCGCTACGACAGGCACGGTGGTGGGTAACCTTTTGAATATGGTTCTTGACCCGATTATGATTACAACGTTAGGCTGGAATGTAGCCGGTGCCGCAATCGCAACCGTCATTGGAAACGCCGTTGCCGCAATTTATTATATTATTTACTTCCTCCGTGGAAAATCCTCTTTGAGCATCAGCGTTCGGGAAGCATCCATGAAGGACGGTATCTGCTCCGGTGTCATGGCAATCGGTATTCCTGCGGCGTTGGGTACACTGCTCATGAGTGTATCTCAGGTGATTACCAATGCTCAAATGGCTGCCTATGGAGATCTTTCTGTTGCTGCATACGGCGTGGCATCCAAAGTGGTTATGATCGTCGCTATGGTCGGTTTGGGTGTTGGTATGGGCGTACAGCCTCTGCTCGGTTTCTGCCACGGTGCAAAGGACAGAGAGAGATTCAACAGCATATTGAAGTTCTCCTGTTTCCTTGGATTAGGTATCTGCATCTTCTGCGGACTTCTGTGCTTTGCCTTTACCGAACCCATTGTCAAAGTGTTCTTAACGGAGGCGGCTGCCCTTGCAGATGGCCTAACCTTCACCCGTATTTTCATCAGTACTGCATGGCTCTTTGGCCTTTACTATGTACTGCTGAATGCCCTGCAGGCTATGGGTGCGGCAACACCGTCCTTCGTCGTATCTGTCTGCCGACAGGGTATCATTTACATTCCCGCTGTCTTTGTCATGGACGCAGTCATGGGAGCAAACGGACTTGTCTGGGCGCAGCCCGTGGCAGATGTGCTGTCGCTGCTGCTGGTGACGGTATTGTTAGGCATGCAGTTAAAGAGACACAAATCGTAGTGCATTGGTGAAGGGGTTTTAATTGTTTACTTCGTTTTGTTACTTACTGTCTGGCGGCAATGGATAGTACCGTGAGACAATATGACCCGAAATACAGATTCAGCGCCTGGTTTCCATCGTGGTGACCGGGCGCTGTTTTTTGACCCAGATTCTGACCCAGAATAGGGAATTTCGGTATGGACGGGGCAGCCCCAAGGGAAAATTCATCGTGAATACCCCTACCGAAAAGCACCAAACGGACCCAAAAGCACGCAAAAAAGCCCCGTACCTACCCTTCCAAGCAGTAGGTCAGGGGTTCGAGTCCCTTCTGGCGTGCCATTTTACAGAAGATGTCAGATAGGGTACTGAACGATTGGTTCTTACAAGTCTTTCGCAGGACTCGAACCATGAAATGCAACAGTCCGGTGGACTGTTGCGCGCGAGGGCTTGACCGAGCGACTCCTTGATGAAACGAGTCCCTTCTGGCGTGCCACTTTTTCTTCGGGCGGATTCAGCAAATTGAATATGGTGGATATAGCACAATTGGTTAGCGCGTCAGATTGTGGCTCTGAAGGTCGTGGGTTCGAATCCCATTATCCACCCCATAAAAACAAGACCCATCCTTTCGGATGGGTCTTGTCAGTCTGTCGAAAAGCCCAGCTAAAGCTGAGCTTTTTCGACAGACTGAGGCAACCGGAGGTATTCCTCCGGTTGCCTTTATTTCGGAATCGTAATGGTCAGCACGATTCTGTCCTCGGTTTCCCGCCGCTCCGACACAGCGGAAATGCCCGAAAGCTGGATCTTTGCCAGCGACTGGTTCAGACTGTTGAGAAAAGTCCCCACGTTGACCCGGCGTGGACTTTTTTTCTGGCCGTCCAGCAACTCCTGAATGTATTTTTCCGTCCGCGCCACGCTCATACCCTGACGGACAATTTCGGTGATGGCTGAAAGCTTTTCTTCCTCTGTTCCCAGCTTCAGCAAAGCGCGGGCGTGCCGCTCCGTCAAACCGTTCTGCCGCAGGGCAGCCAGGACGCTGTCACTGTGGCGCAGAAGGCGCAGCTTGTTGGCGATGGCGCTCTGGCTGCGTCCTAGCATCCGTGCCACCTGCTCCTGACTCATATTCCAATCACTCATCAGGCGGGAAATGCCCCGTGCCTCTTCCACAAAGTCCAGATCCTGCCGCTGCAGGTTTTCAACCATGGCGGCAAGTCCTGATTCGCGGTCGTCCATATTCATGACGATGCAGGGAATTTCGTTCAGCCCTGCCATTTGTGCTGCCCGCAGCCGCCGTTCTCCTGCGATCAATTCATACCCTTTATCCGTGCGCCGTACAGACAGGGGCTGCAGAATCCCGTGCTGGCGGATGGAATCTGCCAGCTCCGAGAGGGCATCCTCCTGGAATATTTTTCGCGGCTGGGCGGGGTTCGGGCGAATGACCCGTGACGGCAGGAACATGACCCGGCCCGTTTCCATATAGGTTTTCAGCTTCTGGCATTGCATTGCCATTCCTCCTCCGTAAATGCTTAGGCTCATTTTAGCCGTTGAGGTCAGGGAAAACTGGCGAAACCGGTGCACGGAAGCTTCAAAATGCACGACATGATTCGCAGGTGTGCAAAGACTGTTTGACGAATGGGAAAAAATAGGGTATGATATCCTCGGAGGGATGCGAAGTGGAACTGGTATGTCCTGTTTGCGGCAAAGGGCTGCGCCACAGTGAAAAAGAATACCGCTGTGATAACCGGCACAGCTTCGACATTGCCCGTCAGGGTCATGTGAATCTGCTGGTGGTGCAGCAGAAGCATTCCCTTAATCCCGGTGATACGCGGGAGCAGGTGCTTTCCCGCCGCGCCTTTCTGGAGGGCGGCTTTTACAAGCCCATTGCCAATGCCCTTTGCGAAACGGCAAAGGAACTGGGGGCAAAGAGTCCTGTTCTGGATGTGGGCTGCGGCGAGGGGTATTACTGTACCCGTCTTGCTGCGGCGCTGGATGCAGCGCTTCTGGGACTGGATATTTCCAAGGAAGCGGTGCGGTGCGCTGCTGCAAAATATAAAGGCCATCAATGGGTCTGTGGTACGGCCTCCCATCTGCCCGTAGAAGATAACAGTGTTGGTACTCTGACAAGTCTGTTCGCGCTGACGCTTCCGGAGGAGTTTCACCGGGTGTTGGCCAAAGACGGATTGTATTTTCAGGTTCTTGCGGCGCAGGATCATCTGCTGGGTCTGAAATCCATCATTTATCCCGAGCTGAAGCTGAAAGAAAAGGATTCCATACCGGAACTGCCGGGGTTTGAACGGATCAAAACCGTGCCCATCCGCTTCACCTTTACGGTGGAGGGGGAGCAGGTGCAGAATCTGCTCGCTATGACGCCCCATGTGTACCGCATCAGCAAGGAGGGCGCGGCGCGCCTTGCGGCTACCGAAAGGTTGACCGACACTGCCAGCGCCGTGCTGAATGTATACCGCCCGATATCTGCAAATTGATGTTTATTGCACCATGTAGCGTGGATAACGTAGGGGGCGGCGACCCATGAGTTATTGTGCGATTGCCACCGGCAATCGACCTATTTTGATTCGCTGCGCTCTGCAACACGCCCGCGCAGTAAAATGTTACGATTTCGCCAAAAACCAATGCAAATACGTAATACTGTGCCGCCGGGCGACACAATGGTCGCCCCTACATTCTCGCTGGAAGGGTGTGCGGCAAACTGAAATTTGAAATACTGAATCATATCAGGAGAACCCTATGCTCGATAAACTGAAAGCGGTGGAAAACCGCTTTGAAGAACTTTGCTTCAAATCCGAACAGCCGGATTTTTATAACGATCCCAAGAAAGCGGCAAAGCTGCTGCGGGAGCGCAATGACCTGGAACCCATCATCGAGGCTTTCCGTGCTTACAAAAGCGCTTGTCAGGAGATGGAGGATGCCGAGGAACTGATGGCGGACCCCGAAATGAAGGAGCTGTGTCAGGAAACCTATGCATCGGCCAAGGCTGCGAAAGAGGAGCTTTATGAAAAGCTGCAGATCCTGCTGCTGCCCAAGGATCCCAATGATGAAAAGAGCGTCATTGTGGAGATCCGCGGCGGCGTGGGCGGTGAGGAAAGCGCCCTGTTTGCCCACAGCCTGTTCCGCATGTATTCCATGTACGCGGCAAAAATGGGCTGGAGCGTCGAACTTTTAAACTACAACGATACAGAGCTGGGCGGCGTGAAAGAGGCGGATTTTATCGTCAACGGCCGGGGTGCCTACTCCCGGCTGAAATACGAATCCGGTGTGCACCGGGTCCAGCGGGTGCCGGAAACCGAATCCGGCGGACGTGTCCATACGTCTACGGCGACTGTTGCGGTGCTTCCTGAGATGGAAGAGGTAGATGTACAGATCAATCCTGCGGATATCGAAATGCAGGTCTACCGGGCTTCCGGTGCCGGCGGCCAGCACGTCAATAAAACTTCTTCTGCGGTGCGTCTGATCCACAAGCCCAGCGGCATTGTGGTAGCCTGTCAGGAAGAACGCAGCCAGGTTCAGAACCGTGAAAAGTGTATGCGCATGCTGGCAAGTAAGCTTTATGAGATCGAGCAGGAGCGCATCGAATCCGAGCATACGGGCATGCGCCGCTCACAGGTGGGTACCGGTATGCGCAACGAGCGCGTCCGCACCTACAATTTCCCGCAGGGCCGTGTAACTGACCACCGCATCGGCCTGACCCTTTACAAGATCGATTCCGTGATGGACGGCGATCTGGACGAGATCATCAACGGCCTTGCCACCGCCGATCAGGCTGAGAAGCTGAAAAACGCGAAATAAGAGGAAAATCTATGGAATTTCTAACATATTCTCCCGCTCAGACGGAAGAACTCGGCGCTGCGCTGGGAAAAATCCTGCAGCCCGGTACGATCCTTGCCTACCGCGGCGATCTGGGTGCGGGAAAGACAGCCTTCACCCGGGGCCTTGCGCGGGGTCTGGGATATACAGAACCCGTTACCAGTCCCACCTATACTATCGTCAATGAATATTTAGGCGGGCAGCTGCCATTATTCCATTTTGATATGTACAGGCTCCGCTCCTCCGACGACCTGTGGGACATCGGCTGGGAGGATTATCTGGAGCGGGGCGGTGTGTGTGCCGTGGAATGGAGCGAAAATGTGGATGATGCCATGGAAAACGCCATCTACGTGACCATCCACAAAACCGGAGAGGAAACCCGGAGAATTGTGATCGAAGGAGGGGAAAGCCTTGCTGATCTTAGCCTTTGAAACCTCCGCCAAGGCGGCATCTGTTGCAATTTACGACGGCCAGAAACTGCTGGCGGAAAGCTATCAGAATACAGGACTGACCCACAGCCAGACCCTCATGGTCATGGCTGAGGATGCCCTCAAGCAGTGTGGCAAAACCGCTGTGGATGTGACGGCAGTTGCCGTGGCGGAAGGCCCCGGTTCCTTCACCGGCGTGCGCATCGGCGCGGCGGCGGCCAAGGGTTTTGCGTGGGGACGGGAGCTCCCTTGCTACGGCATTTCCACGCTGGAGGCCATGGCCGAATCCCTCGGCATTTATCAGGGCTATGTCTGCCCGGTCATGGATGCGCGCCGCGCACAGGTCTACAATGCGCTGTTTTATGTAAACCAAGGAACGGTCACCCGCGTGGCACCCGACCGTGCCATTGCCCTGTCGGAGCTGGGAGAGGAACTGAAAAACCTGACAGAACCCGTTTTTCTGGTTGGCGATGGAAGCAATCTGACTTATCAGACATTGTCGAAGGAAATTCCCGGTCTGGTGCTGCCGCCGGAGCACCGGATGCACCAGCGTGCCGTGGGCGTGGCAATTCTTGCAGCGAAGCAGGCGGCACAGGGCATTGCGCCCGGCGGTGCGGAACTGAATCCAAATTACCTGCGGCTTTCTCAGGCTGAGCGGGAAAAAATGGAAAGAGAAAACAAATAACAAAGGAGATAGATACCTATGGCAACTGTTACCGTTCTCGATCATCCTCTGATCCAGCACAAGCTGGCAATTATGCGCAACAAAAACACCGGAACCAAGCAGTTCCGTGCGCTTGTCAACGAGATCGCAGGCCTCATGTGCTATGAAGCAACCCGGAATCTGCCCACTGTGGAAGTGGAAGTCGAGACCCCCATCACCACTGCAAAATGCCAGATGCTCTCCGGCAAGAAGCTGGCCATCGTCCCCATCCTGCGTGCCGGCCTTGGCATGGTGGATGCCATGGTGGATCTGATCCCCTCTGCAAAGATCGGCCACATCGGCCTGTACCGTGATCCCGAGACCCATGAGCCTGTGGAATACTACTGCAAGCTGCCTGAAGATGTGGGCAGCCGCGTGGTTTTTGTGGTGGATCCCATGCTGGCCACCGGCGGCAGTGCTGTGGCCGCCATTGATTTTCTGAAAAAGCACGGCTGCAAGAACATCGTGATGATGAATATCATCGGCTGCCCCGAGGGTATCAAGCGTGTGAATGAAGCACATCCCGATGTGGACATCTATATGGCTGCCTGCGATGAGAAGCTGAATGACCATGCCTATATCGTGCCTGGCCTTGGCGATGCCGGTGACCGTATTTTCGGCACCAAGTAATGGAATATGAGAAGCGGCGCTGCTTTCGCAGCGCCGCTTTTATAATGGAGGGTTTTGAATTTCAGTTTGTCGCTCTGCTTCGATTTTGAATGTAGGGGCGGCTATCAGCCGCCCGGCGGCACAGTATTACGTATTCACATTGGTTTTCGGCGAAATCGTAACATTTTACTGCGCGGGCGTGTTGCAGAGCGCAGCGAATCAAAATAGGTCGATTGCCGGTGGCAATCGCACAATAATTCATGGGTCGCCGCCCCTACGTTGTCCACGCTACATGGTGCGATAAACATCAATTTACCATTCCCTTTCGCCCACGAAGAGCAGGTGGTTGGACATGCCGATACACTCCGGTTTTTCACAGATATAGAAATGATAGCGCAGATACTGGGCGTAGGTTTCTTGATCCATGCCGTTGACCATGTCTTGCAGCAATTCGCTGACGCCGTCGGATGCAACTTCGTGCAAAACGTGGATGCCGCCTTTTTGCAGCAGCTCCCGGCAGCGGGGAACGGTGTGGAATACAAAGGGGAAGTCATAAAGCCGGAAAGTTTCTTTGTCGTAGGCACCGTTCTTCAGATAATCTGATTGCACCTGCTGCATGGTCAGCATGACGATGTCGTTGGAAATGAAGGCAAAGAAGAGCTTGCCACCTTTTTTGCAGACCCGCCGGGCTTCTTCCATGCAGCGCAGCTTGTCCGCATCCTCATGCAGATGGTAGAGAGGGCCAAAGAGCAGGACGATGTCAAAGCTTTCGTCCTCATAACGGCTGAGGTCAAGCGCATTGCCTTGCACCAGTTCGATGGGGTCGGCAGGCTTCAGTTTGGCCCGGAAAGCGGCAATGTTGGCATCCGCCAGCTCCAGTGCGCAGACATCGTACCCTTTCCGCGCGAAGTGCAGACTGTATTCGCCGGCACCGGCACCGATATCCAGAATCTTCGCGCCGGGGGTCAGGTATTTTTCGATGTACCGGACGGTGGTGAGAAACTCCACCAGTGCCGCTTTGGATTTGGTCAGACGGGTATTTTCATCAAAACGGCGGTAAACCTCCTGTACCAGCGCGGCATCATCTTCAAAGGAAACGCCCTCCATGAAGTGCTTCGGCTTTTCCCAATCACTGCGCAGGATGGCGTATTGGGCTGCGTCACAGATACCCTGATTGTTCCGGTCGCTGGCGCGGTTGGTGCCTTCGTAGCGCATGCCGCACTTTTTCATGACGCCGCCGGAATGGGGATTGTTGGGGTCGTGCCGGGCGGCCACCCGGTTCATGCCGACCTCTTTGAAAAGAAACCCGGTCACAGCCGCCAGAGCTTCGCTGGTAATGCCCTGGTGCCACCAGTTTTTGCCGATGCAGTATCCGATCTCCGCTTCTTCGATGCGTGCATTCTGCCGCACCACACTGATGGAACCGATGGGCTGGCCAAGCTCTTTCCATTCGATAGCCCATTGGTAGTATGCCTTGTTCTCATAGCTGCTTATCCAGTCCTCCAGAACCCTGCGGGAGATTTCTACGTTGTTATGGGCGGGCCACGTCATAAAGGTGGTCACTTCCGGGTCTGATGCCCAGTTGTCAAACATGGCCTGTGCATCGTCCATGGTAAAGGGGCGCAGGATCAGCCGGGGTGTTTCGATCATTTGCGTACCTTTATGTGTCAGCATGGGTTTTCCTCCTTTCGGGGTGATAAAGAATATATTCCATGGAAGTTTCCGTTGTACCACAATCGGTTGTTAAACAGCGGTTTCGGATGTGGCGGAAGCCGCATTTTTCAACAACCCGGCGGGAGCGGGCGTTGCGCTCGAAATGGCCGCAGATGAGAAAATCTAAATTCTCCATTTCGAACAGATACTGGATCACGGCCTGGACTGCCTCGGGCATCAGTCCCTGCCCCCAGTAGTCTTTGGCTAATACATAGCCGATCTCCCGGCCCTGTAGGGCATCCAGTTCCGGATAATCGCTTTCCTCGTAAAACTCAATGCCCAGAGAACCGATGACCTTGCCTTGGTATTCCAGTGCAAAGGTCTTCTTCTCCCGGATGAACATATCGAGGATTGCGCGGGATTCGTCCATATTCTTGTGGGGTGTCCAGCCGGCCATCTGACCCACACCGTCCACCCTTGCGTACTCGAAGAAATCGCTTAAATCCGATTTCCGGAACGGGCGCAAGGTAAGACGGTCGGTTTTCATCTCCACATTTGAAATGTCGATGGGTTTGTTCATAATCTTACCTCCTCAAAATAATAAAAGCAGTGCAGGAAAAACGGAATCGTTTGACCTGCACTGCATCTTTTTTCTGTATGGCTGTTTACAAAAAAGAGTATGACAACGCAAGCCCGTAACCGGCATCCATACCGGGGTTCACGGACTTCATATTCATGGAATCGAAGCGCAGCATTGCCATACCTCCTTGTTTTTTATGCGATTATACACCCGAAAATATACGGTGTCAACTTATTTTTCAGCGGTTTATGACTTTGACCTGAAAACCTGCCAGCACATCCAGAACCTTTTCGTGGAGAGCCTTGTCAAAGGAATCGGTGCAGGAAGCATCGACGATGATGGCAGCCTCGGGATACTTGCTCTGCAGCACCACCGCGTTGGAAACCACGCAGATATTACTGACCAAACCCACCAGTTCAATTTCGTCTGCAGATTCCGGCAGGACGGCGGCAGTGGCGGGATCCGTCACGTCCATGCCGAAGACCAGTTTGTCGATGGCTTTTGCATTGACTTCTGCCAGCGCTTTGGCGGTTTCACCGTAGACTTCCCAGCCGAAGCTGCCTTTGATGCAGTGCGACACCGGAAGATTCTTGCCCTCGCGGGTGTCCATGTAGTTTTCAAAGTGGGTATCGCGGGTGAAAAGGACGTGACCCTTGCCATATTCCCGGACCTTGGCGGCAATCTTTTCGTCCAGCTTTTCGGCACCGGGGAAACCCAGCGCGCCGTCTACGAAATCATTTTGATAATCGATCACAAACAAATAGCGGTTCATAGAGAGACCTCCCATGATTTTGTAATTTTACCATAGCAAATTCAGACGAAAAAGTCAATGAACCGTTGCAACCGCCGGGACTTTTTGGTATGATAATGTAAATTTCAGTTTATCGCTCTGTTGAATGCAGTAAGAAAGAGAGTGTCATTGCGAGGAGCGCGAAGCGCGACGTGGCAATCTCCTGCTTCTATGCATCGATAAGCAGTGCAGAAGCAAACATTGTACCGGGAGATTCCCACGTCGGCCTTTCAGGCCTCCTCGGAATGACAGTGGTTTTCGATGGTTTCCGCGCCGATTTTGCTGCTACCAACTACCAAATCACGATGTCATTGCGAGGAGCGAAGCGACGTGGCAATCCGTATCCCCTGCATCCGAAGGATGCTGTCGCCCCAATGGGGTGACAATTTGAAACCGCAACAGTGCGATAAACATCAATTCATCCGTTTGTGATATATGGACGTTTGTCGTCCGCAGGTGGCGCACATTTTCTTTCATTTTGTCCTTATTTTTCGTTTTTCGAACTTTTTTCTTGACTTGATATATATATATATATAATACACTATAGAAAATCCAACTTTTGGATCAAAAAACTAAAGAAAGCTGGTCTTGATAATGAAAAGACGTATCATCTCTCTGATCGTAGCAATGCTTGTCATTCTGGCAATGCCCATGCAGGTTCTGGCTGCCGAGCATACCGTTACAACAAACGAGGACGCTTACAATGCGCTCACGACGGATACCGATGCACAAGTCACAGTCAATCTGAACAACAATATCGATTGGCAGATTGGTTTTCAGGCAAATGAGGGTCAGAATTACACAATCAACGGTAACGGAAATGATATTTCCGGCCTTAACGTTGGTGGCAGCGGCAATGTGACTGTGAACGCAGACATTGTTGGCAGCGGTGATTCCTCTGTTGAGGTTCACGGCAGTGATGTTACTGTCAACGGTGACATCACTCTGACCGATACTGCCAATGACGGCAATGTGTTTGTGACCGTTATGGACGGCGGCAGCCTGACTGTTGATGGCGATGTTGATTGTGATGCGAATATCAACATCAAGGATAGTCAGATGGAAATCACCGGCAATGCCAGTGCAGGTATGGATGTTGAAGTTAACGGCGGTGATCTGACTGTCGGTGGTGACCTCAGTGCAGGTGAGACCATTTTTGTCGTGCAAGGCGGTGATCTGGACATTGGCAGTGACGTTACTGCTGGTAACGGAATCTACATCGAACACGAAAGCACCGCCAAGATCGACGGAAATGCAACGACAAATAATGCTGAAAGCGGTATTCTTGTTTTCGACTCCGAGCTTACCGTTTCCAGCAATATCGACGGAGAGGGTGCCCTTGAAGCCAGCAACAGCGCTGTTGATGTCGGTGGAAATGTGGACAGAACATATGTCACCGCCTATAATGGCGGCGAACTGACTGTCGGCGGCGATATTACCGCTGAAATGAGCGTCAACGCCGGCAGCGAAGGCAAAATTGAAATCGACGGCAGCATCAATTCCTCCTGTGTTGATGTAATGCACGGCGAAATCACCGTTGGTGGCAATGTGAATGTTGTTGAAACTGTGTATGCAGACAATAGCACTGTTGAAATC
Organism: Oscillospiraceae bacterium; assembly: GCA_017537045.1. The sequence continues at coordinate 10,876 of JAFYLN010000013.1, read as the reverse complement.
AGCGGCAATGTAACCTCCGAAATCAGCAACGCCATTCAGGCCACCTCCGGCAGTACTGTCACCGTCGGCGGCGATGTCGTTGCAGGTTCCGCCACACTTACTGACGAAAGAGGCACGCATGCCTACGGTGGTGTCGGTGTTGTTGCTTTCGACAGCACTGTGACTGTTGAGGGTAATGTTGCAGGCGGCAGCGTAACCGCAGACAACATCACCGGTATCAATCAAGGCGGTATGGGTATCGCGGCAATTGGCAGCGCTGTCGTTGAGGTTGGCGGCAATGTTACCGGTGGCGATGCCACCAAGGGCAACGGTGTCGGCGGCATCGGCATTTATTACGAGGAGTCTGACATTCCTTTCACCGGCTCCGTTACGGTTAATGGAACTGTCTCCAACGGCAAGAGTGCCACAAAGGCCAGCGAGCCGGTAACCGAAAAGCAGGAAGCTGTTGCGGCACCCGTTGAAGAGCCTGCAGTTGTTATCTCTGTCGGCGAAACCCCCGCTCTGAAAGAACTCACGGTTACCATTTCTGAAACAAAGGACGAAATCGTGATCGAAGAGCTGAAGGAAGAGGAACTGAACACATTCCTGGAAACCTTAAAAGAAACTGTCAAGGAAAGCAATTCCGACACAGTTACCATCAACGTTTCCGCACACAAGGAAGTTTCCACTGTCCGCATCCCCACTGAGGTTCTGAAAGCAATCATTGAAACCTTCGGCAAGCTGGAGATCGTTTTTGAGGGCGGCACCATCATCATCGATGCTGCTGAATTTGAGAAGCTGGTTGCAGAACTGGGCTTTGTCATTATTAAACTGAAGTAAGGTTTCCTGTTGTCAGGGAGGGTTTTCAAGCCCTCCCTGAACGTGTCAAAAAGTCTATCATTTCGCATTCTCTACGATAGAATTCGTAGGGGCGGCGACCCGCCGCCCGCTTTCATTTCTTTATATATGTTCGTATTATTTTGAAAAATTAAATAATTCTTCTGTTATTACACGCAAAAATCATGTACACTTCGGGCGGCTAATAGCCGCCCCTACAAGCGCACCAGAAGATCACCAGTTTTTCGACACACTGAGGGAGGGTTTGCAAGCCCTCCCTGATTTTTGTCCATTCACGGAAATTTAAGAAAGGATCCGCTCCCAGTGGTGGACAAACGGGTTGAAATATGGTATGATAAGTTATCGTATTATGTGAAAGTATGCGCTTCGCATTTTCCTGAAAATACAAGCATCCTCCTTGCAAAATAGGGAGAGGAGATTTTACTTATGGGCAAACTAATCGTAATCGAAGGAACAGACGGTTCCGGAAAATCCACCCAATTCCGTCTTTTGACAGAGCGTGTGGCGAAAGAGGGTCATGAATTTCAGAAGCTGGTGTTCCCGCAATACAAGGAGGAAAGCTCCGCACTGATCCGCATGTACTTGGGCGGTGAGTTCGGACACAAACCCTCCGATGTCAGCGCCTATGCTGCATCCGCTTTCTATGCTGTTGACCGCTATGCGTCCTACAAAAAGGTATGGGGCGAGTGGTATGAAAACGGCGGCCTGGTGCTGTCTGACCGCTACACCACCTCCAACGCCGTCCATCAGGCATCCAAGGAGGAGGGCGAAAGGCAGGGCGAATTTCTGAAATGGCTCTATGAGTTTGAGTATGACAAGCTGGGTCTTCCCTGCCCCGACCTTGTGATCTATCTGGATGTTCCCACAGACTTTACGGAAATGATGATGCGCAGCCGCGAAGCCGCAACCAACACCCACGCAGACATTCACGAGCAGGATCTGGAATACCTGGCCACCTGCCGCCGCACCGGCCGGGCTGCCGCGGCGTTCTACAACTGGACCGTGATCAACTGTGTCAAAGACGGCGCAATGCGTTCCATTGAAGACATTCACGAGGAAATCTACCGCCACACAGCGGCTTATCTGGAGGATTGAGTATGGTTTACATGTTACTGGGCACCGGTTTTGAAGAAACAGAAGCCATTGCGCCGCTGGATCTGCTGCGCCGCGCCGGCGTGGAGGTTATGAGCGTTGGTGTCAATGGGAAAGTCGTTTATGGCAGCCACAACATCGGCATCGAGGCCGACATTTTGCTGAGCGAAATGGATCTGACTGATCTCGACATGATCATTCTGCCCGGCGGTCTGGGCGGTGTCACTTCCGTCCGCGCCAGCGGGGAAGCCATGAACGCCCTGAGGTTTGCATGGGAGAACGGCAAGTTTGTTGCCGCCATCTGCGCAGGTCCCACGGTTCTGGCGGATCTTGGCATTACGTCCGGCAAGCAGGCAACCTGCTTCCCCGGCTGTGAGGATGGCATGGGCGATGCAAAACTGATTGCAGATGCCGCCGCAGTGCGGGACGGCCGTCTGATCACCGGCACATCCGCCGGATGCGCTATCCCCTTCGGACTGGAACTAATCAAGGCACTGAAGGGCAAAGACGAAGCGGAGCGGATCAGAAAACAGATCGTTATCCGCTGACAGGAGGTACCTATTTTGAAAGAATCCAATTTTCCTGAGGAATTTGAATATCAGGACATTGACGGCACCGGGGAAATTCCCGTAGAGGAATTGACTGTGGAGGATGCTGCCGGACTGGTCGAGGAAGCCGATGCTTTGCTGGCCGACGAAGTAGTTCCTGAAGATGCACCCGCTGAAGGGACTGTTTCCGAAGACGGCCTGTTTCATGAGGATCTGACGGATCCCCACACCGGAGAGGAACTGATGGCTGCGGATCACGCCATGTACAGCGCCGGCCTGCAGCATCCCGAGGATGCAGAATTCCGTTTTGATGAGGAGTCCTTTACCGAAGAAGAACTTGTCGAAGCTGAAAACGCAGCCCTCGTTCCGAACGAAGAGCCGGAACCAGTCAGGGAAGCAGTGCCGGAACAGAAAGAGCGCACCATCCGCAAGGGCCGCCCCAAGCGCAAAAAGGGTCCCGGCCTGTTGGGAATCCCCCACATCCTTGCAACTGCTGTCTGGCTGCTGATCATTGTTGCCATTGGCACCACGCTCGGCCGGTTTTTATGGGTCTGCGCTGCCGACGTTTTGGCTTTCGGCCGCGAGGACAAGGATGTGACCATTTCCGTTACAACAGAGGACAATATGGAGTCCATTGCCAAGAAGCTCCACGGCGCAGGTCTGGTGCGGTATCCCGAGCTGTTCCTGCTGTATGCCGACCTGACGGATGCCGAGGAGGATATTACCACCGGCACTTTCACTCTGAATACAATCTATGACTATCATGCGCTGGTCAGTCAGATGTCCCCCCGCTCCGGTGCCCGCGCTGTTGTGGAGGATGTGCTGATTCCCGAAGGCTATAGCTGCCGCCAGATTTTCGCCCTGCTGGAAGAAAAGGGTATCTGCAAGGCTGCCGATCTGGAAAAATGGGCAGCAGAGGGTGACCTGTCCGAATACTGGTTCCTTGAGGGCGTTGCACGGGGAGATAAATACTGTCTGGAAGGCTTCCTCTTCCCCGACACCTACGATTTCTACGAAAACAGCACCCCCAGAGCGGCACTGGAAAAGATGCTGGATGGTTTTGAATACCGTGTCAATGAGCAGATCCGTGCCCAGATCCCTGCGCTGAACGAGCATCTGAGCGCAATGATGCGGGGTAATGGTGACAGCGAGGAATTCATTGCTGCCAACCAGTTTGATATCCGCGATGTTGTGAACGTTGCATCTTTGATTGAAAAAGAAACTGCAACTAATCAGGAAAGCTACAAGATCGCGTCGGTCATCTACAACCGTCTGTTCAACTGGGGAAATACCCCCCGTTACCTGAACATCGATGCAACGGTGATCTATGCACTGGGCGGCAAGAGCGACCTGACTTCCGAGGATATGACCGTGGACAGCCCCTACAACACCTATACCAACACAGGCCTGACCCCCGGCCCCATCGCAAACCCCGGTCTTGCAAGCATCGAGGCTGCACTGAATCCCGAAAGCACTTCTTATTACTACTACGTTCTGGATCCCCAAAACGGTGTGCATGATTTCTCCACCTCTCTGGCAGAACATGACAAAAAGGTTGAAAAATATTGGGGTGGTTGATGTATGAGAAAACTGGAATTACTCAGCCCTGCCGGTGATATGGAACGGCTGAAAATGTCCGTGCTTTACGGTGCGGATGCCGTATATCTGGCCGGTACCAGCTTTGGTATGCGCTCCTTCGCGGGGAATTTCACCCCCGAGGAGCTGCCCATTGCGGTCAAATATGCCCACGATCACGGTGTGAAAGCCCATGTGACGGTGAATACCATGCCCCGCAACGATGAAGTTGCACACCTGCCGGAGTATCTGGAACAGCTCGATGACGCAGGCGTGGATGCGCTGATCGTGGCAGATTTGGGCGCGTTTATGCTGGCTGGCAAATATGCCCCCCGCTGCGAGCGGCATATTTCCACCCAGCAGTCCATTGCCAACTACGAATGCGCCCAGAGCTGGTTTGACCTGGGTGCCAAGCGGGTGGTGCTGGCGCGGGAATGCAGTCTGAAAGAAATTGCGGAGATCCGCAAAAAGGTCGATCCCGCGCTGGAGATCGAGACCTTCGGCCACGGTGCCATGTGTGTCAGCTATTCCGGCCGCTGCCTGCTGAGCAATTATATGACCGGGCGCGACAGTAATCGCGGTGCCTGTGCCCAGCCCTGCCGTTATCAGTACGCCCTGATGGAGGAAAAGCGTCCTGGGGAGTACTTCCCCGTTTACGAGGACGAAAAGGGCACATACATCCTCAATTCCCGGGATATGTGTACCATCGACCATCTGAAAGACCTGATCGACGCGGGCATCGACTGCATCAAGATCGAAGGCCGGGCAAAATCCGCTTACTACGCTGCCATCGTCACCGGCGCATACCGTCATGTGATCGACGATATTTATGCAGGCCGCGAGATCGACAAGGTCTGGCGGGACGAGGTGGATCATGTGTCCCACCGCATCTACTCCACCGGCTTCTATTACGGCGAGCCGGGTCAGTATGTGGAAAATTCCCGCTACATACGTCAGTGGCAGATCGTTGCCAAGGTCGAGGAATGTGACGAAAACGGCCTCGCACTGTGCAGCCTGAACAACAAGTTCCGCGCCGGTGATGCACTGGAAGTCGTTGGACCCGATCTGCGCCCCTTTGCGGCCACACCTGAGAATATGACGGACATAGAGGGCAACCCTCTGGAAGAACCCAGAACGCCCCAGATGAAGTTCTATCTGCAGCTGCCCAAACAGGTGCCTGCCATGAGCATGCTCAGAAGAAGTGTGGATTTGTCTGCAAAGTAAATGAGAGCACCGGACGAACGGCGGGCATCCGTAAAACAGTTACAGTCCCGACAGACCTTTCTGCCGGGACTATCCTTGTATATCTTACAGTAATGTGATAAAATATTAAAACAATTAGATACATCGCAAATTTGGAGACATCATTATGGTAAGAATAGCAACTGTAAATGATGCTGAACAATTACAGCTACTTAATGACGAGTTCAATGGTGCAGGCGAAACAACCATTGATAACATTCGGAATTCTCTTATGTATAATCAACAGGAAGTAGTCGTTGTCGATAATGAAAACGGTATATTGACTGGCTTTGTATGTGTACAATTGAAAAAGTCATTCTGTTACGATGAATATATGCCAGAAATCACAGAAGTATATGTTCGTCCCGCATACAGACAAAGAGGTATTGCTAGTCAAATGATTTCTTTTGCTGAGGCTTATTGCGGCAAAAACTTTCCTCTTCATAAATATGAACTGCTCACAGGAACCGAGAATAATGCCGCCCAATCATTGTACTCAAAACTAGGATATACGGATGATAGTGAACTTCATTTATCCAAGCGAATAAAGTAATAAGTGAATTGCAACATATCGAACAGATAAAAGAGCGCACTTCTATACACCGTTTGGGTGTAGTGCCCCTTGGCTCTCCCTTTGGGAGAGCTGGCGGCGAAGCCGACTGAGAGGGGCTTGCCTCTCCCTTTGGGAGAGGTGGCCGAGCGAAGCGAGGACGGAGAGGGCAAATATGACCATACCAAAAGATAATAGCCAATTGGAGAATGCCTGGCGGCTTCGCAGGGAACTGACGCCCCATGAACGCAAGCTGTGGTATCTTTTCCTCCGCAAATACCCAGCGAAAATTTACAAGCAGCGAATCATCGGCAGATTTATTGTAGATTTTTATTGCGCATCTGCACAATTGGTCATTGAGGTGGATGGCTCCCAACATTATGAACCTCAGGGGTTGGCCTATGATTCTGAGCGATCTGTATTCTTAGAAGCACTTGACTTGGAGGTTTTGCGTTTTTCCAACCGGGAGATCGACAGAGATTTTCGTGGTGTGTGCGAACAAATTGACATGGCCATTCAAAATCGACTTCAAGGCCCTCTCAGTCACCTGCGGTGACAGCTCTCCCAAAGGGAGAGCCAAGGCTGCTCGCAAACCATATACGAAACTGAGCGCATCGATATCGATACGCTCCGTTAACCGTTTTACGGACACCCGCCTAACGTCCTGTGCTCTTTTTTACAATTCATGTGCCAGGCGGATGCCTACGCGCAGACCCTCCAGAAAGGCCAGACGTTCATGGCTCTGGCAAAGGCGGGTGATAATGTTAATGACTTCATCCACCTGTTTTTCTGTGCAGCCGGTAAAGTAGGCTTCCAGTTCAAAAAAATCCTGCCTGATCTGCTCACTGGTGATGGGATTCCACTCCACATACCACATATACAGCATGTCCAGCAGGGAGTGTGCCGCCATATAGCCATAACAGGGCGGATTTTTATCCAGTTCCTCTTTTAATCGCTCGATATACGGGTTCATATTGTTCACCTCTTTTCATTCGAATAGATGATAACATTATCATTCATTCGAATGATTTTGTCAAGTATTCATTTATTTGCATGATATACTTTTTTGTACAATCATAAAGAAGGTATGCATCATGTATTATCAACGAATAAAAGATCTTCGAGAGGACGCTGATTTGGCTCAAAAGAATGTGGCCGAGGTTCTTGGTATCACGACACAGCAATATTCCCTCTATGAGCGCGGTGACCGTGAAATACCCTTTCACCATGCCATCACACTTGCAAAATTTTACAAAGTCTCTCTGGACTACATTGCCGGATTGACAAACAGGAAGAAAGCATGAAGTAAAGCACCGGACTTTCGTCCGGTGCTTTTGTATTGAAATTTGTTGTTCAAATTGATGTTTGTCGCACCATGTGCCGTGGATAACGTAGGGGCGACCATTGGTCGCCCGCGCAGAGAAATGTTGCGATTTCGCATTGGTTTTCGGCGAATTCGTAACATTGTACCGCCGGGCGGCGGGTCGCCGCCCCTACATTCATAACCGGAACAGAACGATAAACTGAAATTTAAACCGTTTTACAGTTCGTATTCTCTCACTGCCCCATTGGGTTCGGAATAATGATAATACTCATCGTTGGTCATGTTTTCAAAATAGGCTCGGAACAGGCGGCAGACACCACCATGGCAGACGATCAGCACCGTTTTGTCAGGATACTTCTGTTTCAGGTCATTCAGAAAGCCGAAAATGCGGTATGCCACATCCATCATGGATTCACCGCCGCCGGGATAGCGGTAGGCAAAATGGCGCTTGTTTTCCAGAAAACCGGGGTCTTTGCGGTCTTTGCCCTCGTAAATGCCGTAATTCTGCTCTACAATGCGGCTGTCCGTCACGACCGGAACACCGATGCGGCGGGAAACCGCGGCTGCGGTCTGCTGCGCGCGGATCAGGGTGGAGGAAATGATCAGGTCAATGCCCAGATCCTCTACCTTATCCGCCAGTTCCTCTGCCTGCTGCAGGCCAAGCTCATTGAGAGGCAGATCCGTCGTGCCGCAGGTCTTATTCAGGGCGTTCCATTCGGTCTGCCCGTGTCTTGCCACATAGATTCTCATGGTATTTTCCCCCCCGCTCAGTTTTTCAGGCTCTGGATGGGAGCGGGGATGCGTCCGCCACGGGCAACAAATTCTGCCGCAGAATCTCCGGTCACGGGCATGACGGGTGCGCTGCCCAGCAGGCCGCCCATTTCCACACGGTCGCCCACAGTTTTACCGGGGGCGGGGATGATGCGGACGGCGGTGGTCTTTGTATTGATCATGCCGATGGCTGCTTCATCTGCAATGATGGCAGAGATGGTAGCGGCACTGGTATCACCGGGAACGGCGATCATATCCAGACCCACGGAACAGACACAGGTCATGGCTTCCAGCTTGGAGAGGGTCAGGGTGCCGCATTCCGCTGCGGCGATCATACCCTCGTCCTCAGACACGGGGATGAACGCACCGGACAGGCCGCCAACATGGTTGGATGCCATCACGCCGCCCTTTTTGACAGCATCATTGAGCAGGGCAAGGGCTGCGGTGGTACCATGGGTGCCGCAGACTTCCAGTCCCATCTCCTCCAGAATGCGGGCAACGGAGTCGCCCACGGCAGGTGTGGGTGCAAGGCTCAGATCCACGATACCAAAGGGCACACCCAGACGCTTGGATGCCTCCTGGCCAACGATCTGACCCATGCGGGTGATCTGGAAGGCGGTCTTTTTTATGGTTTCTGCAACCACGTCAAAGGGCTGACCCTTCACGCTCTGCAGGGCATGGTAGACCACGCCGGGGCCGGAAACGCCCACGTTCAGGACACATTCCGGCTCGCCCACACCGTGGAACGCACCGGCCATGAAGGGATTGTCCTCCACGGCATTGGCAAACACCACCAGCTTGGCACAGCCGAGACCGTCGTTATCAGCGGTGATCTCCGCGGTTTTTTTGATGATACGACCCATTTCAGCCACGGCATCCATGTTGATGCCAGCCTTGGTGGAGCCCACATTGACGCTGGCACAGACACGCTCGGTGGTGGCCATGGCCTCGGGAATGGAGCGGATCAGCTTCCAGTCGCCGCTTGTTGCGCCCTTCTGCACCAGCGCAGAAAAGCCGCCGATGAAGTTGACACCACAGGTTTTTGCGGCGGCATCCATAGTCTGGGCGATCTTGACATAGGAATCGGTCTCACAGGAGCCGGCAACCAGTGCAATGGGGGTAACGGAAATACGCTTGTTGACGATGGGGATGCCGAATTCTTTTTCAATATCACAGCCCACCTTTACAAGGTCTTTTGCGCAGGTGGTGATTTTTTTGTAGATCTTCTCACAGCAGCGGTCAAGATCCGTATCGCAGCAGTCCAGCAGACTGATGCCCATGGTGATGGTACGGATGTCCAGATGCCGTTTGTCGATCATATCGAGGGTTTTTAAAATATCCTTCTGACTGAACATGGCACTACCTCAGATACGGTGCATCGCTTCGAAAATATCTTCGCGCTGCAGGCGGATGGAGAGACCGCGCTCCTTGCCCATCTGCTCCATGAGCACCACCAGCTCTGCCAGCGGCAGTGTGGCTGCGGACACGTCCACCACCATCATCATGGTAAAATAGCCCTGCATGACGGTCTGGCTGATATCCAGAACATTGACATTATACTCAGCAAGCTTGACACAGACAGCAGCAATGATGCCAACCTGATCCTTGCCGACAACAGTAACAATCGCTTTCATTGATCTTGCTCCTTATGCTTCATAATCGGCTGCCACACGGGTAGCCAGGAAATGGAAGAAATGGGACTTTGCCTCCTGATGCAGCGGATGGGACGCATAGAACTCCAGTGCCTCACGGCTTTCAAATTCGGAGTACAGGGCATAATCCATGCCATTGAAGGCACGGCGGACTTCCAGATGCAGCAGGCCGGGAATCTTGCCTACCAGCGGCTCCAGCACAGATGCAATGATGCCGACTGCTTCGTCCTTATTGACATCTTCCTTCAGGGTGTATAAAACGATATGCTTGACCATAAATTAACCTCCTGCTGTTGCATCTTGTTCTACGGTTTGGGAAACGGTCTTCTGATTATTCTGCTCTGCCTTCTTTGCAGCTTTCTCGATTTTGCGAATCTTCAGCGCGTGAACCGCCAGATTGATGATACCGGTGACCAGATAAACAGCCGCAATGCCCAGCCAGATGATACTGACACCTTCTTTGATCGCAATAACCGCAAATAAAACAGCCGCAACAATGTGCATAACACCGTTGATCATATCAAACACCTCACGATAAAAAGTACCGGGGACGGTATTCGCGCCCCCGGTATCCGTTTGAAAATTACTCAGCGACTTCTTCAGTCTCAGCAGCCTGCTCTTCCAGCAGCGCGCGGATGGACAGGGAGATACGCTTGTTCTCTGCATCAACATCGGTGATCTTGACCTTGACATCCTGACCCTCGGACAGAACATCCTCGGGCTTGCCGATGCGCTTGTCAGCGATCTGGGAGATGTGGATCAGGCCGTCAACGCCGGGCAGGATTTCTGCAAATGCACCGAAGGTCATCAGCTTCACGACCTTGGCATCGACGACATCGCCGATCTGATAGTTTGTCATGAACTGGTTCCAGGGGTTCATCTCAGCGGTCTTGTAGCCCAGAGAGATCTTGTGCTTCTCGGGGTCGAAGGAGATGACGTAAACGTCGATCTCGTCGCCAACCTTGACAACCTCAGCAGGAGTCTTGATGTGGTTCCAGCTCAGCTCGGAAACGTGAACCATGCCGTCAACACCGCCGATGTCGACGAATGCGCCGTAAGAAGTCAGGGACTTGACAGTGCCGTGGTACTTCTTGCCATTTTCGATCTCAGCCCAGATCTTCTCCTGAGCAGCCTTGCGGGCCTCGGAAGAAACAGCGCGGATGGAGCCGATGACACGGCGGCGTGCGCGGTTGACTTCAGTGACCTTCAGCTGAACAGTCTTGCCGACCTGACCAGCCATGTCGCCGCCCTTGGCAACGCCGGACTGGGAAGCGGGAACGAAGAT
>JAFYLN010000128.1 GCA_017537045.1 Oscillospiraceae bacterium | reverse complement strand
TTAAAATGTTGGTGATAATGTGAATATTTTGAGAAAAAATCCCTAACTTTGCGAGGATATAACAGAGGTGTAACACACTGAAAAAACGGGTAGTTTTGGATTTGAAAAGATTTGTATCAGCAGTAATGACTATGGTGGCGATGGCGGTATTGATGGCTACATCGATATTGCCGCATCATCATCACGATGATGTTATCTGTTGGTTTCCAGATGATTGCCCGTTTTGTGAGGTTGAGTGTGCCGAGCATCACGATGCTTGTGGCGACTGCACCATGCGACACGTTCGTAACTGAAAAGGTTACGCACAAGTCAGCTAACAATAGAATCGGGAATTTGAAAGGAGTCCCTGAAAAGACTTGGAGAACTAATATTCCGATAGGTGGAATGATGGGGTAACGCCCTGAAACGCCTACCTTATAAACTGCGATATGCGGTAGCTCTCTGTAACAAGGGCTACGGTATAACGCTCGCTAAAGTCGGCGGAAATGCACCCAAACGGGTTGTGCCGTGGAAAGTGTCCCAGAGGTGGGATATGTGTATGATACGCCGGAGGTCTATAAACTGCCTATGGTCAGAATGTCATGGATGACTGACGAAATCCCGAATGTACGGGTCTAAAAAGCGCAGGAGCAGAAATGCTCCTTTCCGATTACGGAAGTATGTGAGGATGAGTAAGAATTTTTACTATGAAAGTCCTTGCGGTGTTACAGGCACCGCCGCACAAATTGTGCTGCATACAGGCTCAGAGGGACACCTAAGGGCAGATATGTACAGATAGGAATATTGGAACGTGGAAAGACTGGAACACGGAGCCGGTTACAGGCTATGAGGTGTTGGATTGGAAATCGCATTGCGTATAACAATCCTTTATCCAGTTGAGAGAGATGGCATAGTACCGATGAAACCGTGGAAACACGGTGGAGGGATGGCCATTAGTCGTCAGCAATCAATAAATTGAGAACTATACAAACACAAAGGTTCGAGTATGACTAAGAAAAGCGAAATCCTCTTGTAAGGAGGAAAGTACCTGACTTTGGCAAACAAGAAGAAACCCTTAAAGAAACAGAAAATCCGCAACTCCGAATACTACGATATGCAGCTTGTTTTCGATGAACTGTATGCCGCAAGTATCAAGGGACAGCGGTTCTGCAATCTTGTGGAACTGATAAAACGCCCCGAAAACATCAAATTGGCATACAGGAATATCCGAAAGAACAGCGGCAGTCGGACGGCTGGTGTGGATAACAAGACAATAAGCGATTTGAACAAATGGAACGAAAATGTTCTGGTTGCCCATGTTCAGCGCAAACTGGACTGGTATGTTCCTAATGCTGTCCGCAGAGTGGAGATACCAAAGGATAACGGGAAAACCCGTCCCCTTGGAATACCCACGATTATGGACAGGCTCATTCAGCAATGTATTCTGCAAGTATTAGAACCTATCTGTGAAGCGAAATTCTTCAAGCGAAGCAATGGTTTCAGACCAAACCATAGTGCGGAAAATGCCATTGCCCAAGCGGAAAGAATGATACAGAACGTCGGTTGCCACTATGTCATTGATATAGATATTAAGTCTTTCTTTGACAATGTTAACCACGGAAAACTGCTAAAACAGATGTGGACACTCGGTATCCGGGATAAAAAGCTGTTGTCTATCATTTCTGCCATGTTAAAGGCAGAGGTGGCAGGAATCGGCTTTCCGGAAAAAGGTACACCACAAGGTGGCATCATATCCCCTCTGCTGTCAAACATCGTCCTGAATGAACTGGATTGGTGGATTGTCAGCCAATGGGAGGAAATGCCTACTAAAAAGAACTATGTACACAGAATCTATGCGAATGGTACTCCCGACAAAAGCAATACAATCCGAACTCTGCGCAACTACACAAATCTGAAAGAGTGCTATGTTGTCCGCTATGCAGATGATTTCAAAATCTTTTGCAAAAAGCGGTCAGATGCAGTCAAGCTGTTTGCTGCTACAAAACAATGGCTCTTGGATCGTCTTGGGTTGGAAATCAGCCCGGAGAAATCAAAGATCGTAAATTTGAAACGCCATTATTCTGAATTTCTGGGCTTTAAGTTAAAAGTCCGAACAAAGGGAAAGAAGCCGGACGGACAGCCGAGGTATGTAGTAGAAGCGCATATCAAGGACAAGGCTTTACTGAAAATCCGGGAGAAAAGCAAGGAAATCATTGGGCAGATACGGCATACCTATGACCCAGGAATGGAATACCGTCTGATACAGAAATACAATTCCTATGTCATAGGCGTTCATAACTATTACAGCATTGCAACTCATGTAAATATCGACTTTCACAAAATCGCTTTCGATGTCAAAAAGAGCCTTTACAACAGATTAAAGCACAGACTGCAAAAGAAAGGTCAAATCACAAACTGGTATATCAAGGAGAAGTACGGTACGAGCCGGGAGGTGCGTTATCTGAATGGTCACGCCATCGTCCCGATTGCCTATGTTCAGCATAGAGTACCCATGGATAAGAAAAGCCGGGTAAACAAGTACACGCCGGAGGGTCGGACTGAGATTCACAAGAATCTTGCCGGTATCAATATGGCAGTCCTTTATTATCTGATGAACAATCCGTGTGGTAAGCAGAGTGTGGAGTATAACGACAACCGCATTGCACTCTATGTTGCGCAGAAAGGAAAATGTGCTGTTTCCGGTGCGGAACTGGACGCAAATCAAGTGGACTGTCACCACAAAAAGCCGTTGGTGCTGGGTGGCAATGACAGCTACCAAAACCTGATTATTGTTTCCGATGTGGTTCATATCCTCATTCATTCCTGTAATGAGTGTACTATCCGAAAATACCTGAAAGTGCTGAATCCCGACAAAAAGCAGTTGGCAAAGCTCAATAAGCTTCGTGTGATGGCGGAAATGCCGGAACTCGTTTTCTAAAGGGCAAATCTGTTTGATGTATAGATTGTCATAAAAATTGCTGACGATGGAAAGCCGTGTGATGGGAAACTGTCACGCACGGTTTGGAGCGGGGGAAAATCTGGAGAAACGGATATGCAGCCTGCGGCTGCATATCCCGCCCAAACGATTACCTATCGCTATCTTTTGAAATGGCAGCATCGGCTATGGAGAGCAAACGACTTGGCCTGAGCCAGAAATCCATGTTTGTCGTTCCGAACCATCTGACCTTACAATGGGCAAATGAGTTCCTGCACCTCTATCCGAGTGCAAAACTGCTTGTTGCCACGAAGAAAGATTTTGAGACCGCAAACCGTAAGAAGTTCTGCGCCCGTATCGCAACCGGCGACTATGATGCAGTTATCATCGGTCACAGCCAGTTCGAGCGTATTCCTCTTTCTGCGGAAAGACAGGAACGACAGCTGCGAGAGCAGATTGACGAGATCGAGGGTGCAATCGCAGAACTGAAATGGCAGCGTGGCGAAAACTTTACCATCAAACAGATGGAGAAAACCAGAAAATCTCTGGAAGCCAGACTGGATAAGCTCCTTGCCGCAGACAAGAAAGACGATGTAATCACCTTTGAGCAGTTGGGTGTTGAC
>JAFYLN010000127.1 GCA_017537045.1 Oscillospiraceae bacterium | reverse complement strand
GGCAATCGACCTATTTTAATTCGCTGCGCTCTGCAACACGCCCGGCGGTACAATGTTACGAATTCGCCGAAATCCAATGCGAGTTCGCAACATTTCTCTGCGCGGGCGACCAATGGTCGCCCCTACGTTATCCACGGCACATGGTGCGATAAACATCAATTTGTTTCATATAAAATGTGCAAATCCGTGATTGATTATTTGTAAAAATGTGATATGATTATGATGTATAAGTATGTGTGGGATTATGCCTTGCATATCCTGCACCATCTGTCTGTGAATAATAAAAATGTATATATAAGGAGCAAATAATGATTACAGTATCTAATCTTGGTATGCAGTTCGGCGGTCAGTGGCTGTTCCAGCACGTTGACCTCCAGTTCCTCCCCGGCAACTGCTATGGCATCATCGGTGCCAACGGTGCCGGCAAATCTACCTTCCTGCGCATCCTCACCGGTGAGCTGGAATCCACCAATGGCAGCGTCGTTGTCGATCCCGACAAGCGCATGTCCGTGCTGAAGCAGAACCAGAACGCTTACGACGAATTTACCGTCATGGACACCGTCATCATGGGCAACCAGCATCTGTATGATGTGATGAAGGAAAAGGACGCCATCTACGAAAAGCCCGATTTTTCCGATGAGGACGGCCTGCGTGCCGCCGATCTGGAGGCAGAATTTGCAGAGATGGGCGGCTGGGAGGCTGAATCCGACGCATCCCGCCTGCTGCAGGGACTGGGCATCCCCACCGATATGCACTATGACCTGATGGCAAGCGTTGATCCCCGTCTGAAGGTCAAGATCCTGCTGGCACAGGCGCTGTTCGGCAACCCCGACATCGTCATGCTGGACGAGCCTACCAACAACCTGGATATTGAGGCCATCAACTGGCTGGAGGATTTCCTGCTGGACTTCCCCGGCATGGTCATCGCTGTTTCCCATGACCGCCACTTCCTGAACACCGTCTGCACCCACACCGTCGATATTGACTACGGCAAGATCAAGATGTACGTGGGCAACTACGATTTCTGGTACGAGTCCTCCCAGATGGTGCAGGCCATGATCCGCAACAAGAACAAGAAGAATCAGGAAAAGATTGAAGAGCTGCAGCTGTTCATCCAGCGCTTCTCCGCCAACAAGAGTAAGGCCAAGCAGGCAACTGCCCGCCGCAAGCTGCTGGACAAGCTGACGGTCGAAGAAATGCCCTGCTCTACCCGCCGCTACCCCTTCGTGGGCTTCATGCCGGAACGCGAGCTGGGTAAGGACATTCTGACCGTTAAGGATGTTTCCGTTACCGTCGATGGTGAAAAGCTGTTGGATAAGGTCTACTTCTCCGTTGGTCGCAACGATAAGATCGCATTTGTCGGCGAGAACGAGAAGGCACAGACCGCCCTGTTCCAAATCCTCATGGGCGAGCTGGAACCCGATGAGGGCAGTATCAAGTGGGGCATCTCCACTGTCCGCAGCTATCTTCCCAAGGACAATTCCCCCTACTTTGAGGGCAACACCATGGAGCTGGTGGACTGGCTGCGCCAGTACAGCGCCAAGAAGGACGATGTGTATCTGCGCGGCTTCCTGGGTCGTATGCTCTTTGGCAACGAAGATGTGTTCAAGCAGGTTCACGTTCTCTCCGGTGGTGAAAAGGTTCGCTGCATGCTCTCCAAGATGATGCTCAGTGGCGCCAACGTTGTTCTGCTGGATCAGCCCACCAACCATCTGGATATGGAATCCATCCAGGCGGTCAACAAAGGTCTGGAAGCCTTCTCCGGCGTGGTGCTGCTGGCCTCCCATGACCATGAGATGCTGGAATCCACCTGTAACCGTGTTATCGCCTTCCAGAGCGACGGCACCATCGTAGACCGCTACGGTACCTATGATGAGTACCTGTACTGGATGGATCAGAAGAAGCAGAAGGAGAATCAGTAATGGAGAAAATTCTCGACATTATCACCGCCAAAATGCAGGCTGCGTTTGTTGCCGCAGGTTACGAGGCAGCCTTTGGCCGCGTGAACCTGTCCAACCGGCCTGACCTGTGTGAATACCAGTGCAACGGTGCACTGGCTGCCGCCAAGCAGTATAAGTGCGCCCCCATCAAGATCGCAAACGAAGTGGTCGCTCAACTGGACGCAAACGACTACGACCTGGTCGAAGCCGTGATGCCCGGTTTCATCAACCTGAAGCTTTCCGGCGCATTCCTGCAGAATTATCTGGAAGAGATGCGCACCGCTGAGGATTTCGGCGTGCAGAAGGTAGGCACTGGTAAAACCATCGTGGTGGACTACGGTGGCGCAAACGTGGCAAAGCCCCTGCACATCGGCCACCTGCGTCCTGCCATCATCGGCGAAGCACTGAAGCGTTTGCATGCCTTTATGGGCTACAACGCCATCGGTGACATTCACCTGGGTGACTGGGGTCTGCAGATGGGTCTGGTCATCGCAGAGCTGCAGGAGCGCCAGCCTGATCTTCCCTACTTCGATCCCGACTTCACTGGGGACTATCCCGAAGAGGCACCCTTTATCCTCAGCGAGCTGGAAGAGATTTATCCCACCGCATCGGGCAAGAAGACGGATCCTGAATTTGCAGAAAAGGCACATATTGCAACGCTGGAACTGCAGCAGGGCCGCCGGGGCTACCGGGCTGTCTGGAATCACATGATGCGCATTTCCCTGGCTGACCTGCACCGGAACTACGACAATCTGGATGTCCACTATGAAAAGTGGCTGGGTGAAAGTGATGCCGACCCCTACATCCCCGCCATGGTCGAGGAGCTGAAGGCAAAGGGCTTCGCAGTCCAGAGTGAGGGTGCATGGGTCATTCCCGTTGCCGAAGAGGGCGACAAGAAGGAAGTTCCTCCCATGATCCTCATCAAGTCTGACGGTTCTGCAATTTATGCAACCACCGACCTTGCAACTATGGTGCAGCGTATGCAGGACTGGAATCCCGATAAGATGCTCTACGTCACCGACAAGCGCCAGAACCTGCACTTTGAGCAGGTCTTCCGCGCCGCCAGGAAGTCCGGTATCGTACGCGCTGATACGGCGCTGCAGCACATCGGTCATGGCACCATGAACGGCAAGGATGGCAAGCCCTTCAAGACCCGTGATGGTGGTACCCTGCGTCTGGAGCAGCTGATCAAGGATATGACCGATTTTGTCCGCGGCAAGGTTGTAGAAAACAAGATCGTCGGTGAGGACGAAGTGGAGGATACCACTGCAAAAATTGCCCTGGCTGCCCTGAAGTACGGCGACCTGAGCAACCAGCCCACCAAGGATTACAACTTCGACATGGAGCGTTTTGCCGCTTTTGAAGGCAACACCGGCCCCTATATCCTCTATACCATCGTCCGTATCAAGTCTATTCTGAACCGTTACGGTGTATGGGAGCAGCTTCCCATCCAGCTTCCCGCAAACGCCTTTGCCAAGGATCTGATGCTGTCCATTACCAAGTTCGGCCCCACCATGGAGGCCGCGCTGAACGCTGCCGCGCCCAACATGATTTGCGCCTATATCTACGAACTGGCAGGTGCCGTCAACAAGTTCTACCACGAGACCCGCATTCTGACCGAAGAAAATGAGGAGTTGAAAGCCGGCTATATTTCTCTGATCGCGCTGGCAAAGAATATCCTCGAACAGTGTATCTACATTCTGGGCTTCTCCGCGCCGGAGAAGATGTAACGTAAAAAGCGGCTGCCATGGCAGCCGCTTTTCTGCGTTCAAATTTCAGCTTATCGCGCTGTTTCGATTGTGAATGTAGGGGCGGGCATTGCCCGCCCGCTGCGGTTGTCTGTTACGAATTCGCCGAAATCCGATGCGAATGCGAAACATTCTGCTGCACGGGCGACCAATGGTCGCCCCTACGTTATCCACGGCACACAGCGCGATAAACATCAATTTTTCATTCTAACATCAACAGCCGGCTTGACATAAGCCGGCTGTTATTTTTCAAATCGAACCACATCATTGGGTGTACATTCCAGAATCGTACAGATTTTTTCCAACGTCAGGAGCGTAATGTTGTTCCCTTTTTTCAGTGCATCCAACGTTTTGTTGTCAATCCCGGATTTCAGCAGACGGTACTGGCTGATGCCTTTCTCTTCCATTGTCCGCCACAAGGGGGAATAATTCAGCATCGCCGCACCTGCTTTCCTGTGAATTATTTACATTATAGAAAAAAATCATACATTTCAATATTGTGGAGTTGTTCACAATATGCTATAATGCAATACAGGAGGCGATTTCATGGATGACATCGAATTTGACGAAATGCTGGCGCTGGTTGCTCGTGCCTATGACAGCACCCCTGCGGAAATCTGCGGCAAAATTACTCAGGCGATTTGTGAGGGACAGAAAAGCACCGATCCGCAAGTGCGCTTATTATGGGAATCAATCCCCCATACCGGTTCTGAACTGACACTGCCTGACTTTGTAGCCTATCTGGCACAGACTTTACAGAAGCCTTTTCTGCCATAAAACACCGCCGCAGAGATTTCTGCGGCGGTGTCGGTTTATTTGAGTGCTTCCAAGGCCATGGCGTTCTGGGTTTTATACAATGCGGCATAGATGCCATCTGTTTGCAGAAGCTCATCATGAGTGCCGCATTCGGTAATAATGCCGTCTGCAATGGACACAATGCGGTTGGCACTGCGGATGGTGGAAAGCCGGTGGGCAATGATCAGCGTAGTTCTGCCGATGGACAGGTTGTCAAATGCCCGCTGGATCTTTGCTTCCGTAACGGAATCCAGCGCAGAGGTCGCCTCATCCAGAATCAGGATGGGCGGGTTTTTCAGGAAGATGCGGGCAATGGCAACGCGCTGCTTTTGACCACCGGAAAGAAGCGTTCCACGCTCACCCACATAGGTCTCAAAGCCACCCGGCATCGCCAGAATGTCGTCATAGATCTCCGCCCGCTTGGCTGCTTCCACCACTTCCTCCATGGTCGCATCGGGTTTACCGTAGCGGATATTTTCAAAGATCGTATCCGCAAAGAGGAACACATCCTGCTGCACGATGCCGATGTTCTCATGGATGGATTTCTGAGTTACATCCCGGATATCCCGGCCATCAATGGAAATACTGCCGGAATCCACATCGTAGAAGCGGGGAATCAATTGGCAAAGTGTGGTCTTACCGCCGCCGGAGGGGCCGACAATGGCAATGGTCTCACCGGGCTGTACATCCAGACTGACATCGCGGAGGACATCCAGCTTGTCGTCATAAGCAAAAGATACATTCTCAACTTTGATGGCACCTTTTACATCCGTTAAAGGCGCAGCATCCGGCTTGTCCTGAATGGTGGGCTCGGTGCGCATAATGGCAGCAAAACGGTTCAGACCAGCAAAACCATTGGCAAACATCTCCGAAAAGCTGGAGAGCTTGCGCATTGGGCTTACAAAAGAGGAAATATACAGGCAGAACGTAAGCAAATCCCGGTAGTCCATTTCACCACGCATCACATAGAAACCTCCGATGCCGATGATGATCACATTGAGACTGCACAGGAAAAACTCCACGCTGCTGTGGAAGCGGCCCATGGCCTTATGGAATTCCCGCTTGGAAGTCTTGAACTGTTCGTTTGCTGCTGTGAAGCGGGCGTTTTCCGTTTCCTCATTGGCAAAGGCCTTGGCAGTACGGAAACCCGACAGGCTGCTTTCGATTTCCTGATTGATGTGTGCCGTCTTTTCCTTGGCTGCGCGGGAAGCAGCTCCCATGCTGCGGCGCATGGTCATGACCACAACAAGAAACACCGGAATCGTCAGCGCCACCACCACTGCCAGCTGCCAGCGGATCGAACCCATAACAACGAGCGCACCAATGATGGTAAGGGTGGATGTCAATAAGTCTTCCGGGCCATGGTGCGCAAGCTCTGTCAGCTCAAAAAGATCAGAAGTGAGCCGGCTCATTAAAACGCCGGTACGGTTCTGATCATAAAAATCGAAGCTCATTTCCTGCATATGGCCGAAGAGATCCCGGCGGATATCCGCCTCCACACGGATGCCAAAGGTATGGCCGTAATAGGCCACAATGTATTGCAGGAAGGAACGCAGTACATAGCTGCATACCACCGCGATCATGACGGTGAAAAAGGTCTTATACATCTGTCCCGGCAGCATGTCATAAAGGGCACTGCGGGTCACCAACGGAAATGCCAGATCAACGGCTGCAATCAAAACCGCGCATGTTACATCAATGGCAAATAACTTTTTATGGTTTCCAAAATAGCTCAAAAAAATCATGAGCGGCTGCTTTTTCTGAAAATCTTTCGTTGTCATATCCCTGCCTCCTGTCTGTCTTCTCCCATTATACACAAAATGCAGAAAGTTGCAAGCGCAACTGTTCCAAAACGGCAGATTCTGTGCTATAATAACCGAAAGAAATTCGGAGGTTGCTTATGACGATTCTATATTCTGATCCGGGCATCGTTGCCTGCATCAAGCCGGTGGGTCTGGATTCCGAAGCGGAGCTGCCTGCCAAACTGAAAGAGATCCTCGGCGGGGAAATTTTCCCCATCCACCGATTGGACAAAAATGTGGGTGGTGTGATGGTCTATGCCCGTACGAAGGCTGCCGCCGCTGCACTCTCCAAAGCAGTGCAGGAAGGAACAATGGCTAAAGAGTACGAGGCGCTTGTCCACGGTGTGCCGCCGGAATCCGGCAACTGGGAGGATTTTCTCTTCAAGGACAGTCGTAAAAACAAGGTGTTTGTGGTTAAAAAGGAACGCAAGGGTGTGAAGTACGCCCGGTTGGAATTTCATCGTCTAAGCACCGGGGAAACGAGTCTGGTACATATCCGTCTGCATACAGGGCGAAGCCATCAGATTCGGGTGCAATTCTCCAGCCGGGGATTTCCGCTGGTGGGCGACCACAAGTACGGTTCCCGTGATGCCGCAACGGCGCCCATGCTGTTTTCCTGCCGCATTACCCTGCCTTGGAAGGGTGAAACGAAAATTTTTGAGGCATTACCGGATTGGGCAAAGTAGATAAATTTCAGTTTAGCGCACAGTCTATCGATACTATCGTAGGGGCGGCGACCCGCCGCCCGGCGGTACAATGTCACGAATTTGCCGAAAACCAATGCGAATTCGCAGCATTTCTGCTGCGCGGGCGGGCAATGCCCGCCCCTACATTCACGCCGGAAGACTGTACGATAAACATCAATTTATATTGCAGCGGTAATTGGCAACATTCACAACCTGCGCAGCACTTTATTCTTTCATTTTGTGCAACTTCATATTTCCTTAATAATTTCACACTTAATTATTTAACACTCCCCCATTATAATAAAAGTACAAGAAGTGAATAGCACTTCTTCTTCATTGATTTTTTCTTTCTTTTTCATTTTCTTACCTCTCTTTTCTCATGAAAAATCCCCGATGCGGTCTGGTCAACCACATCGGGGATTTTTCATTTTACTTTACCAGCTTTTCCAGCAGGCTGGTATAACCATCGGAATTGAGCATCATGGGATAGTTCACAACAAGGCACTGGTCAACGCCCTGGGATTCGGCAAAGGCAGCCAGCTCAATGTCGGAATTCTTGCCGTAATACTGGCGGGGATCGATCAGGATGATCTTGCTGTAGTGATTGGTCAGCCAGGAAATTAGGGCATTGCCATAGGATTCCTTGATAACCAGAATGCAGGGGCCTTCCGTATCGGTTTCTACGACAGCAACAGGATGGTCGCCGCCCATAAAGGTCAGATACTTATTATCAACATCCTCACCCACCCGGCAGATGGTGCCCATGGCATAGCCATTGGTCAGCGATGTACTGTTATAGCAGGTAGTGGTGATGTTGGCGCTGGGTTTCCAGTAGTGAACCGTATCTGGATTGTTCTTCAGAACCTGACCCTGAGGATAGTTGGCAACATAGGTATACAGAGAACCCACGAAATTCTCCCACGCTCCGGTGGCAAAGTCATCCTTGTTCACAGGGGTGAAGCCGGCACTTTCGCACAGGGCAGTATATGCATAGTAGGCACCCAGATGCGTCCAGTGGTGATCGGTGCGGAAGTAGATGTACTCGTCCGTATGGGGTTCAATGGCGCTGTATGCATCCACAAAGGTCACATTAGCACCCAGATTCTCCTTGCATAGCTGGAACATATCCTTCTGAGAGGTCTTGCCCGTATGATACTGTTTATGGGTATAGAACTCGGCAGAGTTGGGAACGGGCATGCTGAAGGTCTTCACATTACTGCCCAGCGTATCTGCAATGGCAGTGACCGCCTGTGCGTATTTCACGATCTGGTCATTGTCGGCATGGGGAACGTCAAAGGCACTGTCACCGATCAGGACAACGCTGCCAAGCTGCTCAGCAGATGCCAGCGGCTCGGTGGGCTTTTTCTCCGGCTCTGTTTCCTCCGTTCCGGCAGTGGCATTGGGATCCTCGGTAACTTTCAGGGCTTCACCGTGCTGCGCTGCATTTGCAGAGAAGTCGATGACCAGAGAGGCATTGTCACCGGAGCCGAGACCGCCGAAATAGTAAAAGCCGTTTAATGTAACATTGCTCTTCATCAGCGTCTCGCGGTTGGGGAATGTATCAGCAAAATACTCCCGGTACTGGTTGAAGTAGTTGCCATCCAGCAGGCCGGAAATGGTCAGCTTCGGCTTGGTTTTGAGCTGCCGTTTCTCGGATTCGGAAAAGGTTGCATCCTTATCGAAGGTAGAGATCAGGCCTACCAGCAGCACAAACAGGAATAAAAAGCCGGAAAGGGCGGTATAGATTCGCTTCATCAGTAGCTCCTTTCTCAGAAATCAGCATAGATGGAGGGTGTGCTGGTGGTGCCGACCATGGAAACAACGCTCAACCAGAGCAGCAGGCAGATGAATCCAAAGCACACGGCCACATACACGAGCTTTCCGGCATCGATTGCATTGCTCTTACGGCGTTTGCCGCGCATACCGCACATACCGGCAAAAATCTGGCCAACCGTTTTGGGCAGACTGGTACAGCCAATTATACACACCACGATCAGAGGCAGTGCGTTCATCAGCAGTGTGCCGGTGCCCGCTGCAGAAAACCCGTTAAAGCCCAGCATGGCCTTGATGGCAATGCCAAGCTCGGCAAAATCCGTATGGCTGAACAGCACCCAGCCAAACAGCACAGCCAGCATGGTCATGAAATTACGCAAACGGTCAGGCAGATCCTCAAGCTGGGGCATGATCTGCTTTTCAATGGTCAGCAGCACAAAATTGTAAATACCCCACAGCACGAAGTTCCAGCTGGCACCATGCCACAGGCCGGTAAGCGCCCAGACCACCAGCATATTGAGGATCTGGCGGGTCTTTCCTTTTCGGTTGCCGCCCAGAGGAATGTACACATAGTCGCGGAAGAAGGTACCAAGGCTCATATGCCAGCGGCGCCAGAACTCTGTGATTGATTTAGAGATATAGGGCAGGTCAAAGTTTTCGCAATAGCGGAAGCCAAAGATCCGGCCAAGACCAATGGCCATGTTGGAGTAGCCGCAGAAATCAAAATACAGTTGGAATGTAAACATGATGGCAGAGAGCCATGCACCGATGAGCATGGTATCACTGTCCATATCTGCCAGACGTCTGATGACCTGACCGCAGTAATCTGCAAGCAGAACCTTTTCCGCAAGGCCAACGGTAAAACGCTGGATGCCCTCAAAGATCATGCGGGGCGTGCTTTTACGGGTGTGCAGCTCGATCTGTACCTGCTCGTAACGGACAATGGGACCCATCAGCAGCTGCGGGTACATCAGCCAGCACAGCAGCACACTGCGGAAATCCTTTTCGATCTTAACGGTTCCCATGTACACATCTGCAAGATAGGAGATCATGGAGAAAATGTAGAAGGAGATACCGATGGGCAGCACGGTGGTGGGGTACTGGATGGAGAAGCCGATGGTATTGAGCTCATCAATGATCGTGCGGTAAAAATTCATCAGTACGCCATGCTCCACAACAACGCCGATCATACTCAGGAAAAAGTCCAGATATTTGAAAATGCCAAGCACCAACAGGTCAATGGCAACAGGCAGCGCAATACTCCACTTATCACCACGGCGGATCCGCAGACCCAGCTTATAGTTCAGATACGAAATTCCGATCATAAAGATCAGATACAGCGGCTGGCCCATGGCATAGAACAGCATACTGATACCCAGCAGTGCCATGTTCTTCCAGTGCATGTTTGGCATAAGGAAGTATACCAACATCGTCATCGGAAGCAATATAAACAGATAATACAGATTGGAAAACTCCATTGCCGCACCTCTCGTCAAATTTCAATATGTCCACAGTTTCGCAATACGCTAACTATATCAAATTTCTCTACCTATTTCAACATATTTTTACACGATTCGCCGAATATGAAAAAACCACCAGTCAGAATATGACTGGTGGTTGCTCACTATGCGAACATTGTCAGCAGTAAAATGAAGAGAAAAAATACAACGATGAATGCACCGGCGATCAGCAGCGATGCTTTCAATGTGCCAAGGATGATATAGAAGGTTTCCTTTTTGGAGTAGTCATATTTCTTTTTGGAACCATTCCCTGCTCCGAAAGAATCCTTGCGGTACCATGGCATGCCTTCCACATTCATGGGTGCCAGGACGATATCATCCTCATCTTCATGTTCCCGCTCATTGTTTCGGTAGGACATTATTCCTTCACTGCCTCTTCCAGTTCCTTCGTGCGCTCAGGCGTGTTGTACAAATGGCAGGCGCAGAAGTGACCGGGTTCAACTTCCTTCCAATCGGGTGCTGCATGCTTACAGATTTCCATGCAGTCCTTGCAGCGGGTATGGAACTTACAACCGGAGGGGGGATTTGCGGGAGAAGGAATGTTGCCTTCCAGGATCACGCGGTTCATCTGATAATCGGGATCGGGAATGGGAATTGCGGAGAACAGCGCCTGGGTATAGGGGTGCAAGGGCTTTTCGAAGATCTTTTCCGTTTCGGAATACTCAACCAGATTGCCCAGATACATAACGCCGACGGTGTCGGAAATATGCTCGACAACGGACAGGTCATGGGAGATGAACAGGTAAGTCAGCTTGTACTTTTCCTGCAATTCCTTCAGCAGGTTGATGATCTGTGCCTGAATGGAAACGTCCAGTGCAGAAACAGGCTCATCACAGACGATGAACTCAGGGTTCAGAGCCAGTGCACGGGCGATGCAGATACGCTGGCGCTGACCGCCGGAGAATTCGTGAGGATAGCGGTTCTTGTGGAAGGGCTGCAGGCCGCAGTTATCCATGATGGTATCGATATAATCATCGAACTCTTCCTTGGGAACCAGCTTGTGCTCACGGACTGCCTCGCCGATGATCTCACCAACGGGCAGACGGGGGGACAGGCTGGAGAAAGGATCCTGATAAATAATCTGCATCTTGGGACGCAGTGCACGCAGTTCCTTGCTGGACAGGTCGTAAATTTCCTGACCGTTAAACAGGACGTGACCGGAGGTCTTTTCGCCGGAAAGGCGCAGGATCACACGGCCGGTGGTGGTCTTACCACAGCCGGACTCGCCAACCAGACCCATGGTAGTGCCGCGCTTCAGGTTGAAGGTGACACCATCAACAGCCTTGACATGTCCGACAGTCTCGGAGAGCATACCGCCCTTGATGGGGAAGTACTTTTTCAGATCCTTGACCTGCAGAACATACTGGGGATCATACTCGGGAGGAGGCGTCTGCTCACAAACGATATTCTTCTTATCCTTTGCCATGAATTAGTCCTCCTTCTTGTCGTAGTAACGGTAGCAGCTGACCTTATGAGTCTCGGACAGGCTGATCTGGCAGGGGTACTCACCGCTGCAGCCTTCCACACACATTTCGCAGCGGTCCTTGAAATAGCAGTAGTTGGGCATATTAACAGGGTTGGGAACCTTGCCGGGGATGGAATAGAGCTTGTCGACCTTTTTGCCGACAACAGGCTTGGAAGCCATCAGGCCGATGGTGTAGGGGTGTGCAGGATTGTGGAAAATCTCATCTGCAGTACCCTTTTCCACGATGCGGCCTGCGTACATAACAACAACATAGTCAGCCATGCCGGCAACGACACCCAGGTCGTGGGTGATCAGCATGATGGAGCTATTGATCTTGTTCTTCAGGTTTTCCAGCAGATCGAGAATCTGCGCCTGAATGGTAACGTCCAACGCGGTGGTAGGCTCGTCGGCAATAATCAGACGGGGGTTGCAGGCCAGAGCCATTGCAATCATAACACGCTGGCGCATACCGCCGGACAGCTCGTGGGGATACATCTTGTAAACGCCTTCACTGTTGGCGATACCGACCATCTCCAGCAGTTCGATGGTACGAGCCTTCACGTCTTCCTCGGTCTTGCCTGCACCGTCGTGAAGCATGATAACTTCGTTGACCTGATCGCCAATGCGGAAAACAGGGTTCAGTGCGGTCATGGGCTCCTGGAAGATCATGGAGATGTAGTTGCCGCGAAGCTGCTGCATCTTCAGGTCAGGTGTCTTTGCAATATCAATGGCCTTGTCGCCCAGATTCAGACGGATCTCACCGTCCACGATCTGACCCTGAGGACGCTGCAGCAGCTGCATCAGGGAGAGACTGGTAACGGACTTGCCGCAGCCGGACTCGCCGACAACGCCGACGGTCTTGCCGATGGGAACTTCAAAGCTGACACCGTCAACAGCCTTGACTGTGCCGGCATCGGTATAGAAGTAGGTATGCAGATTGTCAAACTCAACTGCATTTTCAGGATTCTTCATCTGGGTGGTGAACTCAGACTCATCCACATGCTTGCGCTTACGCTTCTTTTCGAATTCGTTGGTAATACGGCGATTCTCCTTGGAAATCCGGCGGGATTCCTTGGCGGAGAGATAGCCGTTTTCATTTTTCTTAGCCATAGTCTCTCCTCCTTGATTATCGCTTCATCTTGGGGTCAAATGCATCGCGCAGACCGTCACCGACGAAGTTGAAGCCCAGAACGGACAGCACCAGACAAACACCTGCGGGAATCCAGACAAACCAGTAAGAAGTCAGAACATGAGAGTTGGAAACGTCATTCATAATGTTGCCCCAGGAAGCGAAGGGGAACTTAACACCCAGACCCAGGAAGGACAGGGTTGCCTCGGTGATGATGGTGGAACCAAGGCTCATGGTGCAGGTAACGATCAGCTGGGGAATAACATTGGGAATCAGGTGCTTAAAAATACGGCGGTAGACGCTCAGACCGCTGGACTCGGTAGCAGTCATGAACTCCTGCTCGCGCAGGGACAGGATCTGACCACGAACCATACGGGCAATACCGGGCCAACCCAGGAAACCAAGGATCAGCATCAGGTAGGTCATACGGATATTGGGATCCATACGCATGCCGTCCATAGCCGCGCCGAGGATAATCAGCAGAGGTGTGGAGGGGATGCAGTAGAAAATATCGACCAGTCGCATGATCAGCATATCGACCCAGCCGCCGAAGTAGCCGGAAATACCGCCCATGATAACGCCCAGAACAGCGGAGATGAACACGACGATAAAGCCGATACGCAGGGAGACGCGGCCGCCGTACATCAGACGGGTCAGCATATCCATGCCGTTCTTATCGGTGCCCAGAGGATGCTCCTTGCTGGGGAAGGAGTATGCGTCATAAACGCGGGTGGGTGTACCCTGCTTGATGGACCAGATCTTGTTGGCTGCGTCATACTGCAGCTTGTACTCGGAAACGGAGCCGTCAGCATTGGTGTATGCAAATTCGGTCTGGCCGTCAGCGATGACCTGACCCACATATTCCTTGAATTCACGGGGAATGACGGTGCCGCTGACCTTGGACTGCACAACCAGACGGCTGATGTAGGCAACATCCTTGCCATCAAGGGAGACACCGCCGGTTTCGTCCAGCTGATAGGTCTTGCCCTCAGCCTTGAATTCGGTCTCGCCGTTGGTAAATGCCTTCAGGGAGTTGAAAGAGAACTCAAAACCGAATTTTGCGCCGGTTTCGACAGGATTGATGATGTCCTTGTAGGCAATGCCGAGGATGGTGCCGCCGGTGGAGATGGAGTAGAGGTCTTCGCCCTCTGCGGCCACATCATAAACAACATCCTTATACTTGAAGTTGTCCTTCTTGCCGGCAGCCAGCGTAAACTGTGCCTGCAGGACAGCGCCGAATTCCTGACCATCGGCAGCTACATAGCGCCACTCAGTGTTTTCGGTAACGCCCGCGTATTCCTTCATCTGGATCTCGTCGCGGTAGAAGAGCTGGTCCTGATCATAGGGCATCAGCCAGCCGCCCACGTAGGAGAACAGGAACATCAGAGCCAGAATGATCAGACCCAGAACAGCCAGACGGTTACGGAAGAAACGCTTTGCGGTCAGCGCGCCGGGAGACAGGGTTTTCACGCGGCGGTCATCGTTCAGGGAGTACTCCTGCTCTTCGCCAAGAGCGTTATTATTCTTCAGTTCTTCACTCATAGTAACGCTCCTTTCTTAACCAAGACGGACACGGGGGTCAACCACACCGTAGAGCACGTCGGAAATCAGATTGCCCAGCAGGGTCAGCACTGCCATAAAGGTCAGGTAGAACATGGAGAACGGAATATCGCCTGCGATCATCGCCTGGTAGGAAGTATAACCGATACCGGGGATTGCATACAGGGTTTCCGTGATCAGAGCGCCGGAGAACAGGCTGGGGAGGCTGCCGCCGACGATGGTGACCAGGGGGATCAGGGTGTTGCGGAAAGCATGGTGATAGACGACTTTTCTCTCGTCCAGACCCTTTGCACGGGCGGTACGGATATAGTCGGCATTCAGAACTTCCAGCATATTGGTACGGGTGTAACGCATCAGAGAACCGATGGAAATGACCACCAGTGTGATGATGGGCAGCACCAGATGGTGCGCCTTGTCCAGGAACTGACCCCACTCGGTCATGGTCTGATGGTCACGGCTGACAAGGCCGAACAGGTCAAACCAGCCAAGCTTGACGGAGAACACCAGCTTCAGCAGCGTTGCAAAGAAGAAGGTGGGCAGGGAAATACCCATCAGAGCCAATGCGGTAATGGTGTAGTCTGTCTTGGAGTACTGCTTGGTTGCAGCAATGATACCCAAGGGGATGGCAATAATCAGCTCGAAGAACAGGGCGATGGCACCGACAATGAAGGACAGCCAGATAACATCGTTGAACTTGTCCAGAACAGGCACGGTGTACTTCCAGCTATCGCCGAAATTCAGGGTGAAGATATTCTTGAGCTGAATGAAGTAGCCCTGAACAATATTCACATCAAGGCCATACTGGGCATTGAGCTGTGCGACCCATTCCTCGTAAGGCTTGGAGCCGGGTGCCTGAGAGAGCTGGATTGCCATAGTCTCGACGTAGGAAGCAGGCATGCAGCGCATCAGAACATAGATAATAAAGATCACGAACAGCAGAATAATAACAGAGATTCCCAGTCGTTTTGCGACATACTTTCGCATAGTATCCCTCCATTGTATATTTTTGGTGGGTTTCATCCCATTTCTGCATATCAGGCAGCCGGTTTCGCAACCGCTCTGATGCAGCCGGAACCGGCTGGCTCATATGCAGAAAGAAAACCGTTGCAGATTGCCGTGCAGCCCGGGGGCTGCGCGGCAACCTGCATAGTTACTTAGTACTTATTAACCGTTTCATGAACGATTAGTTCATCTCCATCTTCTCGATGTCGTTAGCCCAGCCCCAGAAGGTGGTGATATCGGGAGTGACGGTGTCGATGTTGACACGCTCGGTGGAGAAGATGATGACGTTCTGACGCTGGTACAGGGGGAGCTCGACTGCCCAGTCAGAAACGATGTCCAGGCACTCCTTGTACAGGGTCTTACGGTAGGTCTTGTCGGTGGACTGGCGAGCCATCATGATCAGGTTGTCCAGCTCAGCGTCCTTAACCCAGTAGGACTTCTCGTTGGAGCCGCCCTCGGAGTGGTAGATCTGATACATGTCGGGATCGGGAGTTGCCTGCCAAGCCATGGTGAACATTTCAGCAGTACCGGAGTTGACAGCGTTGGTCATCTCAGCGAAGTTAGCCATATCGGAAACGGTCAGGGTGAAGCCCAGCTCAGCCAGAGCCTCGGAGCCCATGGTCAGACACATGAAGCCGGGGTGATCGCCGATACCGCCGCCGCCGACCATAACTTCGTAAACCATGGAAGCGCCCTCGGGAGCAGCGGTGACCTTGCCGTCAACGACGGTGTAGCCAGCAGCCTCGAAGAAGCCCAGAGCAGCCTTGCTTGCAGCAGCATACTTCTCTTCAGGAGTCATGCCCTCGGTGTAGATGGGGTTGCCATCGACATCGACGGAGAATGCAACCTGATAGCCCTCATCGGTAACACGGGGTGCTGCCCAGGAGGTGTCGGAGATGGGGTAGTTGATGACGTTTGCGAACTCGCCGTAGTAGGAGTCAACAGCGACATCACGGTAAACAGCCAGAACGGTCAGAATAGCTTTACGCAGGTTCTTGGAAGCCTCGGAGCCAGCGTCGTCGCCGACCTTAACGTTCTTGGAAGCAATACCGGTGTAGCCGTAGCCCAGGTTAGCGACCATGTTGGTGGTGATCACGTCGCCGGAAACTTCGCCGCCGTTAGCCTCAGCAATAGCCTTGGCAACTTCGCCGGAGTAGGAGGGATCGGTGATGTCGATGGTGCCAGCAACAACGCCGGGAACCTTATCAGCATCCTGGCCTTCCTTGAACTGGATGTACTCGATCTTGGGGCAGCCCTTCCAGTAGTTGGGGTTAGCAGCCAGAGTAACGATACCGTTCTCGTAGGACTCGAAGGTGTAGGGGCCAGCGCCAACGGGGTTGGGAGTCACAGACTTAACGTCGGACAGATCGCCCTTGGTGAAGCCGAACATGTTGTTGTCATAGTCATACAGGGACTCTTCGCCGTAGTAAGCCATGGGAACAACGGTAACAGGCAGCTGGTAGATAGCGGTAGCGGAGATCTCGGTCAGGACAATACGCAGGGTGTTGTCACCGGTCTTCTGGATACCTGCAACGTTGGCAGCGGATTCGCCAGTCTGGACACCAGCCTGGAACTCGGAAGCCTTGTCGCCCAGCTCGTTAGCAATGTAGGAGGAGATGCTGGTGCCAGCAGTCTCGTAGTTGATACCGTCATCGGACAGGTCATAGCCGAAGTTATCAACGATAGCCTTGAAGAAGTCAGCAGCGGTAGCATCAGCAGCCAGGCCAGCGTAGCCCCATGCGGAAGCAGCGGTAGCAACGTCTTCGGAACCTGCAGCGTAGCCAGCGGCTGCGCAGTAGTCAACGATTTCCTGTGCGAACTTTTCACCGGCAGCCCAGAAAGCAGTCCAGAAAGCATTGTACTGCTCTTCGGTGAAGTAGTCGGTGGCAACATAGCCTTCGGAGCCAGCAGCCAGAACCAGGTTCATACGGGAATCCATACCGGAACGGTATGCATCCAGACCCTGAATGGGCAGGGAGTACAGAGTAGAGGTGCCGTCGTAGGTGGGATCCAGCAGGACGTACATGGAGAAGATAACGTCGTCGATATCCATCTCGGTGCCGTCGGAGAACAGGATGCCATCAGCCAGAGTGAAGTCATAGTAAACGGTGCCGTCAGCGTTCTCGGTGATGACGCAGTCAGCAATGCCGTCGTAGGTGTAGTCAGTGCCGTTGTAGGGACGAACTTCACCAGTCATGCCCTTCAGAACAACGTCGCCTTCACGGTCGGTGTTCAGCAGGCTAACATTGACCAGAGACAGGACGTCGTTTTCGTAAGCGTTGGTGTAGAAGAAGGGGGAGAACTTGCCGTCGAAGTTCTGGGTGCCGATAACCAGGGTATCGGGTTCCTCAACTGCGGGCTCAGTGGGAGTTGCAGCGGGCTCGGTTGCGTCGGCGGTAGTGGGAGCGGGCTCGGTATTACCACAGGCAGCCATGCCAAGAACCATAACCAGAGCCAGCAGCATAGCCAGAATCTGCTTGAAATTCTTATTCATTTTTTTACCTCCAAAAATTTTTTATTTTACCGGGTGGGCTTACCCGAGAAAATACAATCATTTGCTGACTTCCTTTGTCAGCGCCAGCTTCCTGATTTTCAGAAGCGGGATGCTCGCAGCCAGCGAGAGCAGCATACAGGCTGCAGCAAAAATCTCATTTGCCGCCACGCCGTGCAGCGCGAAGTGGAGCACAGTACCAGCACAGCTCAGTGCCAGACAAACCGTCAGCGCCATGCTGGCGCCCTGAATGCGGTTCTGGGTCTTATCCCGGTGCTCCCTTGTGAAGGGATCCTCCGAAAAGCCAAGCCTTCTGGCAGCAGCCAGAAGCAGGTACAGCGGTGCCAGTGTGCAGACCACAGGCAGCACCACATAGAGCGTTCTGCCCAGCCGGGTGTTATCCAGCAGCATGGGGATCAGCAATCCGAAAACCGCCGCGCAGGTGACCAGCAATGTCCGCCGCAGGCGGGGAATCTGGTCAGAATGCACAAAGGTGAAATACGTGCCCTGATAAACCGGTATCGATTCCACTTTTCCGTTGGGCAAAATATGCTTTTCCAACCGGTAATCGGAGACATATTTCCTTGCTGCCATACATTCACCGTCCAAAAGTGTCCGATACATCCACAGGGTGTACAAGTGTTTCCTGTACATAGACCCTGTGATGCATGCGATTATATCATTTTTTTAAGAAATAATCAATAAATAAATAAGCAAAAAAGATTTTTTTTGCTCTTTTTCTTAATTTTTGGTACAGTTTCACAGAAAATTGCCGACGCTATTTTATCCATCTAAACATTTTGCCCAAAAGAATATTTGTCCTTTGTCATGTCACTCCACGGTTCGCGGACATTTCTGATAATCTATTTTTCTGTGGTGGAAATCCGTTTCTTAGACTGTACAAAGTGCGTTCATTTATACGCCTGCCGCGTACAGGGATCCACCACACAGGCAAAGGGACTGCTGCACGGCTGCAGCAGTCCCTTTTCAGACTGTCAAAAAACTGTCATTGCGAGCCAGTGCGCACACTGGCGTGGCAATCCGTTCTTCAAAAAAGTTCCGTTTTTATTTGAAAATTATCAAAAAAGCCAATGTTTAGAGATACGGATTCCCGCGGTCGCTACGCTCCCTCGGAATGACATTGGCTTTTTTGACACACTCCAAAGGGACTGCTGCACGGCTGCAGCAGTCCCTTTGGATTTTACCGGAATGCTCTTATCTGGAAGACACCAGCTTTCGTGCCTTGTAGAGCTTATACATCTCCTCGGTTGCCAGCCGCATCTTTGCCACGGACACGCCCTCCTTCTTGGGAAAGAGGAAATAGTGTACCTCGTTATCACCAATGCAGATACAGTCCGCAATTTCATACCAGTAGTAATCGGCATACAGACTGTAGCAGGACTGGGGCTTCTGGGTATAGTGCAGCTTTCCGTCGCAGCCGGTCAGCACGAAACCGTTCCGGTCGTGGGTCAGGTGCCCCTCCCCTACCATATAAATGGCCTTGAAATCCACCTGCATGGCAATTTCCACATCCGTATCGACCTCATAGGTGCCGTCGATGATCTCCTGACGTACCTGCTCCCGCTCCCAGCGGTAGTAATCGGGGATATGGGAAATGGCCGTTTCGCCATTCAGTGCTCTCAGCCCGCCCAGCACAGTCAGCTCATGCTGCTTGCCGCAGTGGTGGCAGGTCAGCGTCGTGCCGCGGCCTTCCATCTTGCCCTCGGTGCCGCAGGCGGTACACTTATAAAGGATGCGGTGCAGGCCATCGGCGCGGAAACCGTCATGGATCTCAAAGTTCTGCTCCTTCTGCCACTTGAAATGGTCAAAGCCGAAAGCTTCGTCGATTCCGTCGCTGAGTTCCTTGACGGTTTTGGTGCGGACATCTTCCTTACTATATAATAAATAAGCTCTTGCCTTTGCGTTGGCATCCTTGCGCAGCTGCAATTCATTATAAAGCGGATTGCGCAGGAACAACTCCCGGGTCTCAATCATGATTACCGGCACATCGAATTTTTTCAGCAGCACACCCATCTTGCGGGGCAGCGGTGTGGCTGTGCCATCAAAGGAGTAGCCGGCTTCGGGGTACATCAGAACGCTGGAGTTCAGCTTTTTGAAGCAGTATTCCATATCCTGCACCAGATGGAGGTCTGTGACGAACTTCTGGGTGGAGAAGCAGCCGATCTTACGCATAGCCCAGCCCATGAGGCCCCAGAAGCCGATAAAGCCGTCATTGGAACAGACGATGTTAAAGCGGCGGGGATACAATATTTTATAGGCAATGCACATATCCGCAAAGCAGGTATGGTTCATCAGGATCAGGCAGGGTTCGTTCTTGACCGCTTCAAGGCCCTCAACGGTGTAATCCAGCTTGCAGCCGCCCATGCCAAGATTACAGATGGCGCGGACGATGGTCTGCCAGAAAAAGCTGGGCTTCGTGGGGCGGCGGTGTGCCGGACGGGGCAGCGCCATGACCTGCTCATAATCCATTTTTTTGATGGTTGTTTTCAAGAGAACACTTCCTCCCGTGTATATTAACAGTATATTATTTGTTCATTATACTCAACCGGTGGATTTCTGTCAACATTTTGTTCACAATTGTCAATTCTTGTCTGCCTCCGGGAAACGTTTGGATTTTCCGTGTGGAATATTCTTTCATTATTTTCCTGAATATTCACTATTTTAATGAATATATACATCATCTTCATTTGCATATTTCCGCTGAATAATTGTATACTTTATCGTGTTTTGAATGTTTTTGTGCACAATTGCTGAGAGTAAATTCATTTTTATATTCAAGCTTGTATGTAAATCTAATTGACGTTGAATATTATTCGCGCTATAATTCATTCATCAATCCACCCGCTGACCACGGGTTCTATGAAAAGGAGAATTTGATTATGAAAAAGATGATTGCTGCCATTCTGGCTGCACTGATGATCGTTTGTATGTTTGCTGCTTGCAGCGCACCTGAAACCACCGGTGGCGCAAACACCTACAACCTGACCACTGTCAAGGAAGGTTACCTGACCGTTATCACCTCCCCCGACTATGCTCCCTATGAGTTCTATGCACTGGATGCTGAGGGCAATCCCAGTCTGGCCGGCTTCGACATGGCTCTGGCTCAGTACATCGCTGATTATCTGGGTCTGACTCTGGAAGTCGTTCCCATGGACTTCAACGGTATCATCGGCGAGATGCAGAACGGCAAGGCTGATCTGGCTATGGCCGGTCTGTCCCCCAAGCCCGAGCGTGAGTTGGCTATGGACTTCTCCGATACCTACTATGAAGGCAAGCAGGCTTTCATCACCACCAAGGCCAACGCTTCCAAGTTCACTGATCTGGCCTCCACCAACAGCGCTGACTACACGCTGGCTGCCCAGTCCGGCACCATCCAGATCGATCTGGCCGCTGAGTTCAGTCCCAATGCCAATGTGATCAATCTGACCAAGGCTACCGACATTATCACCGAGCTGCTGTCCGGAAAGATCGACGGCGCATATGTGGAATGGGATGTGGCAGCTTCCTATCAGAAGAACTACCCCGATCTGCAGATCGTTTGCGAGGTTCCCTACGAAGCAGAAGGCAATGTCATCGGCGTGAAGAAGGGTAACACCGACCTGATGAAGTATGTCAACGAGGCTCTGAACAAGTGCATCGATGAAGGTACTTTCGCCCAGTTCCTGGAAGAAGCCAACAATCTGGCTGCAGGCGAAAACTATCAGGGCATGCTGGATGCCGACGGTAAGGTTCCCACCAGCGAAGGCTAAATCAGAATCAAATTCCTCCCCGGTGTTCCGGGGAGGAATTTGGTGTGTTTACTGAAAGGAACATCTATGAATAGTTTTGTCACCGTGGTGGGTTTCGAAAAGACCTTCCGCTACATCAAACTTATCGAACAGGGTCTGATTGTAACTGTGATGCTGGCTGCATGCACAGTCGTCATCGGTTTTGTTCTGGGTACTATCCTCGCGCTTATGCGTATGAGCGACATCCGGCCTTTTCGTTTTCTGGCCTGTGACCGCAACGGACATCTGCGCAGCAATAAGCTGCTCATAAGCTTCAGCAAATTTAATCCCGCTTCCTTCTTTGCTGCAGCCTATGTCGAGATCCTGCGTTCCACGCCGGTGCTGGTGCAGATCATGATCATTTATCACGGCATTTTCGGCAAGCTCATCACCCTGCCAAGCTACACGCTCTTCGGTTTCTTGAAGTTTGACCGCTTCTTCCCGGGTGTTGTCGCTTTGGGCATGAACTCCGGTGCCTATCTGTGCGAGATCATCCGTTCCGGCATTCAGTCCATTGACGGTGGTCAGACAGAAGCTGCCAGAAGCTTGGGCATGACCAAAGGGCAGACCATGAGCAACATCATCCTGCCTCAGGCCATCAAGAATATCCTGCCCGCGATTGCCAACGAGTTCGTGGTCATCATCAAAGAATCCTCTATCTGCTATACCATTGGTGTGCAGGAGTTGATGTTTGCTGTGGATGCCATCCGCGGCGCTAACTTTATTATTATGGAACCCTTGCTGGTAGCAACAGCAATTTATTTCTGTCTGTGCTTCCCCACTTCTAAAATTATCGAATACTTTGAAAGGAAGATGAGCCGTGGCGACAAACGATAAACTGATCCAGGTAAGAAATCTGAAAAAATCCTACAACAATGGTACACTTCACGCACTGGATGATGTGTCCGTGGACGTAAATAAGGGCGACGTTATGGTCGTGATCGGCCCCTCCGGCTCCGGTAAATCCACACTTCTGCGCAGTCTGAATATGCTGGAAACACCGAATGCGGGTGAGATCATTTTCCACAACATTGACATTACCAAGGATAAATTTGTAAACAAACACGGAAAGATCGAAAAGGTCGATATCAACCTGCACCGCCAGAAGATGGGCATGGTGTTCCAGCATTTCAACCTGTTCCCCCACAAGACCATTCTGGATAACATGATCCTTGCACCGGTCAAGGTTCTGAAAATGGATAAGGAAGAAGCCACGCGTAAGGCCATGAGCCTGCTGAAGCGCGTCGGTCTGGAAGACCGCGCAGGTGCTTATCCCATCCAGCTCTCCGGCGGACAGAAACAGCGTATCGCCATTGTCCGCGCATTGATGATGGAGCCGGAAGTTATGCTCTTTGACGAGCCTACTTCCGCACTCGACCCCGAAATGGTCGGTGAAGTTCTGGAGGTTATGAAGGAGCTGGCGCAGGGCGGCATGACCATGGTTGTGGTCACCCACGAAATGGGTTTTGCCCGGGAAGTCGGTAACCGGGTGCTGTTCATGGCAGATGGCAAAATCATTGAGGAAGGTACGCCCGAGGAGCTCTTTAACCATCCCAACCACCCCAGACTGCAGGATTTCCTGAAAAAGGTGCTTTAACATCTGCATATAGAACAAGCCCGGTTGAGCAATCTCTCAACCGGGCTCTTTTCATGACTTAAATCCGTTTTTGCACGTTTTTCAGGAAGCGTTGTATTCACTGGTGTAGTAGGTTTCCCGTGTTCCGTCGGCTTTCATAATTGTAACAGATCCATATGCTCTGTCGCCGTCATAGGGATTGACCACAACCGGTGTGTAAAACTCACTGTCTCCCAACGAAACGATCACCGGCTTCCTGATAATCGCTGCCAGTAAATCCTCCCTGGTAACTGGATGCTCGCCCAGTATATCAGAACTCAGATATGTTTTTCCTGACTGGTCAATATAAAACTTCGCACAGGGTTCTGCGGCATACCGGTCGGGCATCTTTGTCACGATCTTGCCGGTCATTTTGATGTTATGAGGAGTGCTGGTATCGTCGGCAAAAGCCATTGCAATTCCATCCATATACAGAATCACCACACCGGGTGCTTCAATAGAAAGTGTGCCGAACATGTCCAGAACCTCGCATGCTCCGCTGACTCCGTCAAATTCTACAGTAACCATATCTCCTGCAACAGGTATGCCGTTCGATTCAAATGTGGCACCGTCATCGGTGAAGGCAACATTGTTTTCCTCAAAAAATACAACATCCTTTTCACCCAGATCATCCCACGAGATTTCTCCGCCGCCGGCGGGAGGATTCTCCTGACAATACGCCTCCACAATTTCTCTTATCTGCGCTTCATCAATATCTGCCTCCGGCAGTTCAACGGCCTCTACACCGGTAACCTTTCCTGCTGCATTTACTTCCTTGACACGGAGGAAATTACCTGCCTGCGCTGTTTCAGGTGCCGGCAGCACCCCTGTCACCATCAAGTAGTTTTCGGAAGCACCATCTGTTTCGTGTTCCTTATCTGCTGCGCGGACGCAGATTTCCACTATACAGGTGGTCAGCACCGCTTCTTCCCGGAAGAGTGTGGCCTGCAGCATCACCGTTCCTGCAGCAGTCAGCACCTGCGGCGCCAGTGTCAGCATTAAAACATTCTCCTGTACCTGCCACGCCCTTTCCCCGTTGGGCAAAGTGTCGTACGCACCCTTTGTTCCATCCGGTTTCCGATAGTGGAGAACCACTGCCGCATCGTCAGGAATCGTCCATGTCCTTTTCCCTTCGAACAAACGCAGTGCAATCCTACGGGTATATGTATCCCACTGGGACACCTCCATCCATGGCGTTCGTTCCTTTCCTTCCAGATTCATTACCAGCTTATGTGTAATAACCAATCTCCCATCTCCTTTTTAATTTCTAAGCAGTGGCGCGCTGCTCACCCCTAGGCGCAAAAACAGCGGTAGTTGCACAGATTTGTACAACTACCGCTGCAAGAACGTATTACAGATAGGGAGCCAGCATGGACAACAGGATAGATGTGGTAATGCCGGCGACCGTCAGAGACAGGCTGCCGACGGCTCCTGCAAGCTCACTCATTTCAAAAGCTCTTGCGGTGCCGATTACATGGGCAGATGTTCCCACTGCCACACCCTGCGCAATGGGATCTTCCAGATGGAACCAATTACACAGCGCGGGTGCAAGAATATTGCCGGAAATTCCGGTGATGGTTATTGCCGCCATGGTCAGGGCACCGATACCGCCGATCTCCTCGCTGAGCGCAATGCCGATGGCCGATGTCACGCTTTTGGGCAGCAGGGAGAGCATGATCGTATCAGGCAGAGCAAACAGCTTTGCCAGCAGGTAAATGCTTCCGGCGCTGCATACCACACCGGTCAGCACACCTGCAGCAATGGGAATCAGATGCTTTTTCAGTCTTCCCAGCTGCTCATAAAAGGAAATCGCAAGGCAAATCGTCGCAGGTGTCAGTAAATAGGACAGGATCTGGCAGCCATTCTGATAGACAGCAGAGGGAATATCCAGCACTGTCAGGATTCCGATGATCACCAGCGCCGCAATCAGAATGGGATTGAGCACAACCAGCCGCGTTTTTTTCTGAAAAGCAGCAGCCAGTGCATAGATAATCAGCGTCAGTGCAGTGAAGAAATAGGTGCTGGCAGAAAACAGTTCATGCATTCTTCTGCTTCTCCTTTCTGATCAGCCTCTGGGTAACCATGCCGCTGAGTGCAAAAACCAGCAGTGTGACCACCAGAGAAATCAAAACAAAGGGTATCAGCACGGGCCGAACGTCAGGCCAGTAATCCATCAGCCGTACTGCAGGTGCTACAAACAGCACAGGAAGCATGGATGTCAGAAAGCCGCCGGTTTCCCGGACTGCTTCAACGCGGATCAATTTCAATGACAATGCCAGAAAGAGCAAAAGGATGCCATAAATGGAGGCTGGAATATTCAGCGGGATCAAAAACCTGCACAATTCTCCCACAAAAGAAAATAACAGAATCAGGCTGATTTGCTTCAGATACTTCACTGTATACCATCTCCTTTGCATCAATTCTTTCGCATTATACCATCATAAAAACACAAAGTCAATTTAGGAAGAAAAACCACATCAAATTCCTTGCTATTTTGACGTTTGTGTTGTAGAATAAATGGTGATTTGATTTTATGGAAAGAGGCATCAGCTATGGTCAAACAGGGCTTTGATAATGACAAATACCTGCAGACGCAGTCTGCTCATATCCGCGAGCGGCTGGCCAGCTTTGGCGGCAAGCTTTATCTGGAGTTCGGCGGCAAGCTCTACGATGATTACCATGCTTCCCGTGTTCTGCCCGGTTTCCAGCCGGACAGCAAGCTGCGGATGCTGCTGCAGTTAAAAGAGCAGGTAGAGATGGTGATTGCTATCAACGCTGCCGATATTGAAAAGAATAAAGTGCGCGGTGATCTGGGTATCACCTATGATCTGGACGTGATCCGCCTGATTGATATTTTCCGCGGTTTTGGTCTTTATGTTTCCAGTGTTGTTCTAACCCGTTATGCAGCCAATGCACAGGTCAATGCGTTCGAATCCCGTCTGGAAGGTATGGGTGTGAAAGTATACCATCACTATGCCATCGAGGGCTATCCCGCTAATGTGGCTCACATCGTCAGCGAAGAGGGCTACGGTAAAAACGATTATATTGAGACCTCCCGCGAGCTGGTGGTCGTCACGGCTCCCGGTCCCGGCAGCGGCAAGCTTGCCACCTGCATGAGCCAGCTCTATCACGAGCATAAGCGGGGCGTACGGGCAGGTTACGCAAAATTTGAGACCTTCCCTGTCTGGAATCTGCCCCTGAACCATCCCGTGAATCTGGCTTACGAAGCTGCCACCGCCGACCTCAGCGATGTGAATATGATCGACCCCTTCCATCTGGATGCCTACGGTGTGACCACCGTCAATTATAACCGCGATGTGGAAGCCTTCCCTGTGCTGGTTGCCATGTTTGAGAAGATTCTGGGACACTGCCCCTACAAGTCTCCCACGGATATGGGTGTCAATATGGTCGGCCACTGCATTTTTGATGATGAAGCTTGCCGTCAGGCCTCCGGGCAGGAGATTCTGCGCCGGTACTATAATGCGCTGTGTGACCAGAAAAAGGGGAAAATCTCGGACAATGTGATCTCCAAGCTGGAGCTTCTGATGAAGAAAGCCAGTGTCAGCGCAGAAGACCGCGCAGTCGTTGCTGCCGCGCTGGAGCGGGAAGCACAGACTGATGCACCCGCCGCAGCCATGGAACTGCCCGACGGCACCATCGTCACCGGCAAGACCTCCGAGGTTCTGGGTGCCTGCGCTGCACTGCTGCTGAATGCCCTAAAAACACTGGGCGGCATGCATGACAGGCTGCACCTGATTTCCCCCGTTGTTCTCGATCCCATCCAGCACCTGAAGGTAGAGCATCTGGGCAACCGCAACCCCCGCCTGCATACAGACGAAACGCTGATTGCCCTCTCAATTTGCGCCGCTACCAATCCCACCGCAGAGCTGGCCATGGCACAGCTGAATAAGCTGCGCGGCTGTGAAGTGCACTCCACAGTAATTCTGTCTGCCGTGGATGAAAGAACCTTTAAGCGGCTTGGCGTGAATCTGACCTGTGAACCCCGGTTTAAAGTATAATATTTCCGGAGCAGCCGGCCGCATTTTCACAAATTCTGCGTCCGTTGCTCCGGTTT
Organism: Oscillospiraceae bacterium; assembly: GCA_017537045.1. Next base: position 2,678 of record JAFYLN010000127.1, on the reverse strand, counting down.
TCTTTTCTCCATGTCCATGGATGTTTTGATTCCTTTTGCATAGGCTATCCTTAGATGAAAACAGGAGGATGCCTATGTCCCTGTATAGAAAGTGGCTGCGTGCTCTGAAAATATTGCAAGGCATGCACATTTCTACCCATGCGGCGCACGCATGCTATTTTATCGTGCTGTCCGTTTTTCCTATGCTGGTTTTGATGTTCGGGCTTTTACGTTATACCGCCCTGCAGCCGGAAAATTTGCTGGATCTGATCTCCGGACTGCTGCCCGATGCACTGCTGCCCCATGCATGGAATCTCATCAACAGCGCCTTTGAGAACACTTCCAGACTGGTGGTTTCCATTTCTGCACTAACAGCACTCTGGTCTGCAGGCCGGGGTATTTACGGATTGCAAGCCGGACTGAATGCGGTTTACGGGCTTCCTGAGGATCAGAGCTGGCTGCGCAAACGAATCCTCTGCACCGCCTATACTTTTCTTTTTCTTCTGGTACTATTGCTGACACTGGTGCTGCACGTATTCGGCAATACGATTTTACAGCTTCTGCAGCAGCGAACCGGTTTCTGGGCATGGATTGATCTGGCAGACCTGCGTTTCTTTCTGCTGGTACTGGTGCAGACGCTGCTGTTTTGCGCTATGTTTATGTTCCTGCCCAGCAGGCACCATGGCTTCTGGGAAAGCCTTCCCGGCGCGTTGCTCGGTTCTTTCGGCTGGATGACTGTTTCAGGGCTTTTTTCCCTTTATGTGCAGTATTTCCCAAAATATGCCAACATCTTCGGCTCGGTCTATGCTGTAGCTCTGGTTGGCTTCTGGCTATATATCTGCATCAGCATCGTTTTCTATGGGGCTGTCTTGAACCGGCTTCTGATCAGAACCGATGGTTCTGTATAAAATTGTGTATTTTTCATAAATTTTCTGTCCGTTTACGCTCTGTTCACAGATTGTGCTTATGATGAAAAAACAGGGAGGTGAAGGCGTGTTCGGTTTTGTAACTGCAAGTACCGGAGAACTGGATAAGTCGCAAAAAGACCGCTACGGTGGTATTTACTGCGGTATTTGCCGCGGCATCAAAGCACGCGCCACCCAGAGTGCACGGCTGGGGCTAAGCTATGATATGGCCTTTCTGGCCTTGCTGCTCATGAGCCTTTATGAACCGGAGGAGAAACAGGGCGTACTGCACTGCGCTGCCCATCCCCTGCGGCGGCGGGCATGGATCGATAACACATTCGTCCGCTATGCTGCGGATATGAATGTGGCACTGTCCTACTACAAGCTGCAGGACGACTGGCGCGATGACAGAAAAATTACCGCGAAGCTTCTTGCTTCCACATTTGAAAAGGTGCTGCCTGATTTGGAAGCACAATATCCAAGGCAGTGCAAAGCCATTTCCGTCTGCCTGAAAGAGCTGCATGCGTTGGAACAGCAAAGCTGTCCGAATCCTGATGCGCCTGCTGCATGCTTCGGCAAACTCATGGCAGAGCTTCTGGTGTATCAGGAGGATTTATGGGCAGATACACTGCGGCAGGTAGGCTTTCATCTGGGACGGTTCATCTACATGGCAGATGCAGCTGTGGACTACCGCGCCGACAAGCGCAAAGGCAAATATAACCCCTTTCTTGCCATGGGTACTGGAGAAGACTGGGCAAGATGGGAAGAATATCTGGTGCTGGCCATGGGGCGCTGCACCGCAAACTACGAAAAACTGCCGCTTGTGCAGGACAAAGCACTGCTGGACAACATTCTCTACAGCGGAGTATGGTGCAGTTTCAGAGGAAAGGGCGCAAAAGCGAGGGAAGAAACATGATCGACGATCCTTATAAGGTTCTGGGTGTCAGCCGGGATGCCTCCGACGAGGAGATCAAACAGGCATACAGAAAGCTGGCAAAGCAGTACCATCCTGACTTAAATCCCGGCGACGAGGTGGCTGCAAAGAAAATGCAGCAAGTCAATGCAGCTTACGACCAGATCAAAAATCCAGAGAAATACCGGCCGCAGGGCGGTGGTTACGGCGGAAGTTATGGCGGTTACAGCCAGTATGATCCCTTTGGCGGATTCGGCGGCTACGGCAGCTACCAACAGCGCAGCTATTCCGATGCAGAAAGTGGTGACAGCTATCAGGCTGCTGCCTATAATTACATCCGGTTCGGCCGGTATCAGGAAGCGCTCAATGCCCTCAGCAATTCCACCGAGCGTAATGCCCGCTGGTATTATCTCAGTGCGCTGGCTCACGACGGTCTGGGCAACCAGGTGACTGCGCTGGAGCATATCCGCCGGGCTGTTTCCATGGAGCCGGACAATCAGACCTATCTGAGAACGCTGGACCGAATTGAAAACGGCGGTACCAGCTACCGGCAGCAGGCAGGCTCCTTCCGGGGTTTCCAGATGCATGCCGATCCCTGCTCCAGCCTCTGCTTCTGCTATCTGGCGCAATTATTCTGCTGCCGGGGTGGATTCTTCTGTTGTTAAAGATATAAAAGGCAGTTCAGAACGAACTGCCTTTTTTCTGTCTTTTTTTGCAACAAATTGATGTTTATCGCGCTGTGTGCCGTGGATAACGTAGGGGCGACCATTGGTCGCCCGCGCAGAGAAATGTTGCGAACTCGCATTGGATTTCGGCGAATTCGTAACATTGTACCGCCGGGCGTGTTGCAGAGCGCAGCGAATTAAAATAGGTCGATTGCC
>JAFYLN010000126.1 GCA_017537045.1 Oscillospiraceae bacterium | reverse complement strand
CACAGTCTGGTGGATCTTGACCGCATCAACGGCTTTGATACCAAAATGGATGTAGAAATCACAAAGGTCTCCCTAACCCTGATGCGCATCCGCGACAAAGGATCCCTGCAGGGCACCATCGTTCCTGTCTGGGATTTCTGGGGAACTTCGAGCTGGTATAGAGCTGATGAACAGCCGCAGAATTATGACACACAGCCCATGCTGACACTGAATGCAATCGATGGCACAGTGGTGAGCCGGGAACTGGGTTACTGATTCTCTTATCAATAAAAGCAAAAAAAGCACCTCTGCCCTATTGTGGACAGAGGTGCTCATTTGTTACTGCATCAATTATGCGAAACCCTTTGTGACGGGTGCCAGCAGCACTTTACCGGTACCGCGGTAGACATTGACAAGACCTTCTCCGGAGGCTGCAGAGCCGATCAGAGACTTGCCGGAACGTTCTACGGTAAAGTCCAAGCTGCCGCTCCAGGCGATGGCAAAATTGCCGTCAACCTTCAGAACGTCATTGTTCAGCTCGACTTCCACCAGTTCCTCCTTGGGACATCTGGATTCCAGGCACAGGATACCATTGCCCTGGATACCCAGATTGAAGAGGCCTTCGTTGCCCAGTGCAGCAGAGGACAGATTCGAACGCATGACAGCTTTGTGTTTCAGTCTGGAATCGCAGGCCAGGAACAGGCCGTCATCCAGGACCACATTTCCGCCCCAGTCTGCGGTGTCGATCAGCAGGATATGCTTATAAGTAGGCTCCAACACCAGAATGCCGGAGCCGGTATACTCGGGCTTGATGGCAGACTCGCCGGTGACACTGCCGCGCAGGCTCTTGCTAAAGAAGTCGCCCACACCTTTGACACCGGTGGTAGCCTTCACATCACCGACAGTCCACTGCATAGCGCCTGCCTGCAGCGTAATATTGGCCTTGCTCAGATCGCAGACGACCTGCCGCTTGCGGACATTCATTTCATTACAGTAATAGGCCAGCATGGCATCACTGGGCATAACACTCAGATCCCGCTGGTATTCCAGTACCTGGAAGGGACCCAGCTCGTTGATGATCTTGATATCATCATTGTCAGTAAAGTTCTTGATTTTAAACATAGGAATATACCGCCTTTCCAAAGTAGTAGTTCCACGAACATCTATCTGATGTTTGCGTGTATTATATCACAGATACCCTATGGTATTGATTACGGATGTGTAAATATGGGAGGCTCCTCACGAAGAGTGAAGCCCAGATCTTCGATCGTAGCACAGATCTCCTCGCCAAGCTTCGGGCCAATACCCTTCAGAGAGAACAGTCGGTTTTTCGTCAGGTTCAGAAGGTCCTCTGTCCGTTCAATACCAATCTTTTTGAGAGCAGTATATGCACGCTGGCTGATATCCAGCTCATAGGTATTGACCGGCAGTTCCTTCAATATCCTTGCACGCCGTTCCCTTTCCGCAGGATCCTGAAGAAGGTATTCCGTCTTACACACCTGGTATCCGGATTGGTACCCGGAATTGTAACCCTCCTCAAGTGCTGTAGTTCTGCAGTGCTGCACCAGATCTGCGATTCCTGTCATCAGGTATCTGACCTGTTCTTCATCGCAGATGGACTTCATGATGTCCTGTTCCGGGCTTCCCTTTCGGACCGTACCGCAGGGATTATCGGAAGAATTGTCGTCATATTCCAAATAGCCAAGGAATCTGCAGACAAGATCATCCTCTTCCTCCTCCCGCAGATGAACATGCATCAGATACGCCAGGCTTTCCAGGAAATCATTCAAATGATTTGTAAACTTAGGCTCTGTCGGAAACAGTTGAGTGCCCTGTTCTAATGTGATGGGCTTCTTCTGCTGTTTTACATTACTCATAGCTTCCTCCTTTTTCGGTTTGTTTCAATTTCGGATCCAGATTTTCGCCCGGATAGCATCGAGCCTTACATATGGATCCTCCCAGTATCGGGAATCCCAGGAGTTTTCTGAATTGTCACCGAGAACAAAATAGCAATTCTCAGGTATCTGAATAATCGGGTCTTCCCAGACTGGAATGGGTACGGATGTCATATATTTTAATTTTCGCAGATCAAGCCGTTCTCCAGGGACTGCAGCGATCCGTTTGACCATCAGGACACCGTCCCGTTCAAAAATGATGATGTCCCCTACCTGCAGGTCTTCGAACCAGCGGCATCCAATCACCAGGCTGCGTTCCGGTAGTGTCGGCGTCATTGACGCGCTGGGAACATAGCCGATCAGCAGAACAAATTTCAGTATGACATACGCAAAAAGGGTCAGGGAAACTGGAATCATCCAGTCCCTGACCTTTTTATGGATTTTTATCAAGTCAGTCTTTCCTCCAAACATGCAATGATTTCAGGCTGCTGTCTGAGAAACCTTCTGGCCTTTGTCATCCACATACGAACGGTTCCCGGTTCTGCATCCATCAGGGACGCAATGTCTGCACTCTTATACCCCTGAGATGCCAATTGCAGGCATTCTATGCCCTTGGAAGTCATACCGGATGCACGTTCCTTTACTGTCTGGATCAGCAGCTTCTGCTCGCAGATCAATAACAAATCCCTTTCTGATAGTGCCTTTTCGTTTTTATCACGAGGAGTATCCTCCAGGTAGAACTCATTTTCCTGAATTCTGGATGCTTTGATCAGTGCATCGCAGATCTCGTTCCAGATCAGGCGGTAGGCATATGTAGAAAAACAGCCGCCTTTGTCTGTAGCTGCAGCCTTACATAAGCCGATGCATCCGATTTGAAAAAGGTCATCATAGTAAAAGGCTGTGTCCTGGCCAAGGCCGTGCACCTTATCCTTGATCACCTTACCTACCAGACCCATATTCTCTTCTACAATTGTCTGCTGTTCGTAAGTTAACCGCATTCTCCCAGCCTCCTGTATTTCTGATTCCGGAGGTTTCGGATCTGCTTCTCTCCGTTGAGCAGCTTCTTGGATTCATCAATTACCAGCTGGCAGTAATACTCGCCCATCTGGCCGATATGGGTCTTGGAAATGGGCAAGCCAAGGATCTCAGACAGCCATTCATAGGCTTCCCTCTTTGACATAATGTTTCTGTAGTAAATCTGATTGAAATAGCGATGCGCCTCTGTCCGCATTGCACGCAGCTTCTGATTTGCAGGTACACCCATGGGGCGGTTCGTACCGGGATGAACTCGAACATAAGAATCGCAGGCAGGATAGTTCTTACATACATACAGCATGGCATCTCTGCTGTTATCATGATAAATACCGTCTGCGCTTCTCAGCTGGGTCATGGCGCCACAATAGGGACATCTCGGTGCAATCGCATTGGATGTGTTCTTTCTTTTCTTCATGTGATTATCCTCCCGAGAACAAAAAAAGCCGGAAGGTTCCTTACACCACAGAATGCTGGTCATGACACAGTCATTCTGCGGGAAGCAACCTTCCGGCTAACATATTCAGTTGAACTTGCACCATTGTGGATCGCTCATCGCTGACATCCGCACCGATTTCCGCGCGCCCTCTGGCGGCGTCTGACGTCGGGAGCTCTGACCGGCGTACCGATGACCTGGGTGCAAGCCCCTGCCTTGAGTATATAGTATCACCGGTTTTTCTCCCTGTCAATAACTAATAGTTATATTTTATCAAAGTTTACGCTTTGTTAATATACTTATAGTTAATTTTCTCCCAGACTCATTTTGGATCAGATATCCTCATCGTCGTTGGAATCATCCGGATTATTTCTGTTCTTCTGGTGCATGTGCATGAAGATAAGCAGGGCCACAGCAATGATCAGGCCGCCGGCAAAAATGATGACATGGGTAACCGGGACACCGGCAATTTCTGCGATCTCGGCATCTGCTTCAACTGTAGGCTCCTGGATATTCTCGGTAGGAGCTTCCGTAACCTCAGAGCCTTCCGTTACGGCTTCAGTCCCATCGACAGTTGCTTCCGTCATGTCTGCAGGATCCGTTTCTTCTGTCGCATCATCCTGGACAGCCTCCGTCTCACCGGGCTCGGGAATCTCCACGCGGGAAGCAAGACAAGTCAGGAGATAATTCTCGCTGCCGCCAATCTCCAGCTCCAGGATACCATTCTCCCCTACAGGAATGGGGTCAGGATACTTGCCTGCATCGGTACGCAGCTGGAACTCTACGCCAGCCCAGGCTTCACCCAGCTGAACCTGTAACTTCTGGGCCTGAACTACCTCCAGTTCTGTGCCATTCGTACCCTGAGATACTGCAGAAGCTTTGACAGGAAAGCAAAGCAAGCAGGCCAGCGCCGCCACAAGACTTACT
>JAFYLN010000125.1 GCA_017537045.1 Oscillospiraceae bacterium | reverse complement strand
CCCATGACGCGGCCACGGCGCTTGTTCAGATCGCCGATGACATCGCCCATGTAGCTGTCAGGAATGGTGACGGCAAGAGCGCCGATGGGCTCCAGCAGAGTGGGCATTGCGTTGGGCATAGCTTCCTTGAATGCCAGAATAGCAGCCAGCTTGAATGCCATTTCGTTGGAGTCAACGGGATGGTAGGAGCCATCGTACAGGACTGCCTTCAGGCCGACCATGGGATAACCAGCCAGGGGACCCTTCTGAACAGCTTCCTGAATACCCTTTTCAACAGCGGGATAGAAGTTCTTGGGAACGGAGCCGCCGAAGACTTCTTCTGCGAAGATCAGATCGTCCTGCTCGTCCTGAGGCTCAAAACGAACCCAGACATCACCGAACTGACCGGAGCCGCCGGTCTGCTTCTTGTGACGGCCGTGTGCTTCGACCTTCTTCTTGATGCGTTCGCGGTAAGCGACCTTTGCGGGACTCAGAACAGCATCGACACCGAAGCGGGCCTTCAGCTTGGCAACCAGAACGTCCAGCTGCTGATCGCCGGCACCGGAGATAACCAGCTGCTTGGTCTCGGGGTTGGAGTAGATGGAGAAGGAGGGATCTTCTTCGTTCAGACGGTTCAGGCCGGCTGCAACCTTGTCTTCCTGACCCTTGGTCTTGGGTGCAATGGCCATGGAGTAGCAGGCGGGAGCGTAGGGCAGAGCCTTCAGCGTGACGACCTTTCTGGGATCGCACAGGGTATCGCCGGTCTTGACTTTGTCCATCTTGCCGATGGCACCGATATCGCCGCAGCTCAGTGCCTTGACTTCGGTGTACTTCTTGCCGCAGACAGCGTACAGACGACCCAGCTTTTCGGTCTCGCCGGTACGGGCGTTGACCAGGGTGGTATCGGAGGTGATTTCACCGGACAGAACCTTGATATAGGAGTACTTGCCGTACTGGTCGGAAACAGTCTTGAAAACAAATGCGGAGGGAACGCCGCCGGGGGAGACAACGAATTCTTCGGTCTTGCCGTCGGCGGTGGTAGCCTTGTGATAGTTGCCTTCCACGGGGTTGGGCAGCAGGTCGGCAATGTGATCCATCAGCATCAGGCTGCCCAGACAGGTAATGCCAGAGCCGCACAGAACGGGATACAGAGTGTGATCCAGAACGCCCTGATGCATGCCGTGGATCATTTCAGCGTAGGTGAAGTCCTCACCGCCGAAGAACTTGTCCATCAGTTCCTCGCTGGTCTCAGCGACGGATTCCTTCAGGGCATCGTTGAACTCGGTGATAACGTCTTCCTTGCCGTCGGGAATGGCAATCTCAACGCGCTTCAGGTTCTGCATCTCGTAGGCGCGCTTGTTCAGCACGTCGATGATGCCGGTGACCTTCTTCTGATCGTTCCAGATGGGAACAACAACGGGAGCGATCTTGTTGCCGTACTTCTCACGCAGGGCGTTGAAGGTGGCATTGTAGTCGGAGTTCTCTTCGTCAACCTTGGAGATGTAGATGAAACGGGGCATGTTGCGGTCTTCGCAGTACTTCCAAGCCTTTTCGAAGCCGACGGTGATGCCGTCCTTGGCGGAGATGACCAGAATGGCAGCGTCAGCAGCGCGCAGGGATTCGACCACAGCACCGGAGAAGTCGAAACCACCGGGAGTGTCCAGCAGGTTGATCTTGATATTCTTGTATTCCAGAGGAACCACAGCCGCAGAAATGGAAACGTGGCGGCGGATCTCTTCGGGATCATAGTCACAGACGGTGTTGCCGTCGGCATTCTTGCCGATGCGGTCGATTGCGCCGGTCATGTAAAGCAGGCTCTCAGCCAGTGCGGTCTTACCGCTGCCAGAGTGACCCAGCAGGCAGATGTTACGGATTGCATTTGCAGTGTACATAGTTGTGTGTGCTCCTTTCGGGAGGACAGAATCCTCCATTGCTTCCTCTCAGGTGTCAAAACACCGTAATGGTGACATTATACATGAATGCATGCATAATTTCAACGTTTGTTTTCGTCACTTTGTAAAATTGGTGAAATTGACACATGGACACTTGTTTTCCTGTGCAAAACACCCAAAAAATACGGGGTGAATCTGGCATCCTATACAAGACGGAAGTTCAAATTTCAGTTTATCGTACAGTCTTACAACGGCCTCGTAGGGGCGGCGACCCGCCGCCCGCTATTACGAATTCGCATTGTTTTTCGGCGAATTCGCAACATTGTGCCGCTCAAAAATATGTCATTGCGAGGAGCGCATAGCGCGACGTGGCAATCTCCTGCTTCTATGCATCGATAAGCAGTGCACAAACAAACATCGTACCGGGAGATTCCCACGTCGGGGCTTCGCCCCTCCTCGGAATGACAGTGGTTTTCGATGGTTTCCGCGCCGATTTTGCTGCTACCAACTACCAAATCACGATGTCATTGCGAGGAGCGCATAGCGCGACGTGGCAATCTCCTGCTTCTATGCATCGATAAGCAGTGCACAAACAAACATTGTACCGGGAGATTCCCACGTCGGGGCTTCGCCCCTCCTCGGAATGACATCCTTGGTGGTGCGGTGCAACAGCGCGATAAACTGTAATTTGTACTTCCCACAAAGAAATACCGCCCGGGTATTCCGGGCGGTATCAGATGATGCTTAGCTGTTGCGCACTTCCATGAACAGGCGGTCCATATACCAGGTGACCTCCTCCGGCAGGTAGGCGAAGCTGGAACCGTTGACAAGACTTTCATTGTCGGGATAGGTAACGGGATTGTTTACCGTGTCCGGATCCATAAATTCCTTTGCTGCAGTCAGGGGTGTACCGTAGCAGATCCAGTCCATATTGGCACCGGCGATCTCCGGCTCGCACAGGAAGTTGATAAAGAGCTCAGCGGCTTCCTTTTCCTTGGCACAGGTGGGGATGCACATGGCATCAATAAACATATTGAAGCCCTGATCCTCCGGCAGATAGAAAGCAAGATTCTCGTTCTCGCCCATCATGGTCAGGCAGTCGCCTGCATAATAAGGCGCGATCCAGGCCTCTTCGTTCTGCATGATGGCAAAGATCTCGTCCATGACATACTGCTGCAGCACCGGCTTCTGTGCTTTCAGCAGGTCGGCGCAGGCATCCAGCTCTGCCATGTCGGTTGTGTTGATGTCATACCCCAGCATGAACTGGGCGATACCAAAGGCATCACGGGAATTGCCGAAGGTCAGGATCTTGCCGGCATACTTTTCGTTCCACAGCAGCTCCCAGCCGGTCACATCGGCTTCATCCACATGCTTTGTGTTGTACAAAATACCAACAGTGCCCCAGGTGTAGGGAACAGAGTATTGATTCTGCGGATCGTAGGCCGTATTTTTGAAGGTGTCATCAATATACTGATAGTTGGGGATGTTGTCGAAGTCCAGCGGCAGAAGCATATCCTCCGCAATCAGGCGGGCGATCATATAGTCGGAGGGAATGATCAGATCCACCGTGATGCCGCCGTTGCTGAGCTTGGAGTACATGATCTCGTTGGAATCATAGGTGGAGTAGTTGACCTTGATGTGGGGATAGCGCTTTTCGAACTCTGCGATGACCTCCATGGAGCCGTCACTGCCGTCGGCAATATACTGGCCCCAGTTATACACATTCAGGGTGATCTGCTCCTGACGGGCACTGAAAATACCAAAACCCAGACCTACCAGAATTGCCAGCGCGGCAAAGCCTGCGGCAACGCGCTTGAAGGCGCGCATGGCACGGCTGTCACCAACGGAGCGCTGCTGTTTCTTCTTGCGGTCTCCCTGAATCTGCATCACATTCATGACGACCATCAGCACGAAGATCAGACCAAACAGCAGTGTGAACATGGCGTAGATCTTGGGCTGAATAGGCTTTTTTGTATAGGAGTAGATCTCAACAGGCAATGTCACAAAATCCAGACCGCTGACGAAATAGCTGATGACAAAGTCGTCCAGGCTCATGGTAAAGGCCATGATACCGCCGGAGATGATGCCGGGCATGATCTCAGGCAGGGTGACCTTGTAGAATGCCTGAAAGGGCGTGCAGCCCAGATCCATGGCTGCATCGGTAAGACTGCGATCCATCTGCTTCAGCTTGGGCATGACGTTCAAAATGACGTAGGGCAGGCTGAAGGTGATGTGGGCGATCAGCAGGGTCCAGAAGGTCAGGCTGTCCCGCTGTCCCAGCATCTTGGTGCCGACAAAGACGAAAAGCAGACCCAGAGAAACACCGGTGACGATATCGGGGTTTGTCATGGGGATGTTGGTCAGCGTCATGGCGGCCTGCCGCATTTTGGGATTCAGGGCGTTGATGCCTACAGCGGAAAGGGTACCGAAAACCGTGGCGATCAGGCTTGCAAGAATGGACACCAGCAGGGAATTACCCAGCAGAGTCAGCAGCCGTTCATCATTGAAAAGCTCCACATACCGGTTCAGAGTGAAGCCTTCAAAATGGGTGATGTCCTTACCTGTGTTGAAGGATGCCACGATCAGCACCGCCATGGGGATATACAGAAAAATAAAGATCAGAACGGTGATCAGGCGGTTTGCCTTTTTCATGCAATAACACCGCCTTCCTCGTCAGCGCCGAAGCGGTTCATGATGCCGGTGCACACAAAGACCAGCACCATCAGCACCAGAGAAAGGGCTGCGCCCAGATTGGGGTTGTTGCCCTGCTTGAACTGGCGCTCGATGACATCACCGATCAGCACTGTATCGGTGCCGCCCAGCTTCTGGGAGATATAGAAGGTGGACACCGCAGGCACGAAGACCATGGTGATGCCCGAAAGGATACCGGGCATGGAAAGGGGCAGAACCACCTTCTGGAAGGTCTGGATCGGGGTGCAGCCCAGATCTTCTGCCGCTTCAATGAGTCGGTTGTCGATCTTGACGATGGTGGAATACAGGGGCAGGATCATATAGGGCAGATAGTTGTATACCATACCCAGGATCACGGCACCGGGGGTGCGGATCAGCTGCATCTGGGGCAGGCCCATGGCCTGCAGCAGACGGTTGATGAGGCCTGTATCCTGCAGAAGACCGACCCATGCCAGTGTACGCAGCAAAAAGCTCATACACATGGGCAGCATCACCAGCATGTACAGGATCTTCTGGGTGGTCTCACCGCAGTGGGCGATGAAATACGCCACAGGATAGCCCAGCAGCAGGCAGATGAAGGCGGATACAAGGGAATAGAGAATGGAATCCCAGAGCACATCCCAGTACATGCCAAGATCCTTCAGATTGATCAGAGAGAATGCGCCGGTAGCGGGGTCTGTCAGGGCATAATAGCCCACAACACCCAGAGGGATCAGGGTGAATGCCACCATCCACAGCAGGTACGGGGTGCTCAGCAGAACAGAATTATTCTTCTTCATCTTCGGCATCCTCCGTCAGCTCGTCGTACTCGGCAGAGTAGGAGCTGTAGTCGCCAAACATGCCGGAGTACTCGCTCTTGTGCATGATGTGGATATCCTCGGGATTCAGCCGGATGCCGATAGTGGTGCCCACTCCGTGGAAGTCGGTGGTCTGGATCAGCCACTTGAAGCCACGGAAGTCCACGATGATGTCATAGTTAAGACCCTTGAAGGTCACGGAGGTGACCACGCCGATCAGGTGACCCTGAGGGGGCGGAACGATGTCGATATCCTCGGGACGGATGACCACGTCCACGCTCTCGTTGGGTTCGAAGCCCTTGTCCACGCATTCAAAGATCCGGCCAAAGAATTTGACACGGTAGTCGGCCAGCATAACGCCGTCCAGAATGTTCGATTCGCCGATGAAGTCCGCAACGAATGCGTTCTTCGGCTCATTATAGATATCCTCAGGCTTACCGATCTGCTGGATGCGTCCTTTGTCCATGACGACCACGGTATCAGACATGGAAAGCGCTTCCTCCTGATCGTGAGTGACATAGATAAAAGTGATACCCGTTGCCTGCTGGATACGCTTCAGTTCGTTCTGCATATCTTTGCGCAATCTCAGGTCGAGTGCACCCAGAGGCTCGTCCAGAAGCAGAACCTTGGGCTCGTTGATCAGCGCACGGGCAATGGCAACGCGCTGCTGCTGGCCGCCGGAAAGAGAATTGATGTTGCGGTTTTCATAGCCCTTCAGGCTGACGATTTCCAGCATCTCGTGGACGCGGCGGTCGATCTCTTCCTTAGGTACTTTCTTCAAACGCAGGCCGAAGGCCACATTGTCGTAAACATCCAGATGCGGGAACAAAGCATAACGCTGAAATACGGTATTGACCTGCCGCTGGTAGGGCGGCACATCGTTGATCACCTGACCGTCAAAAGTCACCGTGCCGGAAGTGGGCGTCAAAAAGCCGCCGATGATCCGCAGCGTGGTGGATTTGCCGCAGCCGGAGGGGCCAAGCAGCGTGAGGAATTCATGGTCATTGATATAGAGATTGATGCCGTCGAGTATACGTTCCCCGTCGAACTCCATGACTAAGTCCCGGAGTCTGATGAGTTCTTTGGACATTATCCTCCCCCATTTCTATCGGTTAGTATGCCCTGATATAAACACTAGGACAGGTATAGATATACTGTAAAACGGGGGGTTTGTCAATTCACTTTGCGACATTTTTCTCCTTTTATTTTTTGCGGAGCACTGCAGACCGGTTGCAGGGAGTCCGTGCCCGGCTGCTGCTGATGCACACAAAGGCGGTATGCCCGCCCGCACAGGAGTTCAAATTGATGTTTATCGTGCTGTGTTCCGTGGATAACGTAGGGGCGACCATTGGTCGCCCGCGCAGAGAAATGTTGCGAATTCGCATTGGATTTCGGCGAATTCGTAACATTGTACCGCCGGGCGGCGGGTCGCCGCCCCTACGAGATCATTGTAAGACTGTACGATAAACTGAAATTTGAAGCGCAGGGCGGATCGTCTTAATGGAATGTTAAGGAAATCTTAAACCTCGCCCGGTTGACGGAAACTGTATGATATGGTATCATAACTGTACTAAGACGATTAGTACAGTGAAGGAGGTTTTTTATGGTACATCTGGACTATCGGGATGCCCGTCCCATTTACATCCAGATTGTGGACGGCTTTAAGGCGCAGATACTCGCCGGTGTGCTGGAAGCGGGGGAGAAGCTGCCCAGCGTGCGGGAACTGGCATTGGAGCTTTCCATCAATCCCAACACCATCCAGCGTGCCTACCGCCAGCTGGAGGCATTGGGCTGGATTGCCACGGTGCCGGGTAAGGGCTGCTTTGTCAGCGGCTTGCCGGAGTATGCACTGGAAGAACAGAAGGAACTATTACACGCATTTGATGAAGCGGCTGCGGCACTGCTGCAGCGGGGTTTTACCCGGCAGGAGCTGGCCGGCAGGCTGATGAAGGAGGAATGACAAATGCTGGAACTGCGCAATATCACCAAGACTTTCGGGGATTTTAAAGCGCTGGATAATCTGACCATGACCGTGCCGAAAGGTACTGTTTACGGTCTGGTAGGCCCCAACGGCGCGGGCAAATCCACCGCTATCCGTTGCATGGTGGGTGTCTACCGCCCGGACTGCGGAAGCGTCACCATGAACGGCGAGCCTGTCTATGAAAATCCCGCTCTGAAAGCCCGCATCGGATATATCCCTGATGATATTTTCTACTTTCCCGCCTCCACGCTGGAGGAAATGCGCCGCTATTATAAAGGGATCTATCCCGACTTTGACGATGCCCTTTTTGAGCGGCTTTATGAGATCTTCGACCTGCCCCGGAAAAGCCCCATCCGCCGTTTTTCCAAGGGCATGCAGAAGCAGGCGGCTTTCCATCTTGCCATCTGCTGCCGCCCGGATGTGCTGATCCTCGATGAACCGGTGGACGGCCTTGACCCCGTCATGCGCCGCCAGGTCATGAGCCTGATCCTGGCCGATGTGGCGGAGCGGGGCACCACGGTGCTGATCTCCTCCCACAATCTGCGGGAACTGGAGGATGTCTGCGACCATGTGGGCATCATGGATCACGGCAGCATGCTTCTGGAAAAGAGCCTTGCCGATATGCAGGGTGCTACCCACAAGCTGCAGATGGTGGGCGAAGCACCGGAGGGTCTGGAAGTCCTCCACAAAAGCACGTCGGGCCGCCTGAATACATATATCATCCGCGGCAGTGCATCCGAAATCTCCGCCGCAGCAGCAGCGGGCAGCCCCGTTTACTATGATGTGCTGCCTCTTTCCCTGGAGGAAATCTTTATCTACGAACTGGGAGGTGTGAACTATGAAGTCAAGAACATCATTCTTTAACCAAACCGTATTCAAAAAAGACATGACCCGGTTTGCACCGGCCTGGGGTGTCTGCACGATTCTGATGCTGCTGGCGATGATCAGCATGGCGGATAGAGGCTACGCTTACTACCGCCTGCAGAATGTGCGCGACAGCATCACGGTTATGAGCTGGCTGAATCTGATCTATGCACCTGTTGTGGCGCAGCTGATCTTCGGCGACCTGTTCAACAGCCGCATGTGCAACGCGCTTCACGCCCTGCCCCTGCGGCGGGAAAGCTGGTTCGGCACCCATGTTACTTCCGGCATCGCGTTTTCTCTTCTGCCCAATCTGGTGATCGCCCTGCTGGGTCTGGTTATTATGCGGCTGGAAAGCGGCTGGGTCGCCATCTTCTGGTGGCTGCTGGCTTCGCAGCTGCAGTACCTATTCTTTTTCGGCATTGCCGTGCTGTGTGTCATGCTCTCCGGTAACCGTTTGGGTCAGTTGGCGCTCTATGGCATGATCCAGTTTGCAGGATTGCTTGGTTACTGGATGGCATCCATGATCTACCAGCCCTTCCTGCACGGCATCCAGTTCCCGGAGGAGCCTTTTGTCAAGATCTGCCCCATAGCCAATATTGCCACATTCAGTGATGTTCTGATCATCGATTATGAAAAGGTAGTCAATGACCTTGGCGAACTGGAAAACTACCGCATTTTCAGCGTGATGCCCGGTGAAGGCTGGGGCTATATGGTCATCATCGCCGCTGTTGGTGTTCTGGCGCTGGCGTTGGCACTGGCGCTGTACCGCAACCGCAAGCTGGAATGTACCGGCGATTTTGTGGCCTTTACTTCCATGGAGCCGGTGGTTACGGTGATCGTGACCGTCTTTGCCGGTGTCTTCTTCCACCTGTTTGCCGATGCCTTCGGCATGAACCTGCGCTCCGTCATGCTGGGTGCCGGTATGGTCATCGGATTTTTTGCCTGCCGCATGCTGCTGGAACGCACTACCCGTGTATTCCGCAAAAAGGCCTTCGTTTTCTGCGGTGCCATCATTGCGGTCTTCGGCCTGACGGTGCTGCTGACCGAGCTGGATCCCGCCGGCATCACCCGCTATGTGCCGGAAGCTGGGGAGGTGGAGTCCATCACCTTCAGCCGCAGCTCCTCTCTGAACAACCATAACGGCTTCCCCTGTACAGTTACCTCCGCGGAGGAGATCAGGGAACTGCAGCGGGTGCATGAGCTTGGCATTACCAAGGAGGCAAGCGCCATGCCCGGCGGTACGGAGGAGGTTTACAATCCCTTCGACCTGCGGATCGAATACAAGCTGAAAAACGGCAAGACCATCAACCGCTTCTACGATATATACCCAACGAACGAGGCGGGTATGATCCTGAAGGACTATTTTACCCGGCCGGAGGTCGTGCTGGGCATCACGGCGGATCAGGTCAAAGCCTATGCGCCCTACGTCCGCAGTGTCTACACCAATGCCTACGAAGTTGTGGAGTACGATATTGATGAGATGGATATTGAGGGTCTGCTCTACGCCATCATTGCCGACTGCGAAGCAGGCAACATGGCGCAGATCCGCGGCTACCACTATCCCAGCAACTATGACATACTGGGTGAAGATAAAGAATTTGACGACAGCATCGTCTATCTGGAGCTCGGCTGGGATCGGAAGCTGCTGCAGCGGGATATGCAGAACCACCCCGATGCAGGCGGCTACAGCATCTATGACGTGCTCCCATCCCTGCGCTATACCAACCTGACGGTCTACCGCTCCTGCGTCAATACCCTCAAGTGGCTGGAGGAAAACAACATGCTGACGGAAGAGGCGCGGCAGGAGCTGGTCGAGAAATTCGGCGGCCCAGAGATCGTTTTTGTGAGACCTATACCGGCTGAGTGACAGCCTTTTCAACGAACCCCTCCTGCCCAGGAGGGGTTCAACTTTCAGTTTATTGTGCTGTTTCAATAATGAATGTAGGGGCGGCGACCCGCCGCCCGTGCGGTACAATGTCACGAATTTGCCGAAATCCAATGCGAATTCGCAACATTGTGCCGCTCAAAAAACATGTCATTGCGAGGAGCGCGAAGCGCGACGTGGCAATCTCCTGCTTCCGTGCATCGATAAGCAGTGCAGAAACAAACATTGTACCGGGAGATTCCCACGTCGGCCTTTCAGGCCTCCTCGGAATGACATATCTGGTGGTGCTGAGCAACAGCCCGACAAACATCAATTTGAAAAATTTCTAAAACATGGTTTAACTTCCGCGAGTATTGTCCATACTCAGCTTCGGAGGTGCTTAACTATGAGCAATAATAACAAAGGCGGTGTCTTCGGCAAGGGCTACTACATAGCCCTGATCCTGTGTGCTACCGCCATCGGGATCTCTGGCTATATGTACTACCGGAATGCCAATGAAACCGCAAACCAATTGCAGGAACCCATTTCCGAAGCTGTAGACGTGACCCAGCCGCAGGAGGATGTGGCCGTGGTGGTCATCCAGCCCCAGCAGATGCCGGGGAAAGAAGATGACCAGCCAAAAACAACGGAGCCTGCCGCTACCCAGCCGAAGGTGCCCATGAAGACTGGTGCACCGGTAGAGGGTCAGACCGTATCTGCTTACGCCATGGACTGCCTGAGCTACAATCAGACCACCCGTGACTGGCGTGTGCACAACGGTGTGGACATTGCAGCGGAGGATGGCGCAGAGGTCTGCGCCGCTGCCGACGGTACGGTCTACACCACCTACGAGGATGACACCATGGGCATGACCGTGGTCATCCGTCACGACGGCGGCTATACCACGTCCTATTCCAGCCTGGCGGAGGAATTGAAGGTCAGCGCCGGTGATTCGGTGAAGCTGGGTCAGGCCATTGGCTGCGTGGGCAGCACTGCTCTGGTGGAGACTGCCATTGGTCCCCATGTCCACTTCAGCGTCACCTACCGGGATGCACAGATGGATCCTGCAGAATTTTTATCCCTTGGACAGTAAAGTTTTTCTCCTCTTAAATTTGCGTCCTGCGCAAAAAACCGGACACCCCATCGGGTGCCCGGTTTTCAAATTTTAGTTTATCGCACTGCTTCAATAGTGAATGTAGGGGCGGCTATCAGCCGCCCGGCGGCACAATGTTACGAATTCGCCGAAATCCAATGCAAATTCGCAGCATTTCTCTGCGCGGGCGACCAATGGTCGCCCCTACGTTATCCACGGCACATGGTGCAATAAACATCAACTTTCACTCGTCGCGGCGGTATTCCAGAATATCGCCGGGCTGGCAGTCCAGCACATCGCAGATAGCCTCCAGCGTGGAGAAGCGAATGGCGCTGACGTGGCCGTTTTTCAGCTTGGAGAGGTTGACGTTGGCAACGCCGACCTTTTCCGACAGTTCATTCAGGGACATTTTCCGGTCGGCCATGACCCGGTCTAAGCGTAAAATAATGGGCATGGACTACCTCCTTACAATGTCTCGTCTGAGAGCTGCTGTAGCTGTTCGCCGTAGGAGAAGACGTAGCTCAGCAGTGTCAGAATGGCCCAGTAGATCAGGAAGGTCAGATCTGCATGAAACATGCCGCCCACATGGGTGATCTTTTCGCTGACCAGCAGGGCAGGCAGGTCATAGACGAAAACGGCCATGATCTGATCAGACAGAATGATGATATTGGTAAGGATACCCAGATTGATGCTGAGTCGGGCAAGCTTTTTCAGATTGGTGCTGACGATGGCGGTAAAAGGCTTTTCCTCGATCATGGGCTGCAGAATTTCGCGGATGTAACCAACACCCTTGCGGCCGTCATAGCACAGCCGGCAGGTGACCGACAGGAGAATGGCAACATGTAGCAGAACCAGCCATTTGCCGGGTGCGTACTGCTTTGCAACAGTCAGCTCCAGAAAACCAATGTCAAAATTTTCATAACCGGTGCCGATCATTTCCGGATCCCATTTCAGAACGTAGGCAACTCCGATCAAAGCAACCAGAACGACGCAGGCGATAGCCAGCGCGCCGAAGACGATGTGGGCAATGTTGAGTACTTTATCAAGCTTTCTGGCGGTGTTGGATAGATTGTTCATAAGGGTACCTCCTTTTGTTTTGTAACACCATCCTATCACGGCGAATTATGTTTGTCAACTATTATTTAACGAAAAACATTAAATAATTTACGAAAACAAAATCGGGCAGGTTTCCTGCCCGATTTTTGCATGAATTCAGATTGCCCGGGTCCACATGGTCACAAGGATGCCGGGGATCATCCACACGAGCTGGTAGAGCAGAATGTGGAGCGGAGTCAGCAGGGCGGTAGCGCCCAGAACAGCCAGAGCAGCCATGATCAGCATGCCTAAGATTCCGCCGATCATGTGCACCGTCAGCCCCAGACGGGAGGCGGTGTGCAGCGCCCGTGCGCCGGTGATGGCATAGGCCACGGATGCGAGACCTTCCCGTGTGGTCAGCGCCAGTGCGGGAGCATCGGGGGCGGGCTGCTTTTCTGCCAGTGCGAGGCAATCGGCACGGGAGGGGAATGCGGTGCGGCGGGGACGCAGGCCGAAGGTATCTTTCAGGAAGGAAGCGGTCAGCAGGAAGTCCTTGGCAATGATTACAGGGCGGATCCGGCGGCTGGAGCAGATGGTGGACATACCGGAGGCGGCATGCTTGACACGGTTGTAGGTCACGGCAAACAGGCCGGACAGGTCGCCGTCCACGGAAACATAGACCGCCTGCTTGACCATGGTGCCCTCGGGGATCTCCACGCCCATTTCTTTCAAAAATTCCAGCGTACCCATCAGCACGGGATCGCCGTTAATCTCGCCGCCGATGCCGCCGTTGCCATAAAACTGCAGATTCTCGGCACTGAAACGGACACCGTTACGGGTGGCAAGAAGCTGGTCAAAAATAGGGGCAAGACCACCGCCGTTGGCATGCATCAAAGCTGCGGCGTAGGCAATGATGGTCTCGGGATCGCGATCGCCGTAGAACTTTACTCCGTTCATTTTGACGGAACCAATGGGGAACATATCATGATCATTCAGGGGGTACAGGAATTTCCCGGAAAGACCCATCACACCCTTCCAGCCGCACAGAACGGTGCCGACTCTGTGAAGGCGGCGCTCCAGCACAGCCAGAGGACGGGTCAGAGCGATGAAGAAGCTGGCAGGCATGGAAACCAGCAGGGTAGTGGAGAAAATCTGCACACCCATGGAAATGCCGTGCAGAAGACCTGCGGCAATGGCAATGGCGATGCTGACGATCAATGCGACCAGTGCATAAACATTCTGGATCCGTTCGGGGCGGCTGGTCTGGCTGTAGGTGTCCATAAAGTCCTCGACCTGGCCTTCACCGCGCAAAATGGCGCTCTGGCCTTCAAAGTAATCATCACAGCGCACCACGCTGTCCAGACGGATTGCCTTGCGCATGGTGTCCATCATACCCATTTCTGCGGTACGGCGGTGATAGGTGCTCCACAGGGACATCATCACCTCCAGCGTAAATGCGGCGCAGATGGGAACGCGCAGCTCCCGCAGGCAGAAGACGCTGTCAGCGCAGCAGGCAAGGAATGTGATGGCAAGCAGGGTGTTGGCCGTGAATTTTCCCTTGAGCAGCGTGGCGAAGCCATCGATCAGCTGGCGGTTGCCCAGCAGGGCACCCAGTAGCATGGCCAGCACCTGAGAGAAGACCATCAGGCGCATCCGGTTTTCGGGAATCAGCTCCAGACCGTACATGACGGCAGAGCCGCAGGAAACCGCGATCACAACAAGGCACAGGAACATGGCTACCTGCACCTTGCCCACGCCGATTTCGGACAGTTCATAGTAGCGCCGCTCGGGGCCTGCCACCAGCTTGCGCTTGAGCTCCTGCAGACGAGCCTTGGGATTGAAGATGATGGGAGCAGGGGGGATGATATTGACCTCTTCCGGTTCGTTTTCTTCCTGCACCTGGGCTTCTCCGGCGGATGCAGCATCAGCAGCCTCCTGCAGTGCCTGCTCTGTTTCCACCGGATCAAGGCGAACCGTTTCGGAAGTGACATCCATTTCCTTTGCTGCATCCTTTTCGGTGATCTGCGCAAGATCATCCAGCCGGACGGTATCCTCAGTTACAGAAGGCACTGCTGCGGCAGCAGGCGCTTCAACGGTCTCAGCTTCCACGGCAGGAACTGCTTCCTCTGCTGCATCTTCGGCAGGCAGCTCCTGAATATCAGGAAGCGTACCGTCTTCTGTGCCGGCTTCAGGTTCTTCGTCGAAATGGAATTCTTTCAGGATCTCTTCCAGATCCAGATCTCCGGTATCCTGTTTGTAGTCGTTCATAATTTGCCCTCCTCGGGTCGATTGGTAATGGCTCAGCCCAGCCGCTGGCGGACGGCTTCGTAGAGCAGGATGGAAGCAGCGGCGGAAGCGTTCAGGGAAGAAATCTGCCCTTTCATGGGAATATGCACCAGCATGTCGCAATTTTTGCGAACCAGTGGACTCATACCGTCGCCCTCGTTGCCGATGACGATGGCGGCAGGGCCGGTCAGATCGGCCTTGTACATGGGAACACTGCCCTCGGCTGCGGTGCCGAAGACCCAGACACCTTTTTCTTTCAGCTCGTTGATGGCGCTGTTGATATTTGTAACGCGGGCAACTTTCATGTATTCCACAGCGCCGGCGGATGCCTTGGCGACAGTGGCGGTCAAGCCTACGCTGCGGCGCTTGGGGATGACCACGCCATGGGCACCTGCACACTCGGCGCTTCGCATGATGGCACCGAGGTTGTGGGGGTCGCTCAGCTCGTCACAGATGACGATCAGGGCGTTTTCGCCGCGTGCAGCAGCTTCTTCCAGAATGTCGTCGATGGTGAAATAGTCATGGGCGGCAGCAAGTGCGATGACACCCTGATGGGAACGGGTGAAGGACATCTGATCCAGCTTGCGGCGGTCAACGGGTACGATGACGGCACCGGCCTCCTTGGCCTCTGCGGCAAGACGCTGCAGGGCACGGTCGGTATCGCCGTCGGCAATAAATACTTTATCAATGGTGCGGCCGGCACGCAGTGCTTCAGTCAGAGCGTTGCGGCCTTCCAACTGGCCTTCTACTTCTTCGATTTCCTGTTTGCGTTCGGCAAAACGATCGGCTCTGCGTTCGGGACGGCGGCTGTGATCCTTTCCGCCGTTTCGACGGTTTTCGTTCATATCATTCAACTCCGTTAATGAATAGTGCTTTCTAAAAAATGCCAAAACCTGCGCATAATAATAGATAATAGCATTATACCAGACTTTTTGTGATAAGACAACTTATTTTTTTGTTAAGCAGAGAAACGGAGAATCATTCAAATTTCAGTTTATCGTTCCGATACACACCGCACCCAAAGGCCCCCTTGTGTAAAGGGGGCTGTCAAAAATCTCTGATTTTTGACTGGGGGATTGCCGTTTTTTACAACCCCTCCGGTCAAAATCGAAGATTTTGACCACCTCCCCTTACACAGGGGAGGCTCGCGCTTCGCGCTCCATTCTGTACGATAAACATCAATTTGAATTTCAAATTGAAGAAACGCGCCCCGTCGGATGACGGGGCGCGGAAACTCTTACAGGTGTGCTTCGTTGATCAGGATGTGGACATCGTCCAGCTGCTTCTGGGAAACAGTGGTGGGTGCGTCCATCATCAGATCCTGTGCGTTCTTATTCATGGGGAACGTGATAACCTCGCGGATGGATTCCTCGCCGGTCAGCAGCATGATCAGGCGGTCAACACCGGGGGCGGCACCTGCGTGGGGAGGTGCGCCGTAGGTGAAGGCATTGTACATAGCGGGGAACTTAGCCTTCACATCCTCTTCGCCCAGACCAACCATCTCGAAGGCCTTGACCATGATCTCTGGGTTATGGTTACGGACAGCGCCGGAAGCGGACTCATAGCCATTGACCACCAGGTCGTACTGGTCCGCATTGATGGCCAGCAGCTTCTCGGTATCGCCCTCGGCATCCAGCAGCGCCTGCATGCCGCCCTGAGGCATGGAGAAGGGGTTGTGGCAGAATTCCAACTGGCCGGACTCCTCGCCCATCTCGTACATGGGGAAATCCACGATCCAGCAGATTGCGTACTGTTCTTCATCGAAGTGGCCGGGAACGCGCTTGCCCAGCATGGTGCGGATGACACCTGCGGTCTTCTGCGCAGCGGACTTCTTGCCGGCTGCCATGCAGACGAAGCTGCCGGGCTTCAGACCCAGCTTCTCGGTCAGAGCACCGGTGCACTCCTGCAGGAACTTACTGACGCCGCCGGTGAGGTTGCCGCTTTCGTCCACCTTGACCCAGCAGGCCTTGTTGCCGGTCTGCACTTCCACGTCGGAGAGCAGCTTGTCGATCCACTTTCTGGCCTGATTGAAGTCGTGGACAACGACTGCCTTGACGGTATTGCCCTCGAAGGGACCGAAGCCGCAACCCTGAACCTCTGCGGTGATATCGTCGATTTCCAGATCGATACGCAGGTCGGGTTTGTCGGAGCCATAGCGCTCCATGGCTTCGTTGAAGGGAATGTGACGGAAGGGAGCGGGGGAGATGCGGCTGTACTTGCCGAACTTCTCGAAGACGGGGACCAGAACCTCTTCCAGCGTGGTCAGAACGTCGTTCTGGGTGGCGAAAGCCATTTCCATATCCATCTGGTAGAACTCGCCCGGAGTGCGGTCGGCACGGGCATCCTCGTCGCGGAAGCAGGGGGCAATCTGGAAATACTTGTCGAAGCCGGAGGTCATCAGCAGCTGCTTGAACTGCTGGGGAGCCTGGGGCAGGGCATAGAACTTGCCGGGGTGGTTACGGGCGGGAACCAGATAGTCACGGGCACCCTCGGGGGAGGAAGCAGTCAGAATGGGGGTGGTGATTTCCAGGAAGCCCTTTTCGGTCATGAGCCGGCGCAGTTCGGCAACCACCTGGCAGCGCAGGATGATGTTACTCTTGACAGCAGGGTTGCGCAGATCCAGATAACGGTACTTCAGACGCACATTTTCATCTGCATCCTTGCTCTTGTTGATCTCAAAAGGCAGTTGGGGATGGATGCACTTGCCCAGCACTTCGATCTTGCTGGGGACAACTTCGATCTCGCCGGTGGGGATCTTGGTGTTCTTGCTCTCGCGCTCGCGGACAACGCCCTCTACGGAGATGGTAGATTCCTTGGTAATGGGCTTGATCAGCTTCATCATCTCTTCGTTCTCGATGACCACCTGGGTGGTGCCGTAGAAGTCGCGGATAACGCAGAAAGCGAAATTGGAGCCGACTTCACGGACGTTTTCCAGCCAGCCGACGATGGTGACGTTCTTGCCTGCATCTGCAAGCCGCAGCTCGCCGCAGTTATGTGTTCTGGATTGTTTCATAATAATCCCTCTTGTTTCTTTTATTTTAACCTATACATTATTTCATAAACCACAAAAAAAGTCAATCACCAACCATGTTTTCATAAATATGAAATTGTAGGTGTTACAATGATGTGTAACAAATAGAAAAAAAGAATAGTGAATAGGGATGTCCTGTGTTAAGGTTGAGTTGTCCAGACAAAACCGAAAGGCAGGTGCCACCCTATTCACTATG
>JAFYLN010000124.1 GCA_017537045.1 Oscillospiraceae bacterium | reverse complement strand
TCCAATAAAGCGGACGGGAAGGAGGTAGGTGATGGAACACAAAAAACAATACACCCTTCCGGAGCTGGCGCAAAGAGTTGACAAAGAGTTCTTTACTCCCCAGGATGTCAGCTTTGTTCTTAGATCTGACCCGCAGACGATAAGGGTATGTGCAAGGCAACGACCGGAGCTCCTGGGATTTCCTGTCATTCTGGTAGGAAACCGGGTCAAAATCCCACGGATCCCATTTTTGAGATGTATGGGTGTAAATGTATAGGAGGTGAAATAGTGGCGCAGAAGAATGCCACGCCAACGAGGGAGCAGGCGCAGGTGCTGGAAAAGCACGGGCTAAAGGCTCATTCGTGGGTAGTGGTAAAGGAATTCCAAAACAGTATGATCGTAAGAAACAGGTTTACCGGTGAATTTAAGCACATAGGAAAGGAAGAAAAACAATGAGTCAACCGGCACTATTAGAAATCCCCAACGAGTGGGAGAAAATCGTCAACAATGTGGAGCGCCACAATGCAAGGGCCCGCTTTGAAGCGAATTTATATCAGCGCAAATTGAAAAAGAAGGTCAGCAAAGTGGCTGAATTAGGTCTTGGCGCAATCCTTTCGGTTGGCTTGGGCGCGGCTGGACTGTTAGCTCCCTGGCTTGCCGGTGCTGTGGCTATCGTTCTCGTTTGCGCAGCCTGCTTCCACGGAGGCCGTCTTTGGGAAGGATTCCACAAGGGTGAAAGCCTAAATACACGCGAATAAAAAATGCCGCCTCGGTTGTAGCAGAACCGAAGCGGCGCGTAGGGGTGTCCCAACACTCCTAATATACCAAATTTAGGAGGAAATGTCAAATGGCTAAATTTATCGATTTACTCGCAGCAAAGTGCGGGGATGGCAGTATCGTTACTTTTGAGGTGCCCACCAGCACCGCCCACAAAGGTGATCTTGTTTATCACCAGGGAGATCTTTTAGAAATCGTTTGTACCGAGTGGGTCAATACCGAAAACAATCTTTACAAAGTTATGAAGGATGCAGGCCAGATCCTAACACC
Source organism: Oscillospiraceae bacterium (assembly GCA_017537045.1). The sequence goes on along the minus strand of JAFYLN010000124.1, from coordinate 41,349 downwards.
GGAAAAGGTTTTTGCGGTGGTATGGGAGAGCTGCCCGGCAGAAGAGGAAAGCGAGGCCGCCGATGCAGATACCTGAGCATCCGGAAATCGCTATGGCACTCCGTACCGGATATCCGCATAAATGCAGATCTGTGAAGTGTGCAGATTGTGAGCAAGAGTACAGCGGTAACGAAACAATGTACAACTACGATGGTGACATTGTCTGCGGTTGTTGTATGAAGGACCGTCTGTTGGATGCTCACGGAGTGGCTGACTTGGCTGTTGCATTCGATATTTACGGATCTACTGTGGATCAGATATTGCAGGAGGGGTAAATATGGCATTTTATAAGACCTGCCCCTATTGCGGTGCTGCGTTGGATCCGGACGAAAAGTGCGATTGTCAAGACGGAGAAATACCTTTAAGGAGGAAAACAATGGGAATTAAGAGCTATGCAGAAATGCGGAAGATCGATGTGCTTCCATTCTGCGATGAAAGAGATGCAAAGGACGACAAGGGTCGTGCTATCAAGGTCCCGTATTTGAATTGGGCAAGGTGCAAGGAACTGTTGCACGAGAACGGTGCTGAAAAGGTATACTTTGAGCCTTGCGTTAATGTGAATGGATCGTCTTTGTTTATGAGTGACCAGGTATTCACAGACAGCAAAGGAAATACAAACCGATGCTATGAAGTTCGCGTGAAAATTGTCATTGATGATTTGGAGTTTGAGGCGCAGTATCCACTAATGAACGGCAGCAACCCTGTCAAGGATAACTCCCTAACCCAACAACGGTTGTGGAATGCTCAGACGAGAGCTTTTGTAAAAGGTGTTGCTATGCGAACAGGCCTCGGTTTTGGCCTATGGGTAAGCGGTGACGAGGCTGAAGATAAGGCTCCGGTTGAGGATCTAAGCAGCCACAATCTTTTTGCCATCAAGGAACGGATGCAAATCGCATACACCAATGCAATCAAGAAGGGAATGTCCACTAAAGATATTGCAAGCGCTCTAAACAAGACGGAGGATGAGGTGCGAATTATTTTTACATACTTCGACCAGCTTAACCGCTTTGAGCAGGGATTGAACGACCTATGATTGCAGACCATGATAGAAGCTACTATTTTGGTGCTTCCGATACGGACAAGATCATAGGCAACTGGAAGACCAAGACCTGGGAAAAGTGGTGGATGCAGAAGCTTGGTATAAACACAGATCACTTTGATAACCGTTACACAGTTGCCGGCGCCAACTGGGAGCATCGGATCTTAGACAGCCTACAGCTTCCCAACATGGAAAAGGACAAGCAGATCATTATCGAGGATCTTCGGCTGAGAGTAAATCTGGACGGCAACACACCCTTCTGCATTAAAGAAGTGAAGACCTATCAGTGGGAGAAAGGGTGGAAGAAGACTCCTGCCAAGTACATTAACCAAGTGCAGGTGCAAATCTTCGCCTCCGGTATTCCAGGGGCCGATATTGTGGCCTACGGGCTTGTAGAGGCTGACTATGATAACTTCTTTCGCCCAATTGACCCGGAAAGGCTACAACAGATCCCCGTGGTATACGATCCTGCTTGGGTTGAAATTGTGTATTTGCCGAAACTGAGGATCTTAGCTGACTGCTTAAAGAGAGGAGTGTTCCCCAATGTCTGACACACTATCTTTCCGTGAAGTAAAACTGGAAAGCGGCTGGCTTATGGTAAAGCCGGTTCGCGAGGATGTTGGCAAGGCTATGAATGTTGTGAGAAAGCATAAAGACAAGATATATGATCTCACGATTAAACTGCATAGCAAAAAGCGGAGCCTGGATGCAAACGCAAAGCTATGGGCATTGATCAATGAAATGTCTGTGTTGCTCCGTCTGCCGCCGGAGGAAATATACCAGGGTTATATCCCGGATGTGGGCGGTAATTACAAGATCGTACCGGTAAAGCCGGAGGATATCCCGGATTGGGAAAAGGACTGGTGCAGAGGGCACATAGGCCGAATGGTTGACGATATGGGCCCGTGCCGAGCTGAAGACCTGAAGGGATATCATAATTTGAAACTGTACAAGGGATCCAGTGAGTATGACACTACCCAGTTCTCCCGGTTGCTGGATCTTGTGATGCAAGATTGCCGGCAGTTGGGAATTGAGACCTTGTCCGAAAGGGAAAAATCCCTTTTGCTGGAAGAATGGGAGAAGAGCAAAGATGCGTAAAGACACCAAAGCCCGGGATTTTGACCGGGTGGCAAAACAGGCGATCTCTGAACGGGACAGCATCGACGACTGGCCCTGTTGCGTGAATTGCGGCGCTGCCGCGCCTGCGCCCCTGGCTTGGTCGAACGCGCACTTTATTTCAAGGGCACAAGGTGGACTGGGAATCCCGGAAAACGGGCTTACACTCTGTCCTGTGTGCCACAGAAGATATGACCAAACAACAGACAGACCCACCTTGCGGAAATACTTTAGAGAGTACTTGCAAAGCAAGTACCCAGGGTGGGACGAATCAAAACTATACTACAGGAAGGTTTAACAATGCTTAATCACATTATCATTATGGGTCGATTGACCCGTGACCCGGAATTGCGCCGTACTGGCAATGGAACAGCTGTCGCTTCCTTCACCCTTGCGGTGGATCGGGACTACTCCGGTAAGGATGGCGGAGAGAAGGGAGCGGACTTTATTGACTGTGTAGCTTGGCGGCAGACAGGCGAGTTTGTCTCCAAGTATTTCTCCAAAGGCCGAATGGCAGTGGTTTCCGGCCGGCTGCAGATCCGCAGCTGGAGCGATAAGGACGGCAACAATCGCCGCACCGCTGAGGTGGTTGCGGAGAACGTTTACTTTGGTGACAGCAAACGAGACGGTGAGAACACCAGCTCTTATGCCGCCCCCACAGCATCTGCATCCGATTTCGCTATGTTGTCGGATGACGATGCGCAATTACCGTTCTGAGGCGGTGAGATTGTGAGCAAATACCGAAGCAAAAAAATAACCGTTGACGGTGTTACATACGATTCCCAAAAAGAATATCGCCGATGGTGCGAACTGAACCTATTACAAAAGGCCGGGAAAATAACTGGCCTTGATAGGCAAGTTGCATTTGAGCTGATACCGGCCCAAAAGAGAACCATAGAAACCGGTGAAAAGTACAAGCGGAACGACCTTGCACGGGGCATTGTGAAGGGCAATCCGAAAACAAAAGAGGTGTGCCTGGAGCAATCTTGCGTGTATATTGCCGACTTTGTTTACCACGAGGACGGCATGCAAGTGGTTGAGGACACTAAGGGAGTAAGAACCGCCGACTACATAATCAAAAGAAAGTTGATGCTGTGGGTACACGGCATTAGGATCAAGGAGGTGTAATGGTGGCCTGGATTGAATTACACCAAGGCTTGCGTGAGCATAGAAAGCTTTTTGCGTGCGCTGACGAGCTCAAGGTGAGCCGAATACAAATGATCGGTATTTTAACCAGCCTTTGGCTGTGGGCGCTTGATAATGCGCAGAATGGATCGCTGGAAGGAATATCGAACCGAACAATCGCAAGGGTTTGTGATTGGCCGGAAAAGAAGGCTGATGCTTTGATCGATGCACTTGTACGCACAAGGTGGCTGGATAAACACGGCGAATGCGTGCACATACACGATTGGGCGGACTACGCTGGCAAACTGATGGAGAGCCGGGAAAGAGACCGGAACAGGAAAAGAAAGGCAGCGGAAAACAAAAAGAATTCCGGTGGAATTCCAGCGGAAGGGATGCGGAATTCCGCTGCTACCGTACCTAACACTACCGTACCTAACACTACCGTACCTAACACTACCGTAGATACAGGGGGTACTAATACTGGGGATGGTATAGGCGCGGATGGCGCAGGAGCGCCCCCTTTTGATGGCCGCTTATTTACTGAGTTTTGGAATAAATATCCTGCCGGAAAAGGCGGAGACAGGGAGGAAGCCTGGAAGGCTTGGCGGGAGCTTGCTCCTACTGCCGAGGTTGCAAACAGCATTCTTGCTGGACTTCAAGACTGGATCGATTCCGACCAGTGGGCAGAAGATGGCGGGCGGTACATACCAGGTGCAGCCAAATTCTTGATTCAAAAGCGGTGGCTATCTCCTCCCAGTATGGCGGCACCGGCGCAAGATGGTGAGGATGGACCGTATAGCGATGCGTTAGCCCATTACCGCAAGCTGCTGGACGACAGGGAGAAGGGGGTGGGTTTGTTTGCAAAGTAGATACCCAAGCCCGTGCCTTCGGTGTCGCAGAGCGGAAAACTGCACCGGATATATCGGTAATGCCAACTATCACCGGTGGTGCTCAAAATGGGAGATATGGTTCAAGTGGTGGTGGAAGCAGTTTCGCAAAGCTGCGACTGGGCAAACGAAGATTGACCCGAACAAATTCCGATACTCTCATCCGGACCGCATCAAGCAGTACCTGCAGCAAAGTCCTTGCGACAAGTGTTCTGCGCAGGAGCGCTGTGATATACCTTGCAAGGCATACCTTTGTTGGTACGATGCCCGGATGGAGATCACAAGAAAGAAGGTGGGGTTGTGACATACAATGATTTTTTGCATAGCAAGGTGCAGGTCGCTCCGGTAAGCGGCTTTGAGGTACGGCCGGAGGATATCAACCCGGCATTGAAGCCCCACCAGCGAGATGCTGTTATGTGGGCAGTCAAAGGTGGCCGCCGTGCATTGTTTGAAGCTTTCGGTCTTGGTAAGACTGTGCAGGAGCTGGAATGGTGCAGATTGGTGCAGGAACATGAGCAGCGGCCGGTGATCATTGTGCTGCCTCTGGGTGTCCGTCAGGAATTTACCAGAGATGCACAGCAGCTGCTCGGTATGGAAGCACCGGTGTATGTGCGCACCATGTCAGAGGTTAGAGCCACCCCGGCAAAGATCTACATGACCAATTATGAGCGTGTTCGGGATGGCGACATTGACCCTCACTACTTTGCCGGTGCTGCACTGGACGAAGCATCGGTGCTGCGGTCCTATGGATCGAAGACATTCCAAACCTTTATGGATCTGTTAAAGGGATTGAAATACAAATTGGTGGCAACCGCCACACCTTCCCCCAATCGATACAAGGAACTGATTCACTATGCAGGTTGCCTGGAAGTTATGGACACTGGGCAGGCATTGACTCGATTCTTCCAGCGGGACAGTACCAAGGCGAACAACCTTACTCTATACCCCCACAAAGAGGAAGAATTCTGGTTGTGGATCAGCAGCTGGGCGCTATTTCTCAGCAGTCCTGCCGACTTGGGATATGATGCTACCGGCTATGATCTGCCGCCGCTGGATGTGAGGATACATATGGTCAACACCCGCATCGGTGATGTGGTGGATTCTGATGGACAGGTCAAGATGATGCGTGATGCTGCAGTCAGCTTGCAAGATGCCGCCAAGGAAAAGAACGAATCTGTTATGGCCAGAGTGTCTAAGGCAAAGGAGATCGTTGACAGTGATCCGGACGCTCACTTCCTGCTGTGGCACGACCTGGAATATGAGCGCAAGACTATTTTGAAAGAAATCCCTGGTACTGTTGATATCTACGGAAGTATGGACTACGACGAAAGAGAGCGACGGGTAATCGACTTTTCTGAAGGCCGCACCCGGCTCTTTGCCACCAAGAAGAGCTTGTCTGGATCTGGTTGCAATTTCCAGAGGCACTGCCACCGGGCAATCTTCGTAGGCATTGATTACGAATTCAATGATTTTATACAGGCAATCCACCGAATCTACCGCTTCCTACAAGGCGAGCAGGTCATTATCGATGTGATCTTCACCGAAGCAGAAGAACAGATATGGCGTGTGCTTTTGGAGAAGTGGGAAAACCACAACAAGCTCCAAGAGAAAATGCGGGAGATCGTATTGCAGTACGGTCTGCTGGGTGAGCGTCAGGCGGAACGGATGGCAAGATCGATAGGAGTGAACAGAGTGGAAATGCGAGGTCAAAACTGGACCTATGTGAACAACGATTGCGTGGCTGAGGTCCGCAGGATGGCAGACAACTCTGTGGGTCTGATCCACACTTCCATCCCTTTCAGCAACCATTATGAGTACACCCCCAGCTATAACGACTTTGGACACAACGAGAACACTGAGAGGTTCTTTGAGCAGATGGACTACCTAACACCGGAACTGCTGCGAATATTGCAGCCTGGCCGGGTAGCAGCAATCCATGTGAAAGACCGGGTGTTGTTTGGAAGTGTGACTGGCTACGGTATGCCCTCTATGGAGCCGTTCCATGCACAGTGCATCCAGCACTATATGAAGCACGGATTTATCTATTTCGGTATGATCACAGTGGTGACGGATGTAGTACGGGAAAATAACCAAACCTACCGCTTAGGATGGACTGAGCAGTGCAAGGACGGCACTAAGATGGGTGTAGGCTGCCCGGAGTATGTGCTGCTGTTCCGGAAGTTACCTACCGACTGCTCCCACGCCTATGCGGATGTCCGGGTAGAGAAGAGCAAAGAGGAATACCCCCTAAGCCAGTGGCAGCTGGATGCACACGCATTCTGGAGATCTTCCGGCACCCGTAATTTGGATCCTGACGAACTGGCGCGGCTGAAGATGTCTGACCGGATGCGTCGCTTCCGGGAGCATAGCAAATCCTGTGTGTATGACTATGGCCGTCATATAGAGCTGTCGAAGGAGTTGGAAGACCGGGACGCCATCAGCAAAGAGTTTATGACGGTACCGCCTGCATCTGTTCACCCGGATGTGTGGGATGATGTCAACCGTATGAAGACATTGAATACCTCCCAGAGCCAGCGCAGGAAGCAGTTGCACGTCTGCCCACTTCAGCTGGATATCGTAGAGCGTGTGATCAATCGATATTCCAATCCTGGAGATGTGGTGTTTGACCCCTTTTCCGGTATAGCGACAGTGCCTATGATGGCAGTGCGTATGAATCGCAAAGGTTATGGCTGTGAACTGAATGCGGGATACTTTGCTGACGGTGTTGGGTACCTGCGTGCTGAGGAAAACCATATGGAGCAGGTTAGTTTGTTCGACCTGCTGGAACAGGAGGATCAGGATGGGTAACACCAATGCGGGACATAAGGTGCTAAGAGGTAGCCGGGCTTTCTGCACATATACGGTTTATGACAACAGAACAGATTTTCCCATCATTGTCGGTGGCACGGCCGAGGAATGCGCCAAGGCTATGAAAATCACTGTTGACAGTTTCTACTGCGCAGTGAATCGAGCAAGAACCGGAAAAATTAAGCGGTGGGCGATTATTAAGGAATACGAAGACGGAAAGCCTGACTACGACCACCCAGAAATGGAGGGTCAAGATGGCTCCGAGTCGTAACTGCGATACCAAAATTCGTGTGATTGCTGTATACCGAATCATTATGCGAGGTAAGCCGGTTACTGCCAAGGAGATCGCACGTGAGCTGGAAGACAAGTTTGGGATAACCTGTGATAGGAAAACGATATATTCCGACATTGTGGCTATCGATCGGTTCGTTCCGGTGAAGGTGACCTTGGGTCAACACGGTGGCTATAGTCTATGGGATGTGTTAGGGGGGTAAACGAGGATGGGAAATGAAAAGCAAAGCCCTTGTTTGTCTTGCGTTAAGGTGACAGACCCACAAAACTGTACAAACTATCGGTGCAAAGAGTGGAAATCTTGGTTCTTGCGTAGATGGGATGAAATCCATAGCTTTTACAAACGATACGGAACAAAATAAAAACTTAGGAGGAAAAACAATGAAAAACTACATTTGTATCAATGGTCAGCAGATCGAGCTGATCGAGGAACAGGTTAAGCACATCAGTGCGGCATATAGTCATACTGAGGTCAAGCTGGCCGACATCCCGGAGGGTGAAACCTTCAAAATCGGTGATCACGAGTTCGTAGTCCTGGAGCATTCCGGAGATACCACGGCAATCATCCGCAAAGAGCTGCTTTCTGAAGATATTGAGTTCGGTAGCAACAATAATTTCTCCGGCTCCTATGTGGAGGATAGGTGTAGCGAGTTTGCCGGTGAGATTGCCGCCATTGTTGGCGATGAGAACTTGATCGAGCACACGGTAGATCTGACTTCCGACGATGGCCTGAAGGATTACGGCACTATCAAGAGCCGGTGCTCTCTGCTGACAACCAATCTGTACCGGCGATATGTGGAGACCCTAGACAAGTTCAAGCCCGACAGATGGTGGTGGCTTGCCACTGCATACAGCACAGAGCGGCACGGCAACAGTTCCTGGGTGAAATGCGTTGCGCCGTCTGGCATACTTCAGCTACAGCTGCAACCGCGTCAGCGGCGTGCGCCCGTTTTGCATCTTAAAATCTAATATCTTTGTATCTAAGTGAGAGGAGAAATATTATGAACACTACCGAAAACAAAAAAGCTATTTTACCTGCAGTTAAGGACGGCGAAACCTTCAAGATTGGCAATATGGAGTTTATCAAGTTCCCCAGCGTCAATGGACAAACCCCCGTGGTGATGAAGGGTATTGCGTTTAATTCCAGGTTCGGCAATAACAACGACCTGCGGTGCAGCGATGTGCTGCAGAAGATGGAGAGCGAGATCCTGCCTAAGATCATCGAGGTGGTGGGCGAAGAAAATCTCTGTACTGTAAAAACTGACCTTACCACCCTGGACGGTCTTACTCCCTACGGCACTATGGAGTCCTTGATCAGCCTGCCCACCCTCGATTTCTACCGTGCAAATGTCAGCATCTTCGATAAGCACAACCCGGAGAAATGGTGGTGGTTGGCTACTCCCGAATCTGCAAAGCCCCACGATGATCCGTACTGGATTCTTTGCGTTGCGCCGTCTGGCTACTTCTACTACGACTGCAGCTTCGGCCGCGGCGTGCGCCCGTTTTGTATTTTCAAATCTTCTATCTTTGAATCTTCTGAGGAGTAACAATGGTAGAGAATGACCTGAAGGTAATTGTGAAAGCAAAAGAGCTGGCGGTTCATACCTTCAAGCTGACATCGAATGTAAATCGATACCCAAAGAAGTATCGCCATTCCCTGGTGGATAAGATTCAGACCAAGAGCCTGGAGATCTTCGAGACACTGTTCGAGGCAAACCGGATTAACAACAAGACCCATAAGCAGGAACGGTGCGAAACGATCACCAAGGCGATCACCTTCAGCGATGAGCTGCTGTTTTACATCGAGCTATCTATGAACCTGGGGCTGCTGAATGACAACTCAGCAGCCTACTGGTCAAAGATGGTACAGGATGTGAAGTATATGGCCATTGCGTGGAGGACTCGGGAGCGGCAGTAAGATACTTAGGCTGTGCGTTGTATCTTTCTTTGCGTTGCGCCGTCTGGCAACATCAACAACAACTACAACAACGACAACGGCGTGCGCCCGTACTGGTGGAATGCTCGACGGAGTAGGCATCAGCCGAAACCAATGCGCCACATCAAAAGAACGTACAACCTTTCCGAAAGGATAAACAAAAAGGAGGTGGTGCTGTATGACCGATTTTGAGAAAGTAACTGATTTCAAGAATATGTATAAGGCATTCCGGAAAGCAAAATGCGGAAAAGGATATAAGAAAAGCTCTGCGCGATTCAACCTTACTGCGCTGGATGGCGTACACGCTCTTATATCTCAGTTGAAGAACAAAACGTACCGAGTATCGGACTATACCGAGTTTAAGGTATATGAGCCGAAGGAGCGCTTGATACAGACAACTTCTTTCAAGGATAAGGTCATACAGCATTGCCTTTGTGACAATGTGATTATGCCGCGTCTGCAGCGTGTTTTCCTACTCGATAACTGTGCCGGCCAAAAGGGAAAAGGTACTCTATTTGGCCTGGATCGGCTAAGTGAGCAGATGCAGCAGTTCTATAGCAAGTACGGATTCCAGGGCTATATCTTAAAGTGCGACATCAGTAAGTTCTTCTACAACATCTCCCACGATCAGCTGAAGGATATTGTGGAGTATCACTTTGGATATGATCCAGATATCTGCTGGCTTTGCAACCTGTTCATTGACAGCACGGAGGGAAAAGGGATCCCGCTGGGGAATCAGATCAACCAGGGTTTTGCCCTGCTGTACCTGGATGGTATGGATAAGCTAATAAAGTGGGAGCTGGGCATTGAGTATTACGGCCGGTATATGGATGATTTCTACTTGATTCACCCAAGCAAGGAGTACCTCAAGTACTGCCTGGAGGTCATAACGACATATCTGGAAACGCTGGATCTGAAGATGAACGGAAAAACACAGATATTCCCATTCAAGAACGGTGTTAGCTACCTGGGGTTTCATACATACATCACCCCGGATGGCAAGCCGATCCGTAAGCTGAAGAATCAGAACAAGCGAAATGCGCAGCGGAAATTTGTACGGATGGCCAAGCTGGTGGCTTCCGGAGATCTGTCAATGGAAAAGTTCCAAGTGTCTTATGGCGCCTGGCAGAACCACATATCCCACGGCAACTGCTACAGGCTGGGGAAGTCTATGGATGAGAGAATAAAAGAAATTTGGGGAGGGAATGACAATGCCTAACACAGAAGACAAGCTATTTGAATTGCTTTGTGCAAGTGAGCATATGGACTGGGACAGGAAAATTGAATACCTTATTGCCAACGGAGTGACAATTCCTGTGCGGTGTAAGGATTGCAAACATTGGAAAAAATGCGAATCTTCATTAATTGGGGAGGTAATGTGCTGTACAGGACAAGGATCGGTATACATTCAAAAGGGTGCAGACGATTTCTGTTCCTACGGAGAAAGGAGAATTTGATTTATGGAATACTGGAAATACAAAGCGATAGACAAGCTCCGGGACTACCCCCTTCAGAAAAGTGCTTTGCAAAACTTAGCGGAGGAGATAGAACGGCTGGAGTCGGAAGCCTACAGCATCAAAAGTGCTACCGGTGATGGTACACCCGTAAAAGGTGGTGGATCCGGCCGTGAGGAACGGTTGCTTTCGAATATCGTCAAGAGGGAAGAGCACAAGGCTATGCAGCATAGAGCAAAACTGGCGGTCCAGATGGTGGATCGTGGGCTTGCAGCACTTTCTGCCGAAGAAAAGCATATGCTGGAGGTAATGTACATCGTGGGCGAACGGGGAAGAGTGGAGCGCCTATTAGGTGAGCTGGATCTGCAAGAGGAAAGCAGCTTGTATAAGCGCATCAATAAGGCGCTGCACCGTTTCACTGTCGCTATGTACGGTGCCACGGAAAGTTAGGACAGTTTTTGGACAGTGACAAACCCCAAATAATGTGCTATGCTTGTATCGTAAAATAAGAATGTGAGGCTCGGGGCTTTCCCGGGCCTCTTTGTTTTGGGTTCTTGCGATTGTAAAGCGAGAGGGTGGGCACTGGGGATTGCAAAAGTAAGAGAGGTGGTGAACCGTGGCCGTTGATTGGCTGGCAATAAGGAATGATTACATTAACGGCGGCGGCAGCTACCGGAAATTGGCTGAAAAGTATGGTGTTTCATTTTCTGCTTTGGAAAAGAAAGCCAGAGCAGAAAACTGGAAAGAAGAAAAAGAAACGCAATGCGACAAAATTGCGACAGAATTGCGACAGAAAACTGCCGATGCTATAGTCCAAAAAGGTGTAGATCGGGTGGAGCGACTTTTGTCAATTTCTGACAACCTTATCGGAAAGATAGAGAGGGCTGTTGGAGAGTTAGACCTTGCGCAAGTAACCAACAAGACCAAGACCCGTGTTATTGAGTATAAAAACAGAGATCGTCCAGACAAGCCAACACGAGAGATCACTGAGGAGAAAGAAGAAATATTAGCGGTTTCTTCTATTGTTGATAGAAAAGGCTTGCAGCAGGTTGCGGCGGCCCTTAAAACTATATGGGATATATCAAACGAAAGCAACGGCGAGATAAAGAGCGGCGAAACCCGTGAGGACGATCCGCTGACCAAGGCACTGAAGGAAATGGCGGAGGGAATGAACGATGCCGATCAGTAAAAAGCAAATGCAGATTATGGCATTCCCCTTTACCAAGTACGATGCGCTTATCTGCGATGGCGCTATCCGCTCCGGCAAGACCGTGTTTATGATGCTTTCCTTTGTGGATGATGCAATGCGCCGGTACAACGGTCAGCGGTTTGGCATTTGCGGAAAGACCGTGGACAGTACGATCAAGAATATCATTGCTCCGTATATGCAAATGACTGGCGTAAAAGAAAAGTATAAAATACAGTGGAAGCGGTCTGATAAACTGCTGGTCGTTTCGCAAGGTGACAAACAGAATGTCTTTGAAATATTCGGCGGCAAGGACGAAAGCTCATTTATGCTAATACAGGGCCGCACACTGGCCGGGGTTCTGCTCGATGAGGTTGCGTTGATGCCACGCTCGTTTGTTGAGCAGGCTTGCGCCCGGTGTTCTGTAGAGGGGTCAAAGTTGTGGTTTAACTGCAACCCGGAATCTCCAGAGCATTGGTTTTACAAAGAGTGGATATGTCAACCGAAAACGAAAAATGCGCTTTGCCTGCATTTCCAGCTTGAAGATAATCCTGCGCTATCGAAAAAGATCATAGACAGATATAAGGCACTCTATGCTGGGGTGTTCTACCGCCGGTATATCCTGGGCGAGTGGTGTATGGCAGAAGGCCTTATATACCAGTTCGACAAAGATATCCACAGTGTCACGGATCTTCCGGACGAGCTGAACCAGGGCTATGGAGAGTGGTATATCTCCTGCGACTATGGCACCCTTAACCCGTTCTCTGCGGGCTTGTGGTGGGTCTATCAAAGCAAGGCTATCCGTGTGGCAGAGTATTATTACTCCGGCCGGAGCAGTTCTGTGCAGATGACAGACGAGGAATATTACCAAGAATTAGAAAAGCTGGCTGGCGACAGGGCTATCCGCGCAGTGATCGTGGACCCTTCGGCGGCTTCTTTTATTGCTACGATCCGTCGGCACGGAAGGTTCTCTGTGAGAAAGGCCCGTAACGAGGTGCTGCCCGGCATTCGTTTGGTTGCAACGATGTTGAAGGTCGGTGTGATCAAGATCGGAGCTGACTGCAAGGATGCTATTCGTGAATTTGGTCTTTACCGGTGGGAGGAAAAAGGCGAGGTCGACAAGCCTATCAAGGAAAATGACCACGCAATGGATGATATACGCTACTTCTGTGCAACAGTTATGCGCAGGATTTGGAGGGGAATAGAAGATGAAGAAGTTTAAGAAATGGCTCATCGACCATTTTTTGCCGATGTGGGCTAAGGAGACCGTGTTGCGGGATAATCGGCAGTTACAGAAAGAGTGCCAGGAACTGAAGCACAAACTGGAAGTCCAGGCGGCTTATATGGCCGGGATGGAAGCCGGTACCCGGGCGCTACGGCGTATCGTAATCAACAATAACGGGAGGTTAGGACGTGAAGACACAGACAAGTGAGATTTTTAGCGGTATCGTTGATTACAGCGAGGCATTTCGCGCCGTTGATACAACCTCCGTAAGAATGAAGGATGCTATCAAGGAATGGGTTAACCTGTATTATCAAAACGGTGCGACCGACAAAGAAGATCCCTGCCAGCAAATTGCATATACCATTGTGCGGAAGTTGACAAAGACGGTGTTCTCCGAGTATAGCGTCAGCAGCACAGATGTTTTTGCGGATATGGTTTTGCAGGCGCTATCCCAAAAGAGCCACGAGGCCCTGCAGATGATGCTGATCGGCGGCGAAAGCCTGCTGAAGCCTATCCCTACTGGGAAAGGCTTTTATTTTGCAGTTGTACCCCGGCAGAATGTACGGGTATTCGGCAGAGATGTTACAGGCAGACTCACGGATATCGGCACTGATGAAAAGAGCATTGACGGCAAGTACTACTACACATTGCTGGAGCGCCGTACTGTGGACGATAACGGCTTTTTGACGATCAAGAATTCTCTGTATCGCAGTTTGAACAAGGATCACCTGGGAGAGCGTGTGCCTTTGAGCAGTATTCCCAGATATGCGGAGTTGGTGGATGAATATACCTTCCCTAAGCCTGTAGGTTCGATTGGCCTTGTTGGCTTAAAGACACCTATGGTGAACTGCATTGATGGTAGCTCCGATGGTGTATCTGTTTATGCTATGGCTGCGGGACTGATTCATAACATCAACAAGAATGAGGCGCAGATAAATGGCGAATTTGAGCGCGGCGAAAGTCGTGTAATTGCAAGTGCTGATTTCCTTCGTAAAATGCCCGAGATTAAGCAGGACCGCGTTTTCGGAAATCTGGCTGAATCCTATGAGATGAATAGCCACCTGTTTGCGGCGCTTGACGGAGATCCGGATGATGTCGGCATTACAATCTTTTCGCCCCAGTTGCGGGAGCAGTCCTTCCTTGCTCGTAAACAGGAGTACTTGCGCAATGTGGAAAACATTATCGGTTTAAAGCGCGGTCTATTGTCCGAAGCAGAGGCAGCAGAGCGCACAGCAACGGAGATCACCTCCAGCGCAGGCGAATATAACCTGACAATTATCGACCTTCAGAGGGTATGGGAAGGCGCAGTAAAGGAAACCTTGCAGCTGTGCAGCGTGCTGGGTGATGCCTATAAGGTAGCCGGCGCTCATCCTGTGGACGAAAAATCTATAGCTATCAACTGGGGCAACGGTATCCTATACGATGAGGAGAAGGCATACCTGGAGATGAAGGAACAGGTATCTATGGGCCTGCTTCAGCCGGAGCGCCTTGTGGGCTGGTACCACAATATGCCGTGTGATACTCCGGAAGAGCGGGCAAAGGTAAGAGAAAACTATATGCCTGAAGCTGTGGAAGAGGTTGAATAATGCTTACAGCCTATCAGATTGAAGCGCTGCGGAGCAAATCCGAGCAGCTGGTAGATCCGATAACTGAATTTCTTATTGATGATATTGCAAAGAGGGTGGCGGAAGCCGGTCAACTTACCGGCACCGCATCCTATCAGACATGGCAACTGCAAAAGCTTGGTGTTTCTCAGCGTCAGCTTAAAAAAGAGATTGCCAAGAGGTTGAAGATCTCGCAGCAGGAAGCGGAAAAGCTGCTGACCCAGGCAGCCAAGGCGGGATATAATTTTGATATATCCCGGTTTCCTGCCAAGCAGGCTATTCCACTTAGCGCCAATAAAAGTCTGCAACAGGTACTTGATGCAACGATCAAACTGGCCAACGATGATTTGCAGAACATTACGCAGACCATCGGCTTTGTTGGCCCGGACGGTGTGTGCCGGGAACTGACAGACGCCTATAACCAGGCGTGCGATTTTGCATTTCAGAAGGTAAGCCTTGGTGCACAAGACCCTATATCCGCTATCCGTGAGGCTGTCCACAACCTTGCCGACAAGGGCATTCGTACTATCGATTATGAATCTGGCGTGCATACTTCCCTGGAAGCGGCTGTCCGGCGCAATATGATGGGCGGCCTTGGCCTTATGCAAGAGAAGATTTCTCAGAATATTCACGACGAAGTCGGCTGTGATGGCTGGGAGATCTCCGCCCATGCAGGCAGCGCTCCGGACCACGAACCAATTCAAGGCCGGCAGTATTCCGATAAGGAATTTGAAAAGCTCAACAATAGCCTGGTGCGCCGGATTGGTACCCTTAACTGCGGCCACTCTGCGATGCCCATCATCATGGGTGTCAATGAGCCGCAGTACACCAATTTAGAGCTGGAGGACTTCCGGCAGAAGAATGAGGAAGGTGTTACCTTCGATGGTAAGCACTACACGCTCTACGAGGCCACACAGCGGCAGCGGAAGTTTGAGCGGACGATCCGTAAGCAGAAGCGCCGGATCTTAGTGGATGAAGCCACCGGGGATAAGGACAAGCTGCTCGTTGATCAGGTGAAGTTACAACGGCTGAAGCAGGAATACACCCGATTCTCCAAAGGTGTGGGCTTGCCTGCTCAGCACGCTCGGATGGAGGCTGCTGGATTTGGGCTAAAACACGCTGCAGCAGTTAAAACTACTGCAGAAGATGTATTTAAGAATCCATCTGAAGATTTGGGAGTGGTTTCCAAGAAAATAGATAAAGCGTTAAATCAGTATTGTTTGAACAAGAGCAAATGGAGCGGAGTTACGATAACCAAGCCGCGTGACGATATGCCAGGCGTAGCAGGCAGAAAGGAATGGAGTTGCGACATTACTTTGCGTGAAGATGCTGGAGTAAAAACTGTTGTACACGAACATCTACACGCCCGTTCTGTCAGCTATTTCGATCCGGACACATATAAGCGTTATCAGCGAATCGAAGAGGGGGCTGTGGAATTGTTTGCACAAGAAATATGCAAACAAAACAAGGCAACATTCCGAGCTTCTTATACAGAGCCTGTGAAACGCTTGCGCATCATCAATTCCATAGTTCAGATTAGTGATGACTTCAATTTTGCAAAACAAGTATTTGACATACCTCTTCCTGAGAGGTATAATTGGTTAAGAGGAAAAGCAGATACTTTGATTGCAACGGGTAAATTGTCCCCTAAAACAGTAAAAAGTCTAAATGAAGCTGTGGAATACTTGCGGGGAAGGGAGGTAACATAAATGGCAAAGACCTTGGCTAATCTTGCCGACAGAATCCTAAGTCTCGATCATTCAGATGAAGAATGGCAAGTTCTAAAAAAAGAGTTCGATGCGTTGGTCTCGAGTGCTACAGAAGAAGAACTCCAAAATTTCACTGAAAGCGGTGCAGGGGAAGCGCTTTATATGGCTACCTCATCCGTGCAAACTACTGCATATCGTGCATAAACCACCAACCGTACTGGCTGGTGGTTTTTCTATACCCGAAAGGAGACATCGATGGAAGCTGTAAAATTTTCTGGAATGAATACGACTTATGTTGCGCCGGGTTGCTTTGACCTTCCCACAATGGCAGAAGAACGAGATGGCAAGCTGGAAGTAACCAGCTGCTGGAAGCCTTCTGCTGAAGATTTGGAGGTCTTAAACGCCGGCGGGTGTGTTTGCCTCTGTGTTAGAGGCGGACAGCCGCCTGTCGCGCTCTGGACGCAGGATGTAGAGGTCGTTGAGTAGGAGGAACAATGTATGAAGAAAATCTTATCCTAAGCGAGATTGAGAAGCTGGTGGATCAGCTGCCCTACCGATCTGTAAAAATCGAAGTGGAGCTGGACGATAAGACCCTCACCCTCACAAAGGACCGGCAGAGGCCAATTGGCTTCATAACTGACGAAGAATAATTAAAAAGAAGTCAAAAATCTTTAATTAAGTGAAGATTTTCACTTGTTAAGTTAAGAAGTCTTTAATTAAGTGCATATTTTGTTGATTTGAGCAGATGTTCTACACTTTAGAACACCTGCTTTTTTCATACCTAATTTTTGCCGTGGTGGGCGTAAAAACACCAGCCGAAGGAGATGCAACCTCCGTGATCAAAGCATATCGGAGAAAGGAGACCCCTATGAAACGCGAATTTTTGCAGAATCTCAAAGTAGGCGAGGAGGCTCTTCCTAAGGAAGTGATCGATGCCATTATGGCGGAGAACGGCAGAGACATCGAAAAGGCAAAGACCGACGCTGTGAAGCCCTATTCCGACTATGAGGACATCAAGGAAGAGCGCGACACGCTGAAGGCGCAGCAGGGCGACAGCACGGTGGACGGTAAGACCGCCCAGCAGTGGAAGGAAGCCCACGACACTGCTGTTGCTGATCACCAGAAGGAACTGGACAGCATCAAGTTCCAGGGTGTTCTGGACAGTGCCATCGTAGCAGCCAAGGGCAAGAATGCCAAAGCAATCACTGCTCTGCTGGATGTGGATACCTTGAGAGGAAGCGAAGATCAGCAGAAAGCCATCAATGCCGCACTGGAGGCCTTGAAGAAGGAAAGCGGCTACCTCTTTGAAGAGGCACAGAAAGCTCCCCCGTACTCCGCGGGTGCGGGTACAGGCAATCCGCCTGCAGCGCCCACCGGCTCTCTTGCCGATGCGCTCCGCGAGAAATTTTCCAAATAATTTTTTGAAAGGAAGTAACAAACTATGGCAATTACTTTGGCAGAAGCAAAGGTCGGCATGGCCGACAAGGTCGATCAGTCCGTGATCGATATGTTCCGTCGCAGCTCCCTGCTGCTGGACAAGATGGTGTTTGATAACTGCATTTCCCCCGGCACCGGTGGTTCTACCCTGGCATACGGCTACATTCAGTTGAAGACTCCCTCCACCGCTGCGGTGCGTACTATCAACAGCGAGTACACTCCCGGCGAGGCAAAGAAGGAAAAGAAGACCACCAACGCTGTCATTATGGGCGGCGCATTCCAGGTGGACCGTGTTCTGCAGAACACCTCCGGTGCAGCTGATGAGGTTGCATTCCAGGCAGAGCAGAAGATCAAGGCAACCGCCAACTATTTCCACAACCTGGTTATCAACGGCGATACCGCAAAGGGCAGCTTTGACGGCCTGAAGAAGCTGTTGACCAAGACCGAGAACGAAATCACCAGCCAGGTGGCTCTGACTACCTCCAACGAGCTGGACGAGAACTACAACGCATTCCTGGATGAGATGGATGCACTGGTCAGCGCCGTTGACGGCACCCCCTCTATGCTGCTGATGAACGGTGCAATGCTGATCAAGTTGCGCTCCATCGCTCGCCGTGCCGGTTACTACGAGCGCACCAAGGACGATTTCGGCAGAGTGGTGGAAACCTATGCAGGTGTTCCGATGATCGACCTGGGCAAGTACTACGATGGTACCAGCTCTAAGGATGTGGTTGAGACCACCGATGGCAAGACCGCTATTTACGCTGTTTCCCTGTCCCTGGATGGTTTCCACGGTATTTCTCCCACCGGCACCGGTGTGATCAGCTCCTATATGCCTGACCTGTCCGCGCCCGGCGCTGTGAAGACCGGCGAAGTCGAACTGGTTGCAGGTGTTGTGCTGAAGAACACCTTGAAGGCCGCTGTCCTGAAGGACATTGCTATCGGCGCTGCAGCGGGCTAATCTGTAAGGAGGGAGCGACCGTATGGTTCCTTATGATTTCTATCAGAACAACTACCTCGGCAGCTCCATCACCGATCAGGAGTGGCCTGCCCTGTCTGTGAGGGCGCAGGAACAGCTGAATCGCTACAAGCGCATTTATACCGTCATAGCCCCGGAAGAAAACGCTGAGGCTATGGCGGTTTGTGCTATAGCAGAAGTCATTGCAGCTATTTCCGCCGCACAGAGCGGTGCTGGGGCGGTGACATCTGCGTCTATTGGGTCTGTGTCCGTTA
This sequence comes from Oscillospiraceae bacterium, assembly GCA_017537045.1. The sequence goes on along the minus strand of JAFYLN010000124.1, from coordinate 22,260 downwards.
GTTATGGCGGCGTGTCTTCCCTGGATCTAAGCCCCAAGGGGCAGGCCAGGGAGCTGTACGATGCGGCACGCAGATACCTGGACATTTACCGGGGGTGATCGCGTGTTGTTTTTGAAAAAGGCAAACCCGATCAACTATGACCTGCTTTGCAGACAGGCGGTGACGGTCTATCGCAAAGAGGGCGAAGAGTACACCCGGACGGTGTACCCCAAGGCCTTTTTGGACTTCAAGAAGACCCAATCTGTGGACAAGACCGGCAGCAAGGAAGCCAATTCTTTCCTCCTTGTGATCCCGGGCCCCACGCAGGCAGCCTTTGTTGGTGACAAGGTGCTGCTCGGTGAGGGCCCGGAGGTCACCACGAGAGAGGAGTGGGCGGCCTTTATCCCTACGAAGGTAAACGGCCTGGTTGTGGTCGATTATGTTGACCCGAAGTACTGGAACGGTCAGCTGGTGCATACGGAGGCTGGTGGCTAATGGGGAAAAAGGAAGAGCTATACCGGCTGCCCGGTGGCACTGTGTGTTACCTGGAAATGAATCCTGTGCATCAGATCATTAAAGATAAAGGGCTGGACCCGGGCGGAGATGCCCAGAAGTTCCATACCGCCAATGTGCTGAGACGCATTAAGCGGTATATGCCCTTCCTTTCGGGTATGACCTATAAGGTCACGGTAGCGCAGACGGATATTTCCAAGCCCTATATCGTTACCAATACACCGTATGCAAAGTATTTGTTTTACGGCAAGAAAATGGTCAATGCAAAAACCGGTAAGGGTCCCAGAATGATCCCTGGCATTGGTTTCCGCTATAAAGAGGGTACAGTATTGAAGGAAACTTCTAAGGATCTTGAGTACAACCGGACGAAGAATCCCAATGCAGGCCCTCGATGGGATAGGGCGTTATCTGCCGCTGAAGGCAAAGCTATGGCAGCAGATCTACAGCGTTACCTAAAGAAGAGGAGGTAAGGACAATGTCCGCACTCAAAAAAATCCGGGAATGGTTAGATACATTTCCCGGCAACGACCGCTTGGAATCGCTACAGGTGGATTATGTACCCGCTGAACCCGGAAGTGGCAGTATCGCACCTTCCGGGCTTGTTGAGGTATCCCGGAATGAGGATATCCTTGGCAACATCACCGTGGAGAACCAATACAACTTTGGCCTGTACTATGTTTTTGCAAAGTCGACCGACGACGATGAGGGATCCACACAGAATGCTGATTGGTTAATGGATCTGCAGGAGTGGGTGCAGGAGCAGAGCGTTCTCGGCGTTGCCCCCCGGTTCGGTGATGAGCCGGCCGCTGAGCGAATCCAGGCACAGAATGGCTCTATTTATGGAGCGGACGAGGAAGGCACGGCCATTTATATGGTCCAGCTTTCTGTTAATTTTATCAAAAAATATGTAAAGGAGTAAAGCTATGAAGGCTGAAAGAAAATTTTTAGCTCACTACATCGATTCTGCCTTTGATACCACCTATGCCGCACCTGAGTATGTGCGCCTGGGCAAGGATCTGGAAGAGTTTACTGTGGAGCTGAACCCGGATGTGGAAACTGCCAAGAACATCCTGGGTGAAAATTCCGTTAAGCACAACGGCTACGAGGCATCCAGCGATGCAGATCCTGTCTATTATGAGTACGACGATGCGCTCACTGAGAAGATGATGGAGATCGCTATGCTGCGTAAGTCCGGAGATGCTTGTAAGACCTCCTATGTGGAAGTCCTGCTGAAGCCCGGCGAGGATGGCGCAGAGCCCGTGGTTATCCGCGCTGTTCGTGAGGATGTGTATGTTATTCCCAACAGCTACGGCGGTGACACTACTGGCGTGCAGGTGCCCTTCTCCGTGAACTATGCCGGTAATCGTACTGAAGGAACCTTTGATCTGAAGACCAAAAAGTTTACTGCCAACGGCGAGGCGTAAAGGAAAAAAGGAGTGCTGCTACATTGGTAGCAGCACTCTCAAACAACAACAGGAGGAAAATATGGAAAAGTTAAATATTGACCTTGGCATTAAAAGCTATCAGTTTGTAGAGGGCGGGGCCCCTCTTGTTTTTAACCCCAGTGACCCCAACGTGTATGCTCGTTATATGCACGCAATGGATGAAATCAAGGCCGTAGAAACCGAAATGGCAACCAAAGCAAATGCAATCGTAGCAGAGGATGATTCTGTAGAAGCCCAGGCAAAAGCCGGTGCTGCATCCCTGCAGGTAATGGAGGAAACTGACCGGCGAATCAAAACCATTCTTAATGGCATTTTCGGCGGAGAGAATAATTTTGACAATATTTTGAAGGGTGTAAACCTAATGGCGGTTACATCAAGTGGCGACCGGGTTATCAACAGCTTGCTGGAGGCGCTCGCCCCCATTATGGAAGGTGGCGCAAAGAACTGCGTGGAGGCTGAGGTCAAGGAAGCAAAGCTGAATCGTGAGCAGCGGCGGGCTCTTGGCGTATGAATGCCTGGGGCTTGCCGGTAGCGGCGACGATCGGCGGGGTAGAGTATCAGATCAACACGGATTTTCGGGATGTTTTGGAGATAATCCAATACTTGAATGATAATACAAGAACGGAATATGCACGGTGGAGGATTGCGCTTGGCTTGTTTTATGAAGGTGATATACCCGATGCTTACCAGGAAGATGCTGCAAGGTATTTATCTGACTTTATCGCCTATGACAATCAAGATGATAAGCCCGGTCCTAAGCTTATGGACTGGCAGCAGGATTCCGCAATGATCATTGCGGATGTGAATAAAGTTGCCGGCAAAGAAATTCGCGCTGAAAAGTATATGCACTGGTGGACATTCCTGTCGTATTTTTACGGTGTGGGCGAGGGGCAGCTTTCCACAGTGGTTGGAATTCGATCTAAGAAGGCAAAAGGCAAGAAACTGGACAAATGGGAACAGGAGTATTACCGGGATAACCGTCAAAAGGTGGACTTCCAAACACCGGACACCGCGGAAAAAGCTGCCCTGCAAGAATACTTTAACAAATGGCTTTAAGGTGGTGGGAAAATGAAAACAGATGGTTCCGTTATTATTGACACAAAAATAGGAACGGATGGGATGGAAAAGGGCTTTGAAGCCATCAAAAAAGAAATGTCTTCTGTTGGCGTTGCTGTCGAAGATCTTGGCGGTAAAATAAAAAAGGCCTTGTCTGGCGGAGCCTCGGTTTCTGTTCAACAGGCTTTCGCAAAAGTAAAATCTCTAAAATCTCAACTGGATTCTGTGACGGCAGAGTTTAATGCTGCAGTTTCCCAAAACGATGATAAGGGGGCGGAACGGCTTGGCGTACAACGGGCAGCAATTTATGACAGACTTGAATCTGCCAGATTTCGGTTGGCTACTGTTGTTACAAGCGCTGCACGAAAAGAAGAGGCTGCAGAAACGAGAGCGGCACGTAAGGCATTAAAAGAGAAAGAGCGAGCCTATAAAAAAGCTACCAAAGGTGCAAGAGCATTTGGTAAACGACTGACAAGCATTATGGCCAGTGCTTTGGTCTTTAATGTTATTAGCCAGGGCTTGAGATCTGTTACGCAATACTTTGGAAAGGCATTAAAGTCTAACCAAAAATTTGCGGATGCGTGGAGCAAGCTTAAAGGTGCTGCCTTAACGGCAATTCAACCGATCTATGAGGTTTTGCTTCCAATTTTGACTACAGCGGTTGAGGTTGCTACTAAGTTAGTCCTCCTTCTTGGCCGGGCTTTTGCATCTCTTGCAGGAAAAAGCGCTGATCAAATGAAGAAAAATGCGGAAGCTTTGAATGATCAGGCAAATGCGACGGAAAAAGCGGGCAAGGCCGCAAAGGATGCGAAGAAACATCTTGCCGGATTCGATGAACTAAATGTTTTGGGCAACAACGATTCTTCTGAGAGTACTGACACTGCAAATTTTAAAACCGAAGATATTGACATAAACAGTAAGTTGAGCGAAATGGCATCGCTTACATCGGCGGCTGTTTTTGCGTTGGGTATTATTCTAACGTTGTCCGGTGCAAATATTCCTATTGGCCTTGGTATGATCGTGCTTGGAGGACTTGCGTTGTATAAATCTATCGAAGAGAGTTGGGGAAGTGTAGAAAGCAATGTTGTATCCACAGCTGAGGCCATAGCATTGATAGGCGGAGCGGTAACGTTGGCGATTGGCATCATCATTTGCTTTGCTTGCCCTACACATTTGGGCTTGGGCCTTGGCCTGGTTATTGGCGGTGCGGCTTTGCTTGGTTCTGAGGTTGCTCTTAATTGGAACGCGATTGAAGAGGCGCTGAAAGATCCTGTTGTAGCAGCTGTGGCTGCGATAGGTGGCGCGTTCCTTATTGTGCTTGGTATCTTGCTGTGTTGTGCGCAGGATTGGGGCTTTGGCATTGGCTTTATTGTAGCTGGCGCAACATTCCTTGGTGGTACAATTGCTGTCAACTGGAATGCCATCAAAGATTTTCTCAAATCTCCTTTGGGGGCAGCGGTTGGCATAATTGCAGGAGCGGTTTTGATTGTGATTGGTATTTTTGCTTGTTTTGCACAGAACTGGGTACTTGGCATTGGATTGATCGTTGCTGGCGCTGCATTCCTCGTCACAACCATTGCATTGAACTGGAATGCTATTAAGGAAGCCTTAAAGGGGCCAATTGGCGGTGTAGTTGCAGTACTAAGTTCGGCACTATTAGTAATCGGCGCCATTATTGCCTTTTCCGGTGCGGGATTGCCGCTTGGTATTGCCTTGATGGCAGCTGGTGCGGTTGGTCTTGCAACAACTGCGGCACTGAATTGGAGCTCCATTAAAGATAAAGTAAAGGGAGTATTTGCTGGAATACTTTCTATTATTTCCGGAGCATCACTTGTTTTGGGTGTTTTGCTGTGCCTATCCGGAGTTGGTATCGGGGCAGGACTTGCTTTGATATTTGCAGGAATTGCGGGTTCAAAAGCCGCGTGGAGTTTGAGCGACAATCCAATTACTCGGTTTGTGAAAAATATGGCAAATGGCATCATAAAAATCATAAACAAAGTGATTGAGGCGATTAATGATATGTTCCACATACAGTTTGACGGCCTTAAAATTGCGGGCAAACAGATTATACCTAAGATTGACACAAAGCTGATAAGCCTTCCCAAGATACCAATGCTTGCCCAGGGTGCGGTAATTCCTCCAAACCGGGAGTTTATGGCAGTGCTTGGTGATCAGAAGCACGGCACTAACATCGAGGCACCCTTGGAGACCATCAAGCAGGCTTTGGCTGAAGTGTTGGCTCTGCAGGAAAGCGGGGAGACGGTTGTAACGGTTAACTTCACCGGCGATCTTGCCCAGCTGGCAAGAGTTCTCAAACCGGCAATTGAAACTGAAACCCGTCGCAGAGGCGGATCTTTGGCAAAGGGGGCGACTTTTTAAGTGGAAAACATACAAGTTTTTTTGATGGATAACGTAGCTTATAACGTGTCCGTCACCTTCTTAACAAGAAAGTTCTCCGTGATGGATACGGACAAGTCCGGCCGGACGCAGAACGGGCAGATGTATCGTGATATTGTGGGTACTTTCTACAATTACACGATGACTGTTAGGGAACGAAACGGTGATGCTGCAGCATTGGAAGCGTTTTGGGCTGCTATCTCTGACCCGAGCAAAGAAAGCCATATATGTGTATTCCCATACGGACAAAAAACACTCACACAGGAGATGTATGTCACCAGTGGCGAGCAACCTTTGTGGCTGATGCAGAAGGATAAAAACCATTGGGGAGATCTGACGGTTAACTTTATTGCAATGGGTCCGGAGGTGGTTTAATGAGTTTGAATGTTAAGTACATTGATGCTCCTGTCGGTGCACAGGATGAAGCTCGGGCGACCGCAACCGCTTCTCAACCTTTTTCATCCGCGGAGCAAATTGTTTCCGGTGCAACCGACATGCCTTACGCAACATTAGAGCCGTCTAGCTGGTCGCTGGACGGCTCTAGGGCTCTCTTTGGCAACTCTCCTGAAAATATAGGTTGGTGGAGCAAAGAGCGGACAGGCGATGACGGGCGGTTTGCTGAGCCTCCTGTTATTAACATTTCTTTTCCGCAACCTTACACGGCCACCGGTTTCACTTTCGTTTTTTGGCCTTCGATGAATCAATGGTGCAGCGAGATCAATGTTACCTGGTATAACGGCGATAACGTCCTTGCCAATGTGGCGGCAAATCCTGATGGTCCAAGTTGGATTTTAGCAAATGCTGTTGAAGCCTTTGACAGAATTGAAGTAAAATTGCTGGAAACCAATATGCCTAGTCAGTTTGCAAAAATCCAACAGATTCAGATCGGACAGGTAGTTGTGTTCCTTCAGGACGAACTGACACGCGTTAGCCTCCTAAATGAGATTGACCCTTCGTTGTGCGAATTAAGTACAGACACACTGACAATCGAAATTCTAGAAAAGAAAGACAGAGCATTAATTCCGCAAAAAAACCAGGAGATGTGCTTGATCCGTGACGGTGTGCAGATCGCATTGCAGTACATCACGGATTCCAGTCGGGAAAATCAGCGGTTTTATACATTCCGTTGTCAATCCGCTATTGGACGTCTGGAGGACGAGTTTTTGGGAGGTATCTACAATGGATATCCTATTGATACTCTGCTCAGCGCAGTACTGGAAGGGTTCGCTGCAGATTGGGAACCATTCTCCGGACAGAAGGTTACCGGATATCTTCCTGTTTGCACTAAAAGAGAGGCATTGCAGCAGATTGCCTTTGCTATTGGAGCAGTGGTAACAACACAAGGCAACGGTGCGATTAGACTTGTTCCTTTAAGTGAAAATGTTGAAGCTGAATTTACTGGTGACAACATTTTTTCCGGTGCGAAGGTAAGCCGTGAGGCACAAACCGCGACGGTTCAGGTCTTTTCCCACAGATTTGCAGCGAGTTCAGAAACAGAGAACCTACTGGAAAACGAAGAAATAAATGGGTCTAATGTGCTGTATGTTTTTGCGGATCCGCACTATGAATATTCTATTTCTGGCGGTTCTATTGTCAGTAGTGGCGAAAACTGGGTTCGGATATCGGCTTCCGGCGCGGTTACCTTAACTGGCAAAAAATACTTGCACTCTACTTCTGTCAGAAAGATAGAAAATCAGTACGCAACCGCAGCGGAAAAAGGCAATGTAGTCAGTGTCGAAGATGCCACCCTTGTGCATTCCGGGAACGTGGAAGCTGTTTTAACACGGCTATACAACTACAACACGTTAAAGAATGTTTTGACACAGGAGGTTGTGGTGGAAGGTCAGCGATCAGGGCAAAAAGCAAAAAGCATCAACCCCTGGGGTAATTTTACTGTTGGCTACATAACCAGCATGGAGAGTGAATTTACCAATACCGGTCACACTGCAAATATAACAATTCGAGGCAAGGAGGAAAAAGTCTGATGGATTTAATTTTTGACAGAACGAAAACAGATGTCCTCCTTGGTACGGAAAAAGGCAGTTATGGCGCTGCGGATCTAAATCGTGTAGAACGTGCGGTTGCTGAATTGGCAGAACTCGCCAAGGCTGTTGGTTTGACAAAACAATTTGGCATTAAAACAGATTGGGGGCTTCCGGGGGTGTTTGATTCTTCTCTGTGGCCCACAAAAGAGCAGATGGCCAGGTATCTTAACAATGTGATTGACTTGTGCGATGCCGTTGAATTAAAAGCACAGCTACCTTCCTCTATGGAACATCTGACTTGGGAAGGTGCGAACCAAATTGAGCAATCGTTAACATTGGTTTACGAAAGAATCCAACGAATTGTAAAAATCTTCCGATACAGTGGCGAGATTTTTGCCGGAGAGGAGAATGGATTATGAAAGACAGAGTTCCCGGATCGCCCGGGCGATACAGTGCGGTAGTAACTACCGAAAATTTGCAAGCACTGCAAACAGGACAACCTTTTACAATTACATTGGTTCGGGATGATGATCCCATTGAGCCGGGCACACCATACAGCAAGGCAGCCGTACTTCCGGATTCTGCAGCTGAAGCCATTTGCCCCGATGTGGAAAATCCCACTCCCGCAGATGCATTTATTGCACTGCACACAAAAAAAGCCCCTGCTGGGTATGGGTTGGGTACTGTGAATCCGCCAGCCATATCTGACTTAAATACTTGCAAACAAAGCGGCTGGTATTACACAAGTGAGCAGACTCTGAATGTGCCTGAGAAATATAGGTATATTTTCGATTATTCTTCTGTTCTGGTATACGCAAGAACATCGAAACAAATCGTGCAACGGTTAATATCTGCCGGATATTGGACGCACAGTGAAATGTTGCGATACACACTTGATGGCGGCGAAACCTGGACAGAGGAATTTGTAACCCCTCCTTTGGCGGTTGGCGTGGAATATCGTACCACAGAAAGATCCGACGGAAAGCCTGTTTATGTAAAGAGAATATCTGTTACCGAAAGTGATATCTCTGCTCTTGGTAGTGGTGTTAACAGATATATCAATCACAGTATTTCGGGGTTTGGTAGATTGGTTAGATGCCATGCTGTCATGGATAATGCATATCCATTACCCCATATTTCATACAGAGGCAGTGGTAATCCATCTATTATTTCTATAAATAATGTCAACATGACTACTATCGCGATAACAGCTATCAATATCGAGCAAACCGCACCAAGTTTTACTTTTGATATCTATTATTGTAAACAATAAGGAGGCTCTATATGAAAAAGATAGTATATGATGTTCTTGGAACTCTACATGAATACGATCCTGCTACAGAAAGTGATAAGCATGTAGAAACCTTAATTCGTGTAGAGAGGGAATATAATGAAGCTAATGAAGAAATTGCTAAGAAAGAAGCCCACAATGGTGAATACACCATTGAGGATGATGGCGTAGAAAAGACACCTACCGAGAAAATCGCAGAGCTGAAAAAGCAGCTTTCTGCTACGGACTATAAGGTCATCAAGTGTGCGGAGTGTCAGCTTTTGGGTGAGGAAATGCCCTACGATGTGGCTGCGCTGCACGCAGAACGCCAGGCAATCCGAGATGAGATCAACCGATTGGAATGCGAGGAACAGGCTTGAAGGAGTGGTGACAAATGGGAAAATTAAAATTCCAGGTATTAAATAATTCTATACGAGTCCTACAATGTCCACAGCTCATCACATCCGGTACGGTCGGTATTCCAGTTGAATTTAACTTTGATTCCGCCTGGGATGGGCTTGATAGGCTGACTGTATTCCGAGCCGGGGAAGTGAGCATAACGGTTAAGGATCCGAAAGTGGTACCTTGGGAAGTGCTGGTAACGCCAAATGTGTGGCTGAAGGTCGGCGTCTACGGTGTAAATGCAGAGGGTACGATTGCTATTCCTACTGTGTGGGCCAGCGTGCGAATGATTATTGAAGGAGTTGACCCGGAGGGAGATCCGTCTGTTAATCCCACTCTGCCCGTTTGGCAGGACTTACTTATCCGTGTGGAGGAGCTGGAGGAATCTGGCGGTGGAGGTAGCGGCATCGATGGTAAAGACGGTGAATCCGCTTATGAAATCGCTGTGCGGAATGGCTTTGAAGGCTCGGAAACCGAATGGCTGGAGTCGCTGAAAGGCGAACCCGGTAAAGACGGTGAACCCGGAGAGAAAGGCGATAAGGGCGATAAGGGTGATAAGGGCGACACAGGAGAGCAGGGCCTGCAGGGCGAACCCGGTAAAGAATATGTACTCACTGATGGAGACAAGCAAGAAATTGCTGACTTGGTAGCAGCATACGAGCCACAGTATGAGCTTATTCAAAGTATTACTACAACAGAGGTTGTAAGAAAAATTGCGTTAAACGACTTTGAGCTTAAAGAGTTTGCTTTGTTTGCAGAAGTTCCAGAAGATAGTAGCCTTTCTATAAGTATTGGTGGCACATTCGCTTTTTATAAAAACGATAAAGTGGCATGGGCTCCGTGGCTAAATGGTGCTATAAACGCAAGTGGTGGTGGCACTACACATTTTTCTTTTTATGGAAGAAATGAAAAGGGAATTGCGTTTTTAGAATATACCGATGCTACAAAAGCTTCTTCTACACAGAAGAAATATCTAAATAGAGCGCCTTTTTATTTAGAGGGTAATACCCCATTTACACAAGTATCAATGTCCGTTGGCACACCAAATAACTTTCCTACTGGAACTAAGTTTGAATTATGGGGGATTAGAGCTAATGGATAAGATTTGTATTAACGGCTTTATAAGAGAAATGACAGCCGAAGAAATAAAAGAACAGGCTAACGAGTTTATGCGAGAGGAAACCCAAAGTGAACGTTTAGAAGAGAGACTTGAAAAACTTGAAAGTCTACTAGCAAAATTCATAGGTTCGAGCGAGTAAAGGAGGAATAACTATGTCTATTAAAACTTATAAGAAGGGATCGAGCGAACAGCTTGCCACCAACTTCAAGGCAAGAGAGTTTGACTGCCAGGGGACAGGCTGTTGCTCTACGACCCCTATCGATGAAAAGCTGGTGGAGTATCTCCAGCAGATTCGTGACCATTTTGGAAAGCCTGTGTATGTGACGGCTTACCGTTGCAAGACCCATAATGCGAAGGTTGCCAATGCTGCACCCAATAGCTATCACTGTTATGGACAGGCTGCAGACTTCCATATTGACGGTGTTGCACCTGCGGAGATTGCCAAATATGCCGAGAGCATCGGTATCAAGGGCATTGGCTTGTATGATACCTTTGTACATATCGATACCAGGACCAGCAAGTCCTTTTGGTACAGTCACGCACAGGAAAGGCGTACTACCTTTGGCGGCGCACCTAAGAAAGAGGAAAAGGGTTACACCCTCTATGACTTTGTTTGGGAGGTGCAGAACGCCTGTGGCGCTTCTGTGGATGGCAAGGCCGGTCCGGAAACGCTCAGCAAGACTGTAACCCTGTCCGCCTATAAAAACCGCACCCACAAGGCTGTACTGGCTGTGCAGAAGCGTCTGTTTGCCCTGGGTTATACCGAAGTGGGCGAGGCTGACGGCATTGCCGGTGCAAAGTTTACTGCTGCCGTGAAGCACTTCCAGAAGGATAATGGCTGCTGGGTCGATGGTGTGATCACCGCAAAGAATAAGACCTGGAAGAAACTTCTCGGTATGATTTGATTTTGGAGGATACAAAAATGGAGAAAAGTATGATTGAAGTCAAATTGGCCATAACCGCATTCTTTACTGCTATTAGCGCCTTCCTGGGCTGGCAAGGTGTTATGGCCGTGGTGTGGGTAATCACTATGGCAATCGACTATATCACCGGAACGGCTGCAGCAATGAAGAACGGTGAATGGTGTAGCGCCACCGCACGGCAGGGCCTGTGGCATAAGGGCGGTATGCTTGTTGTTGTGATCGTTGCATTTATTGCGGATTGCGTGTTGTCGGTGATCTGTGAGCACCTTCCTGTTGGAATCACGTGGACAAGCATTCTTCTGCCGCTGGTGCTGGCTTGGTACATAGTTACTGAACTTGGTAGCATTCTGGAGAATGCTGTTAAGATGGGAGCTGCTGTGCCTGGCTGGATGGTGAAGATGCTGAAGATTGGTCTGAAAGCCATCGATGAGGTGGGCGAGAAGATCGAGACAGACCTTTCCGGTGAAGAAAAAGAAGATAAATTACAAGAATAAAAACTGCCCCTCCTTGGAGTAAATCTCCGGGAGGGGGTATTTTTTCGCCATTTTTCGATAGACAAATGCAAATATTTATGTCATAATAGCCACAGGAAGGAGGAATAAAATGGAAAGCACGATAGAGAGCACGCTTGGCCATATACAATTGTTAGCACGGCATTTGAATCCCTACAACTTTAGAGGGAGAATCGTTGTAATCTTGATGGAATTAGGGATACCGACAAAGCATGTGGGCTTCGAGTATCTCAAAAAGGCAATTGAATTGCAATACGAAGATCCTACACGCGCATTATCGAAAGATATGTACTTAGAGGTGTGCTCGTGCTATAATCAATATTCCGAATGGGCAGTAGAGATGGCTATCAGAAAAGTAATAAAAACGGCTTGGACGTATGGGAGCCAACAGGCCTGGGACTGGTACTTCTCCTATGATGGCCAGACTATTACAAATAAACCCACAAATAGCGAATTCATTTCCAGAATAGCTTATATTTTGGAGATTTGGCAGGAATGCAGAATATCAAAGGGGGGATTGCAATGAGAGAGAGTAAAACCTGTCCGGATCAAGAATGGAAGCAGCTGCCTACAGATGAGCTGGATCACATTCTGCAGGCGGAGCTGGAAAAGAAATACCCCAATGAGGAGGTGGTCTTGCCTATATTGCAAATACTGGAAGAGAGAGAAAAAGACTATCCGGTAGAGGAAACACCGGAGGTCTTAGCTTTGTTGGGAAGATTAAGCGAACACAAAACATCACCCAAACAGTCCAAAAGTAAACGCAGATGGATTACCGGAATTGCAGCTGTTGCTGCAGCGGCTTGCATTGTCGTTATGGCAGTGCCCCGGACGGCAGGTGCAGAGAGCGTTTTTGATATACTGTCCCGCTGGACAAGTGAAGTTTTTGAGTTCTTTACCCCGGATCGAGATAAAAAGGATCCTCCCGTAGAATATCTATTCGAAACGGACAACAATGGATTGCAACAGCTGTACGACAAGGTTGTGGAGCTCGGCATAACAGAACCAGTTGTGCCTATGTGGTTACCCAAAGGATTTGAATTGCTGAATTTGAAGGTGACCCCATTGCGAGACGACGGATATAAAGTAATTGCCGTTTTTAATGGGAATGAAAAAAGAGCAACTATCTCTTATAGAATATCGCGTGATCTTGCAATGAAGTTTGAAAAAGAGGAAACTGCTGTAGAAGAATTTGACTCTGGAGGCATAACCCATTTTGTTTTGGAAAATGACGATAACTTATCTATTACATGGACAATAGAAGGTGTGGAGGGCACAATCTTAACAGATACAAACAAAGAAAATATTTACGATATAATTAAATCAATTTATAGGAGGCCTTTAAGATGAAGAAGTATATTCGTTTTCTATGTATTGCTCTCGCGCTGAGTATGCTTTTGGCGATTCCGGCTTATGCAGAGAGTGCCGCAGAACCGAGAGGGAGTGCTTTTTTTGCAGCCTATGGTACAGACCTTTATAAAGCCTCGTCCACATCTTTTGAGATTTGGTTTGATGTGGATGCGAACTTAGATATGATGGATGTGATCGGCGTTAGTGAGATTATTGTTTATCGATCAGCCAATGGGCAGTCAGGCTGGAGCGAAGTGCGAACATATGATATGGATGACTATCCCGAGATGACGACCACATATGATTATTCCCATACAAATTATGTAACATATAACAATGCTTGGTCGGGATACTACTATAGGGCATACATTACCTTCTATGCTAAAAATAGCCGCGGAATTGGCGAAAGATATGTCTACACTGAAATTATAAGGATGTAGTTAAATCGCCCCTCCCTGAATTGTTCTTTTTGGGAGGGGCTTTTTCTGTTACAAAGACATTGGCAATAGATTGGTAATAGAGATAAATTTTGTGCATTTTCAGAATTTAAATTTGTTTAAAAAGTTAGAAAAACACCGGACTTTCGTTGAAAATCCGGTGTTTTTGGTGGAGATAAGCGGGATCGAACCGCTGACCTCTTGAATGCCATTCAAGCGCTCTCCCAGCTGAGCTATACCCCCATATGCACTTGTGCTGTTTGACAGCCTTTGTATTATAGCACAGATTTTTGGTTTGTCAAGGAAAAATTTTAGATTTGGCAGTTTGGCAGTTTGGCAGTTTGGCAGTTTGTTGTATGTACAATAACGAATTATAATCTGATGGAAGCTTTTGTTATCTTCGTGAATTTCATCTTTACAAACATCTAAACTTGTGCTACAATACGGAAAGTGACATAAGGGATAAATGAATTTTCCCAACTTGCGTAAAACGGTTTAAAGCTGCACGATGTTGTCTTCGTAAGAAAAATAGGAGGAATTCGTAAATGTTAGGCAAGACGAAAGTGGAAACAACTGAGAAGACCGGGGTTAGACTTCAGCCCCAAAATAAGTGGTATAGATATGTTGCGTTGACGCAAATGATTGTTTTTGCAGTCATGTATTTGATTTTGGGTATGTATTTTGCCTTCGTTACCTCTGAATACGCTAATCATCCCGGCTTTGCTGCGACGATTAAAGCGCATCGAAATATGGATCAGATTTTCGCCATTGTTTGTTTTGCACTGTTTGTTGTGGGTCTGCGTTGCTTCTATGGTTTGATGAAGCAGAAGAAGATCCCTGCGTTGTATTATGTCTATATGGCAATATCTGCAGTTCTTCCTATTTTGTACATTGCTATGAGCGACAACTTCATTACCGATGCTATGGTGAGCATTTTGGAAGAGGGCTATCCCGAGTTCCTCGAAGGTGAAGATGGCGGCTGGATGGTTTACTGGATCGGTGTTGAGTTTGGTGCATGGGCTAACGGCGGTGAAATCACCTTTGATAGCGAGATTGTTGTGGACTACCTCAGCAGAATCGGCCATGAGCCTGGCGTATGGGTAGACTTCGCTGACTTCAATCTGAGCGGTCTGCTTGCTGAATTCAGAGCAGATATGAACACCTGGAACAAGTTTGAGGTGTATTCTATCGTCAATGCATCACTGTCTGTGGTGTTCGTTGTTTGTGGTATCTTCTTCCTGCCCCTGAAGAAGAGCAAGTTGTTTCAGAAATAATCAAGAATAACATTGCCCCCGATGCATCCGGGGGCTTTATTAATTTTGTAACAGTTGCAGAAGCTGCACATCGGTCATTGCAGGATGGGAATAGGCGCCATCTAAGATTGCGTCTACATTATCCGGGTCATTTTCGATTTCCTTGGAGAACAATTGGGCGGTACTTGCCAGATCACCGCCGAGACCGCCAATGAGCAGACAGGCGGCAACGGCAAATTTGGCCCGGCAAACGATATCGTAGTCGGAAACGGCCTGCAGCCAGTAGCGCAGGATAAAATAATGGAGCAGGGCTTTGTGTCCGGCTTCCCAACGCGGAGGTACTGCGGAGGATTCCAACCGTACTTTCCACTGAGGAGTCAAAATCTCCAGTCCCAGGAAGAAGTCCTGCAAAGGGCGTAGATCTTTGATGGTTGCCACACCGCTGACAGAGATATCCGGAACGAGAACTGCTTTTTCTCCGCCGTCTAATTCTTCCTGCACGCTATGCGCATAGAACAGAAACGCGGTGAGAATCTTGGGGAAGGGTAGAGCGGTATTCTCTAAGAAAGCGAAGAACTCTGCGCGGGTACGCTTGAGAATTACCATAGTTTCCGCATCATATTCCGGTTCTTCACCGCCGGGGACGGAGTGGGAGCATATGGTGTTATCAGCGCCGGACAAAATGATCCGGGCAGCTTCGGGGCAGGATATTTCCAAGCCCAACTCCGTAAAATCTCCATAATCGTGGGTCAAACGGGGGAAGTCCCGGCACACTTTGCATAAAGCATCGTGTCCCAACTCAGCTTGAATGCGGCACAGACCGTCGGCGCGCCACATAGGGCAGCGACCGTTTTCGATGTCTATTACCGTTCCGCCTTCGGTATCCCGCAAAACTTCCCGCAGTCGATCACCCAAAGCACCGGGCAATTGCTGATAAAAGGCGGCAGCATGGGGATCTACATCCACGCTCCATTCTTTGCAGCAGCTGTCGGGGCAGGCGGCGGCAATGCAGGAGAAATCCTCATAATACTTCGGATAAAAAACTTCCATAAAGAACCTCAAAAAATAACGGTCATTGCGAACCAGTGCTCCACAGCGACGCGCTAGGAGCCGCCGCCTTGCGGCGGTTGCGCTCTGCACGCGCCTGCGGGCGCAGTGGTGTGGCAATCTCCTTCTTAAAAGGGGGATTCCCACGCCTGCTACGGCAGGCTCGGAATGACCGCGTTTGTTATTCTTCTTCGGGCTTGATGGCGGCGAGAGATGCTACCACATCCTGGAACAGGTTTTGTGTGTCGGTGACAGCGGCCTGGTATGCCATCAGCTGCTGGTTGGCCTGGTCGGCAAGCTCTGCGATCTGCTGGGATGCAGCTTCTGCCTTAACAGTTGCGTCAGCCAAAACCGCATTGGCCTGGGTGCGGATCTGCTGCGCACGCTCCTGGGCAATACGCTCAGCCCGCTCTGCCCGGCGATAAGCTTCCAGCTCCTGCTCGGTGGTGGTGACATTGGAAAGCTGGGCTTCCAGCTGGGCGCATTTTTCCAGTGCGGCAGTCAGCTGGACCTGCAATTCGGTGTTGGCAGGAGCAGCCTTTGCGGCCTGGAGCTGATTATTCAGCTGATCCAGCTGATTCTTGTGCTGATTGTTCAAATATTCAATGTAGCGAACCACATCTTCCCGGTTAAAGCCGTAAAATGCGGAGCGAAAATTCTGTACAGCCATAGTAAAACCTCCAAAATAGGATGCATTTAAGCAAGTATAGCACATTTGTGGCGAAAAAACAACTGTTTTTGTCAACAGGGGTAGAAAAGTTCCGATGTCGAATAAAGGCGCTCTTGTGTAAAGGTAGCTTTATCATTGTCATTGCGAGCCAGTGCGCACACTGGTGTGGCAATCTCCGGGGAGGTAAAAGATACGGAATTTTACAATTCACCCCTTTACAAAACATAAAAAGGCTGTTATAATAGCTTGGATTTGAGTATGCGCCGGTGGCTCAATGGATAGAGCATCGGATTCCGGTTCCGAGGGTTGGGGGTTCGAGTCCCTTCCGGCGTACCAAATAAATAAGAGGGATACCCGTATGGGTATCCCTCTTATTTATTCCGTGCTCCGCACGGAATGGGACACGAAGATCATAAATGCAACGCGGATGAGCGTTGCCCGCTGCGGCTGGACGCAGCGGAACATTACAATTGGCCTGCAGCCAATTGCACGAGTCCCTTCCGGCGTACCGTCGTCCAAAGGGCGGCTTAATCTCCGAGCCCACTATTATATATAAAGATATCTCTTGCCTTTTGTTGCAAAAGGGAGGGTATACTTGTTTCAGTATCTGTAAAAAAGAAAGCAGATGATTTTATGAAACTGAGCGCAAACGCAAAAATGCTGTAAAGATAGGCTCTCTTTGTTTTGTTTCTTGTTTTGCGGTGCACATCGCCCGGAATATCCTGGGTGCGGTCACGCCCTAAATAGTGGAAGCAAGCTTCGCTGAAGCCCACCCATTCATGCCACCGGTTCAGCTGTGTTATACCTTCGCATCCTTCTTTGGATCGCCCTGCTATATAAAAAAGTTAGCAAAATTTGCAAGATTTGATTGCATTGGTTGCAATTTTGTGTTATAATACATTGAATTTTAGCCACTTGTGGCAGAAGGAGAACATATATGGACAAGAAAAACGAATTCAAGCCATACATTCCGGCGGATAAGATTACCCCTGAAATCACTGTGATATCTATGATCATGGGTATTATTCTGGCTGTTGTGTTTGGCGCAGCAAATGCTTACCTGGGCCTCCGGGTAGGTATGACAGTGTCGGCTTCCATTCCGGCAGCTGTTATCGCAATGGGTGTGATCCGTGTGATGATGCGGAGAAACTCTATTCTGGAAAGTAATATGGTGCAGACCATCGGCTCCGCCGGTGAATCTGTGGCAGCCGGTGCAATCTTCACTCTGCCTGCGCTGTTCCTGTGGGCAGCTGAGGGCAAGATGGACAAGCCCGACATCCTTTCCATTACTTTGATCGCTCTAATCGGCGGTGCTCTGGGTGTTCTGTTTATGATCCCTCTGAGAAACGCTCTGATCGTGAAGGAGCACGGCATCCTGCCTTATCCCGAAGGTACCGCCTGCGCAGAAGTTCTGCTGGCCGGTGAAGAGGGCGGCGCAAATGCTTCTACCGTGTTTGCCGGTATGGGCTTTGCTGCTCTGTTTAAGTTCATCATCGACGGTGTGAAGGCTGTTTCCGGTGAGATTTCCTTCCGTGTGAAGGGCTTTGCCGGTGAGATCGGCACCCAGATCTATCCCGCTGTTATGAGCGTGGGTTACATCTGCGGCGCTCGTATTTCTTCCTTTATGTTTGCCGGCGGCGTGCTGAGCTGGCTGGTGCTGATCCCCCTGATCGTTCTGTTCGGCGGTGACAACATCCTGTATCCCGGCAGCGCTCCCATTGCTGATATCTTTGCTGCAGATGGCGCAAGCGGCATCTGGGGCAGCTACATCCGTTACATCGGCGCAGGCGCACTGGCTGCAGGCGGTATCATCAGCCTGATCAAGTCCCTGCCTCTGATCGTCAAGACCTTCGGCGGCGCTATGAAGAGCATGTCCGGCGCCGGCGCAGCAGGCACTTCCCGTACTGAGAAGGACCTGAACTTGAAGGTCGTTATCGGCGCTGTTGTGGTGCTGACCATCGTGGTTTGGCTGCTGCCCGCTATTCCTGTGTCCCTGCTGGGCGCTGCAGTTATTGTTGTGTTCGGCTTCTTCTTTGCAACCGTGTCCAGCCGTATGGTCGGCCTGGTTGGTAGCTCTAACAACCCTGTTTCCGGTATGACTATTGCAACTCTGCTGATCGCTACCCTGATCCTGAAGGTGACCGGCGCTGCCGGTGTTGAGGGTATGGCCAGCGCCATTGCTATCGGTGGTGTTATCTGCATCGTCTGCGCTATTGCCGGCGATACCTCCCAGGACCTGAAGACCGGCTACCTGCTGGGCGCAACTCCCAAGAAGCAGCAGATCGGTGAGCTGGTGGGTGTTGTGGCATCTGCTCTGGCCATCGGCGGCACTCTGTTCCTGCTGGACAGCGCTTGGGGCTTCGGCAGCGACGAGCTGGCTGCTCCTCAGGCAACTCTGATGAAGCTGATCATCGAGGGTGTTATGGAAGGCAACCTGCCCTGGGGTCTGGTGTTCACCGGTGTGTTCATTTCCGTGGCTATTGAGCTGATCGGCATTCCCGTTCTGCCCTTCGCTATCGGTATTTACCTGCCCGTGCAGCTGAATGCCTGCATTATGGTGGGCGGCTTGATCCGTCTGGCTCTGGATAAGATGAAGAAGAACAAGGAAGAGAAGGAAGCTATGGTCAACGACGGCATCCTGTTCTGCTCCGGTATGATCGCCGGCGAAGGCCTGGTCGGTATTCTGCTGGCTCTGTTTGCTGTGTTCGGCCTGGATAAGGTTATCGACATTTCTTCCAAGGTTCCCACTCCTGTTGCTAACATCGGCGGCCTGGTTCTGTTCGGTGTGATCATTCTGACTGTGCTGAAGTTCTCCCTGTGGAGAAAGCGCGCTGCTAAGACCACCAATGAAGAATAAGAAACAAAGGCCCAATTACCTGGAAATGATCCCAGTCCGCAATCCGGAAATCAACTGGACCACGGACGAAAAGGGAATCATCACCCTGGAAATTGAGAACAAAGGCGTGGCAAACCGCATTGCCCAAAAGCTTTTGAAAAAACCCAAGATCACTTATATCCACCTGGATGAAAACGGCAGCTTTGTGTGGCCACTGATCGACGGCAAAAGAACCGTTATGGACATCGCCCAGCTGGTGGATGCGCATTTCGGGGAGAAAGCGAAGCCTTTGTATGAACGGCTTGTGAAGTTCTTCCAGATCTTGGAAAGTTACAACTTTGCCAAGCTACAATAAATTTTACATCCCACGCAGGAAACTGCGTGGGATGTTTTTCGCCTTGACATATTTTGTCGAGATAGGTAAAATAAGCGTATTAAAACAGGAGAGGAGGGGCGTATATGAAAAAATGCATTGCGTTTTTGCTTGCGCTGGCTGTGATCATTGGGCTCTCTGCCTGCAAGACAGCACCCCAGCAAAATGCCACGGAAAATACGGAAACAGCAACTACAGAAGCAACCTCTGTACCCACTGAGGTAACTGCTGCGCCTACAGAAACACCCACTGCAGAAACGGATAAAACGGCTACTGTTGCGCCCACCGATGTGACCGTAGAAACAACTGTGACTACAGAAGCAACCACAGCGCCCACTACTGCACCGACAGAAGCGCCCACGACAGAACCTACCGAAGCGCCCACGGAGGAACCCCATTCGGAGTTCTATGCGAAGGGAGTTTCTGAGGATCAGATCATTGCGCATTTCAATAAAGTGGTACTGGGCATAGAATCCAATGCAGGTGCAAGTGAGACATCTTTGGTACAGAAGTGGGAAAATCCCATCAGCTACCGCATTGAAGGTATGCCCAGTCGACAGGATGCGCAGACCTTAAACAAACTGACCAAGCAGCTCAATACCATTGAAGGATTTCCCGGCATTCAGGCGGCCAAAGCTTTGGAGCAAAACCTGACGATTTATTTTTTGAAAGATGCGGATTATAAGACCCAGTTTTCCCACGTGATGGACGAAGAGTCTAAATATGGCATTGTGCAGATGTGGTGCAACGACAGTAACGGAATCTATTCCGGTCGTATCGGCTATCACCAGGAGGCATCCCAGGAGCTTCGGGATTTGCTCATACCGGAGAAATTGGTGGAAATGTTAGGTATCAGTGAAGTGACGGTGCAAAAAGAAATCACCACTGACCTGAAACCCAAAACAATCATAGATCTGAGCGATTTGGATTGGTCTGTCATAAAGCTGCTCTACAACCCCAGAATTCATAACGGCATGAATGCGGATGAATGCGAAATGATTATCCGTGAATTGTACTATTAAATTAAGGAATCCCGTTGGCGGTGCCAACGGGATTTTGCTATGTTTGGGTGCTGTTCCGCGAAAAAACCACGTCATTGCGAGGAGCCGCCCTAAAGCGGCGACGTGGCAATCTCCGAGAATAAGGCAATTTTATTTCGGTGCGTTTTCCTTTTCCAGCAGGGCATATAGATTCTTTTCACATACTGGTCAAAGCCCTTGCGGATTTTCAGCAGCAGATCCCACAGGGAAATGTGATCGGGAACGCCCGGTGCGCCAACAGCACCTAAGAAAATAGCGTCCTGCTTGGCGAGCTCGTCCATATCGTTCTCCGCCATCATTCGGCCGGTCTGCAGATAGTACTCACAGCCCCAGGGATAGTGTGTGAAATCAAATTGAAAGTCTCCGTCTAATTTGGCAACAGCCTCCAAAACCTTTACGCTCTCGGCAATGACCTCAGGACCGATGCCGTCGCCGGCAACCACACCTATTTTATATGTATCCATAGGAAAACCTCCCATCACATTATCAATATATTATAGAACAACTTTTTGCTTTGTAAAATGATTTTTGTATAAAAGCGGTATTTTCTGTCCATACTCCATCCAAAAGGAGGTAAGCTATGGAAATCAAAGACATTATGACCCAAAGCGTAGTATCCATCGACCCGGGTGAAAGCGTGGAAGTGGCGGCCCGGACCATGAGCCGGCACAATATTGGCGCCCTGCCGGTTTGCACCAATGGGAAGCTGTGCGGTATGCTCACAGACCGGGATATCGTGACCCGTTGTCTGGCGGCCAACCGCCAGCCCGCTAATACACAGGTACGGCAGGTGATGACGGAGCAGGTGACATCTGTCCGCCCGGATATGGAAACCGGCGCTGCAGCACACTTGATGGGTAGACTCCAGATCCGCCGCTTGCCGGTAGTGGAAAATGGTAAGCTCTGCGGTATGGTCAGCCTGGGAGATATGGCTGTCCGGGAGGAGACCGTGATAGATGCTGGGGACGTGTTGGCGGATGTGAGCAGCAACCTTTCAGACCGTTAAAAAAGCATTAAAAAGCAACTGATTTTGCTGTCTGAAAAAAATTTCCCAAAAAGTGAAAAAACTTGAAAAAAGTTGTTGACAAGAGGGCACTCCTGTGATACTATAGTCGAGCTCACCGCGTGGCGGAGGGCGCATGTACCTTGTAAATTGAATAACGCAAAGACGAACAAACACCTTGGACAATAAATGAATTGTTTAAGTTTCGTGTAAACGAATTTAAGCCAACGAAAATTCTTGAGTAAAATTTGCTAGACGAATTTTTCAAAGAACGATTTTAGAGCCGAAAGGTTTTAAGATACAATTTTTTGAGAGTTTGATCCCGGCTCAGGACGAACGCTGGCGGCGTGCCTAACACATGCAAGTCGAACGAGAATCACCTGACTGCGATTTCGGTCAAAGGAGGGTGAGGAAAGTGGCGAACGGGTGAGTAACGCGTGAGAAACCTGCCTTTCAGTGGGGGACAACAGTTGGAAACGACTGCTAATACCGCATAACGTATCGAGGGGGCATCCTCTTGATACCAAAGCTTTATGTGCTGAAAGATGGTCTCGCGTCTGATTAGCTTGTTGGCGGGGTAACGGCCCACCAAGGCGACGATCAGTAGCCGGTCTGAGAGGATGAACGGCCACATTGGGACTGAGATACG
>JAFYLN010000123.1 GCA_017537045.1 Oscillospiraceae bacterium | reverse complement strand
TGATTTACGTCAAAAGCATTCAAATTTCCGTATTCTTTTGATGGCAAATCGGCTCATTCTCCAAACCCATTTGACGTATCCCCGGCGGGTCATCTTCCATGTCCAGCCACCGATTGATTTCGGGTCTGGGAACAAGATAAACCTCCATTCGTTCCTCGTCCCCTGCTGCGCTGCAGTAGTAATGCCTGCACTCCAGCGGCGTGTCATCCACCAGAAAGAACATGGCAATCGCATCCACCACGGCGTTCAGTTCGATGTTGTCATGGTCCCGGTATTCCCGTTCCGGGCGGTTCCGGTCATACACATGTCGGAACACCACCACACAATTCCGATAACGGATCTTCTCTCTGCTGGCAGCAAACCTCTCCAGAGCCGGATACAGAAATCCACGGATATAGCTACGGGACGATTTCTCCTTTCGTGGCAGAAAATGGGCAGCCTGATACAGAGCCAATCCTGTTCTGTGAATCCGACTTCCACGGGAACCGATTCTGCAATGGCTTGCCGGATCAAAGGCTCCGCACTGGGATGGCCGGTATGCGCCGGAAGGCTTCTGGTTTTCAGGGCTACCGCCTCCGAAATCCTGGCCGCTGAAACCGACTTTGCCAAGGCATCTTCCCTTCGTCTTTCCGTCCAGTCCAGTTTGACCGCTTTCAGCTTCTTCAGCAGCTTTTCGGTCTCCCGTACTGGAATGGCGAAGCGAATGAAAAACCACATCCGGAAGTCCCACTTTGGCCTTGAGACGATTGAAGGCATTGCCGATGACCCGCTCCTCACACGGTCGCCCGTTATCCAGCGCGATAACCAGCCCGTAGTCGAGATAGTCATCTCCAAGCATATCCCGCAGCTTGTCCTGCTCCACCTTCCACTTCTGTAAAATCTGGGCCAGCGTTTTCGGGATCCACACCTTGCGGATGCTGGATTCGGTCTTCGGCTTCTTAAGGACCAGCTGGGTGGTGCTGAGCCCTGCCATAGTGGCCGGAAACGCGAACAGAATGTCCCTGGTACCCAGAGCCTGCACAGCCTCCTTGGACACCCGGGCCAATATCTTCTCCACCAGCAAGTAGGCATTGTCATTCAGAATCGCCTCATCGGTAATGTGCAGGCAGTCCCAGGTCAGTCCGCAGATCTCGCCCAGCCGCAGAGAACAGGCAAAAGCCAGATTGATGGCGATGTACAGTTTCCCGTCCTCGCAGGCGTCCAGCGCCCTGCGGATGGTAGCCGCATCCCAGATGGCACGCCTTCGCTTTTCGTGCTTCGGCAGAACCGCCCCCTCAAAGGGGTTGCGGCCGATCATGCCCCAGCGCACCGCCTGCTTGAATGCGGTGTGCATCAGCTTGCAGACCTTATGGACGGTACTGGCCGTCACATATTCGCTGTGGGGTTTGCGTCCACCGACCTCCACCGATTTCGTTTTCTGCAGGCTGTGGATAAATCTGTCCACCACCCGGGCGTCCATATCCTGGACCAGGCAGTCGCCGATCAGCGGCACCACATAGTTGCGGATCAAGCCGGTGTTGGATGTATAGACGGACAGGCCCCACTTTTCCGTTCCATATATTTCCACGAACTCAGCGAGAAAATCCTTCACCGAAATGCATGACGGCGGGATGAATGTACCGATATCCATCTCGTGCTGAATTTCATGGAGCCGCCGTTCCGCCTCCTTTTTCGTCGCTACCGGCGGTTCCCACTTCTGCCGCCTCACTCCTTCCTCGTCGGTGTAGTAATAAACAACGACGTACTTTTTACCTCTTTTTACAATAGATGCCATGTTGTCCTCCTTTGGATGACCAGTCCCTCGGCTGTCAGACCACATTTCAAAAGAACCCGAAACCAGATGGCAAGCTGTTCCGGATAAGTTGATTATACCATAGTATGTTTGATGGTCCAAATTTGCAAAGACAGAAAAGTGCCGCAATCTCAGAAGAGATTGCGGCACTCTGTTTTGTATCAAGGCTTTGTTGTATCGATATATGTTAAGTGCTGATTACAGATGATAATCGTATCACCATAGCACGTAGTGTCAGATTTTTGTGTCAAATTAAGTATTATATAGGGTATTTATTTGTCGTTGCCCGCGGTCAGCAGCCTCAGAAACTGTCTGAGCATTTCAGGATCTTCCTGAAGCACTTTGACCACTGCTGCCATGTCAATCGGTGACTGTTCTTTCTCTTCGTTGTTCTTCCGGCCAGCGGAAAATTTGTCATAAAACGCCTCTTGAAAATGCTGTGCATTTTTACGTCTCTGGCTGTCCATTGCGTGCGCATACAGATCGACCACCATCTCCGCGCGAGAATGTCCCGTATCGCCCTGTACCGATTTAATATCTCCGTGGCTATAGAGCAGCTTGTAGGTCGTGCTGGAATGCCTCAAAGAATGAAACGTAACATGGGGCAAATCCATCCGCTCCTGTAAACTGTAAAAAGCTTTACGGATGGATGCATCCTCCCAGGGTCTTCCGTTATCCTGGGCCACGACCAGACCATAGTCCTGGTACTCATTGCCCAGAACGCGTTTAATTTCCATCTGCCGGATCTGCCACTGGTGAAGCAACTTAGCTACATAATCCGGGATCCAAATTTTGCGGTTACCGGCATCCGTTTTGGGAGGCTTATGAATCAGACAGGTATTACTATCCGATTTACAAGACGGAAATTCCAGCAGGACATGGTCTCGACGAGTAGCTTCCAATGCCTTTTTGTTTGCACGTTTCTGGCCACGATCTACCACCAAGTAAGCCCCTCCATTTCGGATATCCTCATCTCCAATATGCACATTGCCCCAAGTAAGGCCACATATCACATTAATGCGCATGGCGCAGGCAAAGGCCAGGTGCAGGACAATCAGCAAACGATCATCATCGCAGGCTGCCAAAATCTCTGCAATCTGATCTTCACTCCAAATTTCTCTTTGGGTTTTGTCCTGTTTGGGGAGGACAGCCCCATCAAACGGATTGGTCTCGATAATATTATAGCGTACGGCCTGCTTACACGCAGTTTTTAACAGCTTGACGATTTTGTTGACTGCACTTGCAGTAAGATGCTCTGTCTTGGCACGTCTGCCATTGCGCTCCACGGGTCTCGTTACCATCAGCTTACGGATATATGCATCCGCCATCATGGGAGTAATTTTCTGAATCTGAACATCGCCCAGAATCGGTTTGATGTAATTATTGATCAACCCAACGTTGTTAGAGTATGTAGATTCACACCACTTGACAGTACCATACTTTTCAAGAAAATCAACCAGAAACTCCGCAAGCGTAATCTGGTTAGGCGCTACGAAATCACCCAGCAACTGCTTATGCTCTACTTCCGCTTTGCGCCGCATCGCTTGCTGCTCCGATTTGTAGGACTCCCATTTTTGCTTGCGTTTACCACTAACATCGCTGTAGTAGTATACTACGGCATAGGTATCGCCTCTCTTAACAAGAGATGCCATCTAGTATCATTCACCCAAAAACCACTTGTGGAACGAATCCTTAGGAATCAAAATAGTCCTGCCAACCCGAATAACCCGGAAGGGCGGATTTTTCATGAGCTCATAGGCACTCGTACGCCCAATCCCGAGAATCTGCTTGATTTCATCCACGGTATATACCTGACGGTCCATCTTATCATTGTTTGCACTCTTACTCATAATTGTTTTCTCCTTTAATGATGTAAATACTGTTATCTATCATCCTTGGATGATTATCCCTCCGTGTTGATATCGCACGGCGCGCGGATGTGATAGCCTGTCCCGGCGGTGTTGTATATACACCAGGTAATAGCGCAGATCACTTTGATCACTCCTTCCAGTTACCCTATTTGATAATATGACTGATTTTTTCAGTATTTTTTCGCTACCGCAAATCATGATAACTGCTTATATCACTCTCAGCAGTATGCACAAAGGCTTAGCTTTTAACGACCTGCCACTGCTGGCGCTTACGGCCATCGGCATCTGTATAATAGCGGACCACTGTCATCGCATTGCCTCGTGCTACAATTGTATAGCGGCCACCGTTGAACATCTTTGCACTATCACTAACTTTAGTAACCATGGACCCGGTTGCGTTTGCTTTATTTTTATTCATAAATATTAGTCTCCTCAGAAATCGAAAATGTATTACTGACTTGTACTTGTCTCAAGTATTTATTGCTATTTATCCATTCATATTAATGCCGCACGGCGCACGGCTGTGATATCCTATCCCGACAGTGTGGTATATAAGCCGTTTAATAGCAAATATCATCTGAATAACTCCTTGTATTATAGAGTAGTAGTTTTTAGAGCCCCTCTCCAAGGGCGTATGCTACACTGTAAGGGATGCTGTGGATTGGTTCATTCACTCCTACCGCATGACGGTTCCGGAAAGGCTCCAACCACAGCCCTTTACAGTATTGTTAATCAGTTAGATACCGCCAGACGGTTTATGTGGAACAAGGTTACAAGAGTAAAGTGTCCTGTGGATCCAGCATCAAATATACATACCGGAGGTATCATCATGATTTGTGTGGGTATTGACGTTGCCAAAGATAAACATGACTGCTTCATCCTTAGCTCGGAAGGTGAAGTCCTGGCGGATGTATTCACCATTCCAAACAATGCAGAGGGATTTGACACCCTGCTGCAAACCATTCGCCGCTGCACCTGTCCGGCAGACAAAATAAAAGTAGGACTTGAGGCTACCGGACATTACAGCTACAACATTCTCGGATTTCTGCTTAACACAGGTCTGCCAACCTACGTTATCAATCCGCTGCACACCAATCTCTACCGGAAAAGTCTGACCCTTCGAAAAACCAAGACTGACCGGGTGGATGCACGAACCATTGCGGCTATGCTAATGTCTGATTTGGACCTCAAGTCCTACACAGACATATCATACCACAATGAAGAATTAAAGTCACTAACCAGATACAGATTTGACAAAGTTCGTGAACGGGCCAAGTTGAAAACCTCTGTTGCCAGACTGGTCTGCATTCTGTTCCCGGAACTGGAAAAACTGGTCCCTTCTCTCCATATAGCATCTGTTTATGCGCTTCTCAGTGAGTTCCCGGGCGCACACCAGATTGCGGCGGCGCATCTGACTCGTCTGAAGTCTGTGCTGTCCGACGCCTCCAGAGGGCATTACGGCCGGGATAAGGCGATTGCGATCCGGGATGCTGCAAAGGGTTCCATTGGTTCCAGAATGCCTGCAAAGTCGATGGAGCTGAAGCATACCATTCGGCTCATCCGGGAACTGGATGCAGAGATTGAGGAAATCGAGTCTGAGATCAATTCCATCATGGCTGAAATCAATTCTCCCATCACCACGATCCCCGGCATTGGCGTACGGATGGGAGCCATGATCCTGGCAGAGGTTGGCGATTTTTCCAACTTTGAATCCGCAGACAAGATCCTGGCCTATGCCGGTCTGTCACCCTCTACCTACCAGTCAGGACAGCTTACAAATTGCTATTCCCACATGGAGAAGAGAGGATCCAGATACCTACGCTATGCCATTTTCAATGCTGCAAAGTACGTCTGCCAGTGGGATCCGACATTCGCTGCTTACCTTGCCAAGAAAAGAGCTGAGGGTAAGCATTACAATGTCGCCATCTCCCATGCCGCCAAGAAGCTCGTGCGGTTGATTTTCGCCATGGAGAGGTCCGGACAACCATACAGACTGACCGTATAACAACCAGAACAACATTTTCTCAGAGCGCCGCCAGCGACGCTCTACTTGCCATGCCGTTTTTGCGATAGTGACGCCTTCCACATCTTTCTAGAATTGGTGCTTGACTTTTAATAGTTAGTCTTTC
>JAFYLN010000122.1 GCA_017537045.1 Oscillospiraceae bacterium | reverse complement strand
TTTGGGGCACCTCTCCCAAAGGGAGAGGCAAGAGATACCCTGAATTCCCAAAAGGAGGAAACAACTATGAAAGCAACCGACAAGCAGATTGATAATCTGGTTTCCCTTCTCGATGGCTATATCGAAAAGCGCGGCCATCACCTGAACGTCAACGTCTTCTCCAAGGAGACCCTGCTGGATGCACAGGCTCATCCTGAAAAGTACCCCCAGCTGACCATCCGTGTCAGCGGCTACGCTGTTAACTTCGTCAAACTGACCAAGGAGCAGCAGGATGAGGTCATCTCCCGTACCTTCCACGAGAAGATCTGACCGCTTATGAATGGCTTTATCCATTCCACCGAAAGCTTCGGCACTGTCGATGGCCCCGGTGTCCGGTTCGTGATCTTCCTGCAGGGCTGTCCCATGCGCTGCAAGTACTGCCACAATCCGGATACATGGGAGATGTGCACCGGTACTGTCCGTTCTGCCGAATCCCTGATTCAGGAATACCAGAGAAACGCGACCTTTTACACCCGCGGTGGTATCACCGTCACCGGCGGCGAGGCGCTGATGCAGATCGATTTTCTGCTGGAGCTGTTCCAGCTCGCCAAGGAAAAAGGCATCCACACCTGCCTGGACACATCGGGTATCACCTATCATCCCGAAGCCTCCTCCTATATCAGAAAGCTGGATGCCCTGATGGCAGTGACTGACCTTGTGATGCTGGATATCAAGCATATCGATCCTGTCGGCCACAAAGGTCTGACCGGTCATGACAACGGGGGGATTCTGGCTTTCGCCGGATATCTTGCCCAAAAAAACGTTCCGGTATGGATCCGTCATGTGGTAGTTCCCGGTATTACCGATGATCCGGAGCAGTTGACCCGGCTGGGACAGTTCATTGGCAAGCTGCCAAACGTCAAAGCTCTGGACGTGCTGCCCTATCATGTGATGGGTGTCAGCAAATACAGGGAGCTGGGCATGCCCTATCCGCTGGAAGGCGTGGAGCCGGCTACCCGTGAGCAGGCAAAGGAAGCCAAGCGCATCATTCTGACTGCTGTCCAGCAGGTTCGCCGCAAAAAACCGTGAGGAAAGTCATTCAGGCAAATACGTAAGCAAATCTCCCCCGACCGTACGGTCGGGGGAGATTTATCACGCCTTATTAAAAAGAGCCGTAGAAAACCATTTCCTCCAGCGGTTTCCGGTTCTCATGGAGCTGCGGATGAGGCAGACAGTCCTGTGCTGGATAGCCCAGCATCAGCAGGCTGACGATCTCATAGCTTTCCGGAATATGAAAGCGTTCCCGCAGCAGCGGCTCCTTGTACATGCCTACGATCAGGCTGCCGATACCCAGCTCCTGCGCCTGATACATCATCTGCGTCAGCACGATGGTGCCGTCCACATCCCCGATCTCACGGCCGCTGCGGCTTTTCCAGCTTTCGGTCTTATCGTAGCACACGGCCAGCACAGCAGGTGCACCATAGCGGCAGGGGGTGCAGCCCTCCATCCGTTCCAGATCATCACCCTGCACCACAAGGATCCGCTGGGGCTGGTAGTTGCAGGCCGTGGGTGCCAGACGGCCTGCCTCCAATATCTGCGCCAGCTTTTCCTGCTCAATGGGGCGCGGATCATATTTTCTCACGGAATAACGCTGTCTGGTAAGTTCGGCAAAAGTCATCGTAATCTCTCCGTTCCTTTTGAGTATTCAGCCTGCGCGTTACACCATTTCTTCCGGATGGAACACCGCATCAAAGCGCTCTGCTGTCAGATATCCCAGTGCTACACAGGCTTCTTTCAGGGAAATATTTTCCAGATACGCTTTTTTTGCCACGCGGGCAGAATTCTCATAACCAATGTAGGGATTCAGAGCTGTCACCAGCATCAGAGAATGATGCAGATTATGATGCATTTTCTGCCTGTTGGCCTGAATGCCTGCAACACAGTTGTCATGGAATGCGTGCATGCTTTCCGCGAGCAGCCGGGCAGACTGCAGGAAATTGTAGATCAGCACCGGCATATAGACATTCAGCTCAAAATTACCCTGGCTTGCCGCCATGCCCACAGCCACATCATTGCCCATGACCT
Source organism: Oscillospiraceae bacterium (assembly GCA_017537045.1). Next base: position 7,428 of record JAFYLN010000122.1, on the reverse strand, counting down.
GCACACAAACCATGGTCATGGCTTCGCATTGCGTGGGATTGACCTTTCCTGGCATGATGGAAGATCCGGGTTCATTTTCAGGAATTGTAATTTCCCCCAGTCCCAGTCTGGGGCCGGAGGCCAGCCAGCGGATGTCATTTGCGATTTTCATTAAATCCGCCGCCAGCGCTTTCAGGGCACCGTGGGCAAAGACCAGCTCATCCCTGGAGGTCAGGGCGTGGAACTTGTTAGGTGCCGTCACAAAGGTTTTTCCCGTCAGCTCCGAGATCACTTCTGCAACACCGGTGTCAAACCCGTCCGGCGCATTCAGTCCCGTTCCTACAGCAGTGCCGCCCAGTGCCAGTTCCCTGATACCAGGAAGCGATGCCAGAATGAGCTGTTTATCCCGCTGAAGGCTTGTCCGCCAGCCGGAAATCTCCTGCGAAAATGCAATGGGTGTCGCATCCTGCAAATGGGTGCGTCCTGACTTCACAATACCCGCATTTTCCTTTTCCAGTCGTAGAAACGCCTTGATAAGCTGATCCAAAGCGGGAATCACACGGTCTTCCAGCGCCAGAACCGCTGCGATGTGCATAGCCGTGGGAAAAGTATCGTTGGAAGACTGGGACATATTGACATCGTCATTGGGATGCAGCAGCTTGCTGCCTGCAATTTCATTGCCGCGGTTTGCAATCACTTCATTGGCATTCATGTTGCTCTGGGTACCGGAGCCCGTCTGCCAGACCACCAGCGGAAAATGCTCATTGAGTTTTCCCGCAATGACTTCATCGCAGGCCTGCATGACCGCCTGCATTTTGCTTTCCGTCATTTTCTGGGGCTTCAGCCTGTGATTGGTAACCGCAGCAGCCTTCTTCAGAATACCGAATGCCTGTGTGATCTCCCGTGGCATGGTTTCCAGTCCGATACCAATGGGGAAATTCTGACGGGAACGTTCTGTCTGGGCCGCCCAGTATTTATCGGCGGGTACCTTTACTTCACCCATGGAATCATGCTCAATACGGTAATCCATCCGTTCATCTTCCTTTCAATTTTTTAATATCCAACCACCAGTCCGAAAATCAAAACCATACCAGTAAGAATCAGATTCAGAATCTGGAATTTCGCACTCCACCGGAACCAGTCCTGGTAGCTCACATCTGCCAGTCCCAGTGCGATCAGGAGCGCCGGATTCGTGGGGTAAAACACGTTGGAAAAACCGTCACCAAACGCAAAGGCCACCACACACAGTTGCGCGGATAAGCCAAAGACCTGCGCCATCGGCACGATCAGCGGAATCAACATAAACGCCTTGGCAGAGCCGGAGGGAATAAAGAAGTTCATGATCAGAACGATCAGGTAAATAAACAGGATCACCGCCCAGCCCGGAAGCTGCTGCGCCAGCACCACCGCTTCATGGAGAATGGTATCGAGTATTTTGGCTTCTTCCAGGGTATAGCGGATGGATGATGCCATCAGGATCATCAGAACGGCAGGAAATATACCTTTCACGCCATCCAGAAACGCTTTTCCCAGTGTTCTTCCGCTCATACCGCACAAAAGCGTCGAACTGATTCCCGCAGCCAGAAACATGACTGCCACAATGATCATGGTGTAGTCCTGCAATGCGGTAATAAAGCCGGAGCACAGGATGATCACAATGCCCGCTCCAAGGATCAGTATAAAGCTGATCAGGCCTTTGTCCATTTTACGGTCAGATTCAAACGCTGCCGTGGAAAGCACTTTCTCTAAAGGCCGCTCAATTTTCTTTGCATGGATATGGAGAAACCCATATAAGAGCAGATAGATCAGCAAAAAAGACAGCATCCGCAGCCATGCACCGGAAAACATAGGCAGCCCGGCCAGCTGCTGGGCAACACCAATGGTAAATGGATTGCAGACACCGGCCGCAAATCCGCAGCCAGCCGCCAGCAGGCTCATACCGATTCCGGTCAGCGCATCCCAGCCAAGATCTATGGCAAGCGCCACAATGATGGGAACCATGGGCACACATTCTTCAAAGGAACCCACCAGACTTCCCATTGCCATGAACAGCAGCGTCACAATGGCCATCAGGCGGTATCGGACAGTGCTGAACCGGTTGACTGTTTTGTGAAGCATGTACTTCATAAGGCCGCACCGCTCTAAACAATTGAAGACACCGCCGATCACAAGCAGGAAGATGATCACAGCAATCAACGTGCCGCTGCCCTGTGCGCCCAGAACCAGTGCAGGTGACAGCAGCCACTTCCAGAACGGGATGCCGCCGTCGGTGACAGTGAATTCTGTGGAGGTATCGATGATCAGATTCCCGCCGGGATCCGGCACCCGGGAATAAGAACCTGCGGGAATCAGAAATGTCAGCAGATAGGCAGCCACCATCAAAAGAAAAATGATCGCAATTGCCGTAACGAAAGACCGTACGCTGATACTCAGTCCTTCGTTGTCTTTATGTCCCATGTCATACCTCCGGTAAAAACTGCACCCCATTTTCGTACAAATATTATAGCATATTTGTCCAGTAAATGGGGTGCAAATTATCATTTTTATTTTACCATTGTTGCTGCCATTACAGCTTTGATGGTATGCATACGGTTCTCCGCCTCGTCAAAGACGATGGACTGACTGCTCTCAAAGACCTCATCGGTAACTTCCATGGAGGTCAGGCCGAATTTTTCATAGATCTGCTTTCCGATGGTGGTATTCAGATCATGGAATGCAGGCAGGCAGTGCATAAAGCGGCACTGGGAGCCTGCGTTTTCCATCATGGCCTTGTTCACCTGATAGGGCTTCAGCGCATTGATCCGCTTTTCCCACACATCGTCAGGCTCACCCATGGAGACCCACACATCGGTATAGATCACATCGGCACCCTTGGTGGCAGACATAGGATCGGAATTGAACTCCAGAATAGCACCGGTCTCAGCGGCGATCTTCCGGCAGGTTTCGATCAGCGCTGCATCGGGGAAGAATTCCTTGGCCGTGCAGGCAACAAAGTGCATACCCATTTTGGCACAGCCTACCATCAGGGAATTGCCCATATTGTAGCGGGCATCACCGCAGAAAACCAGCTTTCTGCCCTTCAGGCTGCCGAAATGCTCCTGAATAGTCAAGAAATCCGCCAGAATCTGCGTGGGATGGAACTCATTGGTCAGTCCGTTCCATACGGGAACGCCGGCATACTTTGCCAGATTTTCCACAATTTCCTGCGCAAAACCGCGGTACTCGATACCGTCATACATACGGCCCAGCACACGGGCAGTATCGGCAATGGACTCCTTCTTGCCCATCTGGGAACCGGTGGGGCCTAAGTAGGTCACGCCCATACCCAGATCGCTGCCTGCCACTTCAAAGGCACAGCGGGTACGGGTGGAATCCTTTTCAAACAGCAGGACGATATTCTTGCCCTCACAAAGTCTGTGGGGAATTCCAGCCTTTTTCTTGGCTTTGAAATCCGCTGCCAGAGTCAGAAGACCCTCGATCTGTGCCGGAGTCAGATCCAGCAGCTTCAAAAAGCTTTTACCATACAAATTTTCCATTGTTTTTTCCTCCTTAATCGGCAGCTGCCAGCTTTTGCTCAAGCTTTTGCATCAGCGTTGTCAAACCGATGACCATTACCAGATACACCAGTGCCACTACCATCAGCGGGTTGAATGCATCGTGGGTGTTGTTACGTACCAGATTGCCTGCGCGGGTCAGATCCGTCACCGCCACATAGCCGGCAACAGAGGTCTCCTTCAGCAGAGCGATGAATTCATTGCCAACCGCAGGAAGCACATAGCGCACTGCCTGAGGCAGAATGATCATCTGCATGGTCTGCAGCCGGGATAGTCCCAGACTCCGGCCTGCTTCCAGCTGTCCTTTATCCACAGCGTTGATGCCGCTGCGGATCAGCTCTGCCATATATGCACCGGAGTTGATGCCGAAGGTGATGGTTGCTACCAGCACACCGTTGGTGCAGCTGCGCATGATCAACAGATAGAAGATCAGCAGCAGCACAACCACGGGAATACCGCGGATGGCAGTGACATAAATATCGCAGGCCTTGGCAAAGGGTTTAAAGATCTTATTGTCCTCAGACAGGTATTTTACCACCGAAATAAGTACACCGATGGCAACACCGATCACCAGTGCGCCAATGGTAATGCGGATCGTATTTCCCAGACCCTCCAGCATGATCTTATAATAGCCGCTGGCAATGAAGGTCTTGTGGAGCTTTTCCATCCAATTCTGGAGCAGTTCCATGCGTGTTTCTTTCCTTTCCAATGATGCCGCAGAAAGGATGCAGCCAAAAAGCCGCATCCTTTCGGGCAAAAACATGATTTTTACTCTGCTGCGGGGGCGGTGTAGGGAGCCTCGTACTTTTCGAAGATGGAAGCGACGGTGCCGTCTGCAACCAGGCCGGAGAGGATCTCATTGATCTTGGCAACCAGATCCTCGCTGCCGAAGGCAAACGCGAATGCGTAGGGTTCAGTGGTCATGGCCTCATCCAGAATTACAAGGGTCTCGCCGTTTTCTTCGTTGTAGAGCTTTACCATCTCGGCGGCGGTCAGATCATCAATGACCCAGGCATCCACCTTACCTGCAACCAGAGCGGCCTCTGCGTCAGCGTTGGCAGTATAGGCGTTGACCTCATAACCGGCGCCCATGCAGAATTCCTCGGCGGTGGTGCCGGTCTGGACGGAGATGGTCTTACCGGTCAGATCAGCCTTGGAAGCAATGGGGCTGCCCTTCATAACCACGATCGCCTGTGCAGCCAGACAGTAGGGATCGGTAAACAGGGTGTTTTCCTCACGGGCGGGGGTCACGGAGATACCGGATGCACCCATGTTGTACTTACCTGCCTGAACACCGGGAAGGACAGAATCAAAGTCCACCTGCTGGATGTCCAGCTCAACGCCCAGCTGCGCGCAGATCAGATTCAGAATGTCGATCTCAATGCCAAAAACTTCGCCGTTTGCACCCAAAGATTCAAAGGGAGGAAAGTCAGGGCTGGTAGCAACGGTAAGCTTACCTGCCTTCTGAACATCAGACAGCGTGGTGCCAGTGGAGCCGCAGCCTGCAAAGCAGGAAACAGCCAGAAGAACAGTTAGAACAATGGCGATAAACTTTTTCATAACAAATACTCCTCTCAATTCTCAAGTTGGTTTTTTACATAGGCAATCTGCTTTTTCACGGAGGCAGTGGAGGTACCACCCTCGCTGCTGCGTTTTTCCATGCAGGTCAGCAGATCAATATGTTCATACAGTTCCTTGTCAAACAATTCACTGTAGGATCGATAGGTTTCAAGCTCCAGTTCTTCCAGAACGGTACCCTGCTGGATGCACAGGGCGACAAGCTGGCCGGAGATTTTGTAAGCACTGCGGAAAGGCATGCCTTTCTTTACCAGATAATCCGCCAGATCCGTAGCATTGATAAAGCCCTTCTGCGCCGCCCGCTTCATATTTGCGGTGTTGGCTGTCATGCCATCGATCATACCGGTGAACACCTGCAGACACATTCTGACGGTATCACAGGCATCGAATACAGCTTCCTTATCCTCCTGCATATCCTTGTTATATGCCAGAGGCAGACCCTTCAATGTGGTCAGCAGCGCCATCAGGTCGCCGTAGACCCGGCCGGTCTTGCCACGAACCAGCTCTGCCATATCAGGGTTCTTTTTCTGAGGCATGATGGAAGAGCCGGTAGTATAGGCATCGCTCAGCTCCACGAATTTGAATTCCCAGCTGGACCAGAGGATGATCTCCTCTGAGAAGCGGCTCAGGTGCATCATCAAAATGGAGATGGTGCTCATCAGCTCCACGCAGAAATCCCGGTCTGAAACACCGTCAAGGCTGTTCAGGCAAATGTCCTCAAAGCCAAGCTTTTCTGCCTCATACCGCCGGTCAGTGTTGTAGGTAGTACCGGCCAGAGCACAGCAGCCGATGGGAGAGCGGTTCATTCTGCGCCGGGTATCTCGGAGACGTTCCATGTCCCGCAAAAGCATCATGGCATAGGCCATGAGGTGGTGGCCGAAGGTAATGGGCTGTGCCCGCTGCAGGTGGGTGTAGCCCGGCATAATGGCATCGTAGTAGGTTTCTGCCTTGGCTGTGATGGCTGCCACAAGAGTTTTGGTCAATGCAGCGATCTCATCGATCTCATTTCGCAGATACATGCGGATGTCCAGCGCTACCTGATCATTGCGGCTGCGGGCGGTATGGAGCTTTTTTCCCACATCACCCAGACGCTGGGTAAGCACCTGCTCCACAAACATGTGAATATCTTCGCAGGTCGTATCGAAGTCCAGTGCGCCGGAATCCAGATCTTTCAGAATTCCCTCCAGACCATCGGTCAGAGCATCGGCATCAGCCTGTGTGATGATCCCCTGTTTTGCCAGCATGGCTGCGTGAACCATGGAGCCGGTGATATCCTGACGGTACATTCGGCTGTCAAAATGGATGGAGGAATTGAAATCATCCGCGATTTTTTCAGTTGTCCCGTCGGTACGTCCCGCCCACATCTTTGCCATGAGATTGTCTCCTTACTTCTTATTCTTTGCGTCCACCATAGCCTTGACCTTGATGGGGAGGCCGTAGAGGTTGATGAAGCCCTTTGCATCGGTCTGGTCGTAATCGCTCTCGCCGAAGGTAGCGATTTCCTCGGAATACAGGGAGTAGGGACTCCAGACACCGGCATTGATCATATTGCCCTTGTACAGCTTCAGCTTCACCTGACCGGTAACGGTTTCCTGCGTCTTATCCACGAAAGCTGCCAGAGCTTCCCGCAGGGGGGTGAACCACTGGCCGTTGTAGACCAGCTCTGCGTAAGTGATTGCCAGGCGCTGCTTTTCATGCAGGGTCATCTTATCCAGACAGATGCTTTCCAGAACGCTGTGTGCCTTATAGAGGATGGAGCCGCCGGGAGTCTCATAAACACCGCGGCACTTCATGCCAACCAAGCGGTTCTCCACGATATCCAGCAGGCCAATGCCATTGGCACCGCCGATCTCGTTGAGCTTGAGGATGATGTTCTTGGCACTCATCTGCTCACCGTTCAGTGCTACGGGAACGCCCTGCACGAAGTCCAGCGTGATATAGGTGGGAACATCGGGTGCCTGAAGGGGAGAAACGCCCATCTCAAGGAAGCCTTTCTTCTCGTACTGAGGCTCGTTGCCGGTATCTTCCAGATCCAGACCCTCATGACTCAGGTGCCACAGGTTTTTATCCTTGGAATAGTTGGTCTCGCGGTTGATCTTCAGAGGAATGTTGTGTGCCTCTGCGTAGTCGATCTCTTCTTCTCTGGACTTGATATCCCATTCTCTCCAGGGGGCGATGATGGGCATATCGGGTGCAAAATGCTTGATGGTCAGTTCAAAACGAACCTGATCGTTGCCCTTGCCGGTGCAGCCGTGGCAGATCGCATCGGCACCTTCCTTCAGTGCCACATCCACCAGACCCTTTGCGATGCAGGGAC
>JAFYLN010000121.1 GCA_017537045.1 Oscillospiraceae bacterium | reverse complement strand
GGCTTTATTACACTGCTGGGCTTTAAGTTCATGTTCTCCTACGGCGGTCCCATAAACTACTATATCACGGAGTTGGGCAACCAAGCCATTGGCTTCCTGGATTTGGACGCAAAATGGTCAGCCAGAATCATTGGCTTGCTGGTGAACGCATGGATCAGCATTCCGTCCTCCATGCTGTTGGCTACCGGTATTCTGTCCAATGCGGGACAAGACCAGTACGAGGCGGCTACTCTGGATGGAGCCAGCCCCTTCCAGCAGTTCCGCTATATTACTTTGCCATTTGTGATCTTCGCAACCACCCCGGTGCTTATCTCTCAGTTTATTGGAAACTTCAATAACTTTGGTATCTTCTACTTCCTCCGGGGTGGCCTGTATATCGATGGCTATTTCCTTGCCAGCGATACAGACCTGCTGATCAACTGGCTGTACAATCTGTCCATTGACAATAACTACTATGCCATTGGCGCAGCAATCAGCCTGATCATCTTCATTATCACCTCTGCTATCTCTCTGGCGGTATATGTGTTCTCGCCAGCATACAGACAGGAGGGAACTTACCGATGAAAAAGAAAAAACATATTCGTCTGGGAAAGGTAGCTGACTATAGCTTAACCTATCTGATTCTGCTGACAGTAGCGTTCATTTTCTTCTTTCCCTGCCTATGGCTGATTCTGGCATCTTTCTCGGCATCCGGCTCCATTTACTCCTTTGAGGGCTTCTTCCCATCGGAGTATAGTATGGACAGCTTCAATAAGCTGTTTACGGATACGGCGATGTATGACTATCCTCAATGGTTTGGCAACTCTCTGTTCATTGCTACCATGAGCTGTATCTTGGGTACATTCCTGACCATTCTGACGGCCTACTGTATGTCTCGCTTCCAGTTTAAGAGCCGCAAAGCACTGATGAAGACCACCCTGGTTTTGGGAATGTTCCCTTCCTTCATGGGAATGACTGCCGTGTATCTGCTGATGACCCAGTTTAACTTTATCAATAACCACTGGGGACTGATTCTGATTTACACAGCAGGTGCGCCCCTGGGTTACATGGTTCAAAAGGGCTTCTTCGATTCCATCCCCAATTCCATCGATGAAGCTGCAAGGCTGGATGGCGCAACCAATTTCCAGGTGTTCTGCAAGATCCACATGCCGCTTTCCATGCCCATCATTGTCTATACGGCGCTGACCTCTTTTACCTGGCCCTGGAGCGATTACATCCTGCCTAAGCTCCTGCTGAAAACCAAGGATACCTGGACTGTAGCGGTTGGTCTAATGAGTTTGGGTGAAACTGAGTTTTCCCGCTTTGCAGCCGGTTCTATCTTCATCGCGGTACCCATCGTTATTCTATATCTGTTCCTGGCTAAGTATCTGATCAACGGTATGGTTTCCGGTGCAGTAAAGGAATAGGTAGCTTACTAGGTAAAACAGATACTCACTTCATTGTTTCTTCTAAATTTCAAAGCCATAACCACTGGATTGCTTTACCTCCAGTGGTTATGGCTTTTTATAGACTAGTATTTTAGTTTGCTTTTGGGGAATCTGCATCTTTTAGCGTGCCTATGATAGTAATTTCGTACTTTCCGTCCTCTTTGATTTTCTGTACGGATATCTCATAACAGCGGAAAGTAGCTTTAGTATCGGTATTTATCGCATAGACAACCGGGTTTTCGGCGTCTTTCAGATCGACAAGTGCATATCCTTGGTTCTTATAATCAGCAAGTAACTCTCGACAATTATTGCAGAAGCATTGCTGATCCAGACGGTCGGACTTTACTGGGATCGTGATCGTGACGGACTTAGCACCTAGCTTATAGCCCTCAACTCCAGCACCACGGACGAAGGAGAAGTAACCACCCCGCTGTTCTTCAGCTATCTCTCCAACCAGGAACGGATGCGGCTCATACACATCCAATTCCAGTTTTTCGCCGGTACTGAGATTGATAATACACGGGGCATGGCGGGGTAGATCGTTACATAGGGAGCATCGCTCTGGCTCTGGGACTTCGGTGCCGCAGGCTGATAGCAGAATCAGTACAGCGATCAGTACAAATATTAGTTTCTTCATTTACTACCCCTCAAGCTGTATCACCGGGACTCCTTGCCGGTGAGCATAGTCTATCGTATTCTTGGTTCCACTTGGCTGCCCATTGAATACTGCAATTACCCTGGAGCTATGATTGACCATCCATGCGTTTCGAATCTGATATACCCCGGAGTGGTATCCTTTACAGATGATTCGCACAAGGTCAGCTTCCTCTTGCACATATCTGTAGAGCTGTTTCCAATCTGCTGACCACCGGGCTTCAAATCCTTCATGCGGGATAGCACAGATTAGCTTGACCGCATTATTCCGCTTTCGCATTTCCAGGACGATCTCTGCAGCCCAGAGGTCGACTCCGCGTGCCATTCCAGTTATGAATACGGTGAGACCATCCTGAATTGCCTGATTGATTTCCTTTCGCAAAGCTGCCCTGATTTCTTTCTCGGACTGACTCAACTTCTCAGGACGGTGTCCGGTAAAGCAGCAACGATGTAATCGCATTTCAGCTTCCGTTGGCATCACTATCACCCTCTTGTGGTTGCCTAATGTCGCAGCGGCATTGGTTGTAAGATTATTTCCTACACTTTGCAGTATTATATCACCATCATTCCGACGATGCAACAGAATTGTCGGAATGATTCTCACGGTTTTGCGTGTTCTATGGGATAGAATATTACAGAGGGTGGTGATATTTATGTATGAAGATGAATTCCCCGCTAGATTGGCACGGCTCCGGGCAAAGAAAGGCGTATCATCCCGCGATATGAGTCTGTCCATTGGACAGAACTCCGGGTATATCAGTAATATCGAATGTGGTAAAGCGTTGCCGTCTATGTCGGTATTCTTTTACATTTGCGAGTATCTGAACATCTCACCCAGTGCTTTCTTTGACGATGAGAATAATAATCCAGAGAAGCTCCAGAAACTGATTGCCGATTTGAAGCGCCTTGACGATGAGCAATTGGACACGATTTCCTTGCTGGTGCGCGGTCTGTTGAAGAACAAGCCGTAACTCCATATCATTGATTACGCAAACTCAAAATTTTCTGTTTGTAGCCGATAGAAATATAATTATCCATGCCCACCTCATTCTGGAGACACAAATCCGCTACAAAGCCAAAACGCAGAATTACACCCCAGGATGCTGCGGTTTCCAACCTTGAGAAACCACAACACCCTGGGGTATCATCTTGCCTTTATGAACTTGGCCTTGCAGAGAGATAATTATACGCTATAATAAAAACATTGTAAGGTATTAGCATAATTTCCTGTCTTATAGGGTGAAGGGACCTTTAGAACACCGAAAGGAGGTATTGCCGTGGATGATAGTCGAATTGTAGAGCTCTACTGCCAAAGAAATGCAGATGCAATCAAGGAAACCGACAGCAAGTACGGTGCTTATTGCTTTGCTATTGCTGATAATATCCTGCACAACAAAGAGGATTCCGAGGAATGCGTTAACGACACTTGGCTGAACACCTGGAATGCAATACCTCCGCAAAAGCCTACAAAGCTTCAGATGTTTCTGGCGAAGATCACCCGCAATCTCTCGTTCAACCGTTATAATGCCTGGACTGCGAAAAAGCGTGGCGGCGGCGAGATTGTCCTCGTCCTGGATGAGCTGGCAGAGTGTCTTGCCAGTGAGACAGATATGGAGAGCGAATATGAGGCTAAGGAACTTGGGCAGTGCATTCGGTATTTCATCCGGGTATTGCCGGAGCGGGATGGGAATGTGTTCGTGCGCCGCTATTTCTTCACTGAGCCTGTGGCAGAGATTGCTAACCGGTATGGCCTGACCGAGAACAATGTCATGGTGATCTTGAGCCGGACACGGAAGAAGCTGAAAACTCATCTCATTAAGGAGGGATTCTTCAGTGAATAGGAAAGATCTTTATAATGGCTTCAACGAAGTTGATGATGACATTCTGGAGCGTAGTGAAACCGCTACCAATAGCAGGAAGAGACTTGCGTGGATGAAGTGGGGTGCTATAGCAGCCTGCCTAGCATTAGCTCTGTGGTGTGGCACACTGATGCTTGGTGACACCACTCCAACGGATAACCCCGGATTGCAGTTGAATAGCCAGCCGACAGAGAATACCGAACAGAGAATTGATGGAACGGAAACCAAAGATCCGCAACATATCAATCTACTGGAAGTTAACGAATTAATCAAATTCATTTCAGCAGACATGGATATCGAGCTTTCTTTCTATGAGAATTCCGATGCTATTTCGAGTGCTTTTCACGATGCGACAGGAATGCAATATGATGAGTTCATTTCCCATATACCAGCTGACTTTGAAGTTAATTCGCATTATACCGTAGATGTGCCCACTGAACCATCTTCGGGACAATATACACCGCACGATTTTGTGATTGAAGCTGTAGCCGACAACGGCGGTGAGGTGCGGATTGCTTTGTCTCAATTTGGTGAACCGTGCCGTGATTTGTTTATCATGTCGGACAATCCTATCGCATCTAAAGTGAACGGCATTTCTCTGATTATCTATGGATATCAAGATGTATTCTTAGTTGAACTGTGCTACAACAATGTATACTACGATATTGAGACCACGGGCATCTCGTTGCAGGCACTAGAAAGCATTTTGTCTGGGCTGTTACCTGTTTCTTAATTCCGATCACCTCGAAGCCCTGCCATTCCGAAGAATGGCAGGGCTTCTCTTTATATCTTTCCTTTCTGCTGTAAATACTCTTAAGCTGGTATTTTAGTTGGGGTATCAAATTGACACGAGGCTACTGCCACCATTTGGGCAGACTACCCCCTTGGTTGGATGCAGAAAGAAAAATCAGAGCAAGTAATAGCGGTTGCTGGTGTGAGATCCGTTTTTACGGTACGCATATTCCTTCCGGATAAGACCCGCTTTCTCAAGGTCTTGGATGGCTCTCCGGGCGGTCTTTTCGGAGATGCTGAGATCCTTGGCGATCCGTTTTACGCTTGGCCATGCCTTGCCTACAACATCCCTGCGGTCATAGAGGTAGATGTAGACGAGCTTCGCACGGTTGGGAAGCTCGTCATTTCTATACAGCTTTTCGAAAAAGGACACAGATTCACCTCCTATACCGATGTGCGGACGGGCGTGCTTCGCTTCTGTTCCAGCTCCTGGTCACTCATAGTTTCGCCGCCCTGGGCCTTGTAGGAGCCAGCAGGAGGCCGTGTGTTGGGGAATGCACCGTCGACTGCAGCAAGGATTGTTTCCTTACAGGCATAGTAAACGGTACGAGCTGCCTTGTCTGGGACGGTGAATACGCCCTTGTCAAAGGCAATGCCCCACTTGGTGAACAGCTTCAGCTTGGAGATGAAGGGATGGGCGCCTGTTTTCATTACGATAAACGAGCCAGGCTTCATGGACTTCAACTCGTCAGGACTCATCAGAGGGCGCTCAGTCATCTGTAAGCTCTGAGACGCATTCTCATGCCCTCGACTGACAGAGCCAGTCATGACGGTCCTGGTGCC
>JAFYLN010000120.1 GCA_017537045.1 Oscillospiraceae bacterium | reverse complement strand
CCTGTTCCTCCCTGGGCATTAAGCTGGGCGGCGCACTGGGCACCGCAATCTGCGGCTGGATGTTGGATGCTGCAGGCTATGTAGAGAATGTGGCAGTGCAGACCGCATCTACTGTCAACATGCTGCAGTTCCTGTATCTGTGGATGCCCATCATCCTCAACGCAGCTGTCGGCTTCCTGCTGGTGTTCCTGCGTGTTGAAAAGGCAAACAAAGACCTGATCGCACAGAAAAACGCATAATCAAAGGAGATCCTATTATGGCAGCTATTGATTTCAATAAAAAGAAGGGCTTCATCTGTGATATGGATGGTGTCATCTATCATGGCAATATCGTCCTGCCCGGTGTGGCTGAGTTTATCAACTGGCTGAACGAAGAAAAGAAAGAATATCTGTTCCTGACCAACAACAGCAGCTGCACCCCTATGGAACTGCAGCAGAAGCTGAAGCGTTTGGGTCTGGATGTTTCCCAGGAACACTTCTACACCAGCGCCCTGGCAACAGCTGCCTTTCTGAAAGAACAGTCTCCAGGCTGTTCTGTGTACGCCATCGGCGAGGCCGGTCTGACCCACGCACTGTACGAAGCCGGCTGCACCATGAACGATGTCAACCCCGACTATGTGGTTGTCGGTGAGGGTAGAACCTACAATCTGGATACCCTCACCAAAGCCACCAACCTGGTTCTGGGCGGTGCTAAGCTGATCGGCGCTAACTCTGACATCTCCGGTCCTATTGAGCACGGCATTGCCCCCGCTTGCAGAGCACTGGTTTCTCCCATTGAAATGGCCACCGGTGTGCAGGCTTACTTCTGCGGCAAGCCCAACCCTCTTATGATGCGCACCGGCCTGCGGATCTTGAACTGTCACTCCGCTGACGCCGTGATGATCGGCGACCGGATGGACACCGATGTGATCTCCGGTCTGGAGTCCGGCATGTCCACTGTGCTGGTTTTGTCCGGCGTATCTACCAGAGAGACCCTGAAAACTTACGGTTACCGTCCCACCATGGTTCTGGACGGTGTGGGCGACATTGTAAAGGCCGCCAAAGCTTAACAGGAGGCAAATTATGAATCAGCATTATCAGTTTTCCGCTCCCGGCAGAACCGAGATTGGCGGCAATCATACAGATCATCAGCACGGCTGCGTTCTGGCCGCTGCCATCAATCTGGAAACTGTAGCAGATGTAACCCTCAACGGTACAGATAAGATTTATGTGCAGTCCGAAGGCTACCCCTCCTTCTATGTGGATCTGACTGATCTGCAGGTACATAAGGAAGAAGTAAATACCACCGCCGCTCTGGTGCGTGGTGTAGTAGCCGCCTTCGTGGAACGTGGAGCAAACGTCAAGGGCTTTAATATGGTTGTATCCTCTACTGTTCTACCTGGCTCCGGTCTTAGCTCCTCTGCAGCCTTTGAAGTACTGGTTGGTACCATTTGCAACGAGCTGTTCTTCGATAAGAAGCTCACCGCAGTAGAGATCGCCCAGGTCGGCCAGTATGCAGAGAATGTGTACTTTGGCAAGCCCTGCGGTCTGATGGATCAAACTGCATCTTCCGTAGGCAGCATGGTCTTCATCGACTTCAACGAAACCCAGCAGCCTAAGGTCGAGAAGATCGACTTCGACTTCCAGAAAGCCGGTTACGATCTGTGTATCATCGACAGCGGCGCTGACCACGCAGACCTGACTGATGAATATGCAGCCATTACACGAGAACTCAAGTCTCTGTGTGCATACTTCGGCAAGGATTACCTACGTCAGATCCCTGAATTCGATTTCATGGCGGCGCTGCCCGAGCTGCGCAAGCAGGTCTCCGACCGTGCCATTCTCCGGGCAATGCATGTCTACCGGGAAAACGAGCGTGTGGTTGCACAAGCGACTGCATTGAAAGCCGGTTCCGTCGAGACCTTCCTGCGTCTGGCCAAGGAATCCGGACACAGTTCCTGGATGTATATGCAAAACATCAACCCCGCCGGTGCTGTAGATTCTCAGCCCGTAGCCTACGCCCTCAGCCTTTGTGATACCCTGCTTCGTGGCAGAGGCGCTTATCGGGTGCATGGCGGTGGATTTGCCGGTACTGTTCAAGCTTTCGTTCCCCACGATATGCTGGAGACCTTCAAGCAAACAATAGAAGCAAATCTTGGCGAGGGCAGCTGCCATGTCCTGAATGTCCGTCCTTACGGCGGCATCCGGATCCAGTAAGCCCTCAAGTATAAAAGTTATATCCTCGTTAAGACCCGAGCACGGTTCGGAGGGATAAAACACTCCGAACCGGACGGGTTACCCCGTTTGGTAAGGAGTGTTTTTTTCATGGAAACCTTAGAAGTAAATGTGTATATTGCCGCCTTGGTTCAATACGGCATTGACAAAAAGCTGATTGAGCCCTGCGACAAGGCGTTCATCACAAACCAGCTGTTAGCTCCTTTGCAGTTAGACAGCTACGAGCCCGGCGAAGTCCGCACCCTATCCCTTGAGCAGATCTTGAAGGGTCTGACAGACTATGCCGTGAGCAAAGGCATCATCTCCGACGATATTACCAGCCGGGATCTGTTCGACACCAAGCTGATGGGCATTCTGACCCCCCTCCCCAGAGAAGTTCGCAGCAAGTTTTCCGCTTTGTACGAAAGAAGCCCTGAGGAAGCCACAGAGTGGTACTACCGTTTCTCCCAGGATACCGATTACATCCGCCGCTACCGTGTCCAAAAGGATATGCGCTGGAAGGCAGCAACGGAATACGGCAATCTGGATATCACCATCAACCTGAGCAAGCCCGAAAAAGACCCCAAAGCCATCGCTGCAGCAAAGGCTGCACCCCAATCCAATTATCCCAAGTGCCTGCTGTGCGTTGAAAACGAAGGTTATGCAGGCCGCATCAATCACCCGGCTCGTCAGAACCACCGGATCATCCCCATGGAACTGGATGGTGAGAGCTGGAACCTGCAGTACAGCCCCTATGTGTACTACCCCGAACACTGCATTGTCTTCAATTCCCAGCACACACCCATGACCATTAACAGAGGCACCATCCAAAAGCTTCTGGATTTTGTCACCAAGTTCCCCCATTACTTCATCGGCTCCAATGCAGACCTGCCTATCGTCGGCGGCAGCATTCTCAGCCATGAGCACTTCCAGGGCGGTCACTTTAGCTTCCCTATGGAGCGTGCGCCCATTGAAAGAAAAGTTGTATTCAAAGGCTTTGAGAATGTAAAGACCGGCATCGTCAAGTGGCCCATGAGCGTACTGCGTCTGACCTGCAAGGACAGAGCACAGTTGTGTGATCTGGCAACCCGGATCTTGCTGAAATGGCGGATCTACACGGATAAGGAAGCATTCGTCTTTGCAAAGACCGGCGGTGAGCCCCATAACACAATTACGCCCATCGCCCGGCGCAGAGGAGAAGATTACGAGCTGGATCTGGTGCTGCGCAATAACATTACCACCAAGGAGCATCCGCTGGGTGTCTATCATCCCCACGCTGAGCTGCACCATATCAAGAAAGAAAACATTGGCCTCATTGAGGTCATGGGTCTGGCTGTTCTGCCCGCCAGACTGAAGGCAGAGCTTGCCGGCATTGAAGAAGCCATTCTCACCGGTATCCCCCTGATGGGCGAGCTGGAAAAGCATGATGCATGGGTACAGGAACTGATGCACAAGCAGATGTTCACCCCCGAAAACACCGCAAGCATTCTGAAAATGGAAGTAGGCAAGGTCTTCGCTCAGGTTCTGGAGCACGCCGGTGTGTTTAAGAGAAATCCGGAAGGCGCTGCAGCCTTCGACCGCTTCGTTGCATTTGTAAACGCAGGCGAATAAGAAACAGTAAAGGATGTGGGTCTATGCTGATCGGCATTGATGTTGGCGGAACCAATCTGGTTGCCGCAAAGGTAAACGCGTCTGGTGAGATTTTGAATAAAGTCAGTATCCCAGTGAACCGGACCGCTACTGCAGAAGCCTTGTGCGACGATCTGATCCGTCTGGCACAACAGGCGGCTAACGGTGAGCAGATCGAAGCGGTAGGCGTGGGTTTTCCCGGTCTGGTAGATAATGCTTCCGGCACTGTCCTGCAAACACCGAATATGCCTTTCCGCAACACCCCCTTCCGCACAATCTTCCAAGAGAAATGGAATGTTCCCGTCTATCTGGGAAATGACGCAAACTGTGCTGCCATCGGTGAATACTGGGCAGGCGCAGCAAAGGGCCGGGAAACGGCCATGATGATCACATTAGGCACCGGCATTGGCGGTGGCCTGGTGATCGGCGGCAAATTATATGCCGGCTTCGCAGGCGGCGGTATGGAAGTTGGCCACATGGTCATCGATCCTACCGGTCCCACCTGCGGATGCGGTCGAAAGGGCTGCTTTGAGCAGTTTGCATCCGCTACCGCACTGATCCGAGATGCCAAAGAGCAAATGAAAAACCATAAAGAATCCCGCCTTTGGAACGCCTGCTGCGGAAGGATTGAAGATCTGCAAGGCATCCATGTATTCCAAGCCGCGGATTCTGGTGACCCAACCGCACAAAAGGTGCTGGACACCTTCATTGACCATTTGGCAATTGGTCTTGCCAATCTGATCAACATTCTGCAACCTGAGGCGATCTGCCTGGGCGGCGGAATCAGCAACGCGCAAGATGACCTGTTTTTGGACCCGCTGCGCGTACAGGTCAAAAAATACATCTTTGATAAAAATGCTCCCCTCACCTTGGAACGGGCAAAGCTTGGCAATGATGCCGGACTTGTGGGTGCGGCAATGCTCTGCAAATCCGTATAAATCAAAGATTCACTTCGCTCACAACTGCTTCTAAGAAGCTGTGAAGATATATTTTGAATATCTGGAAAGGAAATGAGAATTATGAAAATGCTTAGTAACATTAAGAGTGTAAACGCCCTGCAGGCTGCTGTTGCCAGCTGTCAGGATTCTGTGATTCTCAAGTCTGCTGATGGCAGAGAGGAATACAACCTGAAGTCTGCACTGTCCCTGCTGATGGGCATTGGCCGTCTGTGCGGTGAGCACGGTGACGAATATGAAGTTTTCTGCACCAACCGTGCCGATGAGGGCTATATGCTGAAGTTCTTCCGGGAACTCAAGCAGAGTGAAGCCCCCGTCGCCTAAACACACCTTTAGGAGGAACCAATATGAATGTACTCGTTACCGGCGGTGCCGGATACATCGGCAGCCATACTGTGGTGGAGCTGCTGAATGCTGGACACAAAGTCGTGATCGTAGACGACCTGTCCAATGCAAAGGTCGAGGTCATCGACCGCATCAAGGAGATTACCGGAAAGAGTGTCTGCTTCTACTGGATGGACTGCGCAGACAAGGAAAAACTCTGGGAAGTCTTCCATGATAATGATATTGATGCTGTCATCCACTTTGCCGGCTTCAAGGCCGTGGGCGAAAGCGTGAAGAAGCCCCTGCAATACTATCGCAATAACCTGGACACGACGTTGTCCCTTGTAGAAGTGATGGAGGAGTTCGGTTGCCGGAATCTGGTGTTTTCCTCCTCTGCAACAGTGTACGGCCCGAACAATCCCCATCCGTATAAAGAAGAGATGCCCGCCATCCAATCCACCAGTCCTTACGGCTGGACCAAAGTCATGATTGAGCGGATCCTCACCGACTACTGCACTGCGCACCCCGAATTCTGTGCTGTGCTGCTGCGCTACTTCAATCCCATCGGTGCCCACGAAAGCGGCCTGCTGGGTGACGATCCCAACGGTATCCCCAACAACCTAATGCCCTACATCGGCAGAGTTGCTGCAGGCCAGTTGGAAAAGCTGACCATTTTCGGCGGTGACTATGATACCCCCGACGGCACATGCCAGAGAGATTATCTGCACGTGGTAGACCTGGCAGTTGGTCACCTGAAGGCTTTGGAATATGCAGAGAAGCACAACGGCGTGGAAGCCATCAATCTGGGCACCGGCAACGGTATCTCTGTTCTGGAGCTGGTCAACGCCTTTGATAAGGCCAACAACATGAAGCTGCCTTATGTGATTGGTCCTCGCCGTGATGGTGACCTACCTGCCTTCTGGGCTGATGCCACAAAGGCCAAGGAGCTGTTGGGCTGGGAAGCCAAGCACACTGTAGAAGATATGTGCAAGAGCAGCTGGGAGTTTGCCCGGAAGAGCGCTGAATAAGCCAGTGCGGATAGAGAGATTAAGAGGTAACGCAAATGGATATTTTTGACGTCTTAACCCTGATCGGCGGCTTGTGTCTGTTCCTGTTCGGTATGAACATTATGGGTAGTGCTTTGGAAAGAAGTGCTGGTAATAAGCTGGAAAATATGATCGGCAAGCTCACCACCGGCAAAATGGCCGGATTGCTTACCGGTCTGGGTGTCACAGCTGTGATCCAGAGTTCTTCTGCCACTACGGTTATGGTGGTGGGCTTCGTTAACTCCAAGCTGATGACCCTGAAGCAGGCCATCCATGTGATTATGGGCGCCAACATCGGTACCACGGTTACTGCCTGGATCCTGAGCCTCAGCGGTATTTCCGGAAGTAATATCTTCCTGCAGCTGCTGAAGCCTTCTTCCTTTACCCCTGTACTGGCCCTTATCGGTATCGTGCTCTTCATGTTTACCAAGAGCAATAAGAAGAAAGATATCGGTATGATCCTGCTGGGCTTTGCCACCTTGATGTTCGGTATGGAAACCATGACCGATGCGGTTTCCGGTCTTAAGAATGTTCCCGCCTTCCAGGAACTGTTCCTGATGTTCAAGAACCCCATCCTGGGTGTGCTGGCCGGTGCCATTCTGACTGCCATCATTCAGTCCAGCTCTGCTTCTGTCGGTATCCTGCAGGCACTGGCGGTAACTGGGGCTGTCTCCTACGGCGCAGCCATTCCCATCATCATGGGTCAAAACATTGGCACCTGTGTCACTGCGCTGATCTCTTCTGTGGGTACCACCAAGAATGCAAAGCGTGCCGCACTTGTGCATCTGTCCTTTAATGTGATCGGCACCATCATCTGCCTGATCGGATTCTCCGTAGTCAGAGCTGCCTTTGCCCCTGCTCTGTTCGATGAATCCGCAACCTTCGCAGGAATCGCAACCGCTCACTCCATCTTTAATGTGGCATGTACCCTGATCCTGCTTCCTATGTCCGGATGGCTTGAGAAGCTTGCTTACAAGCTGATCCCCGACGCAAAGCTTCCCGAAAAGGTATCCGAGCTGGACGAAAGACTTCTGACTACACCTGCTATTGCTCTGGAGTGTGCTTTGAACCTGACCCGGGATATGGCTAAGGTTGCAACCGATGCCCTGATCGACAGCGTTGCCTGCCTTACTTCCTACGATAAGAGCAAGGCAGAAGCTGTGCGGGAAGCAGAAGACAAGACGGACCATCTGGAAGATGTCATTGGCAGCTATCTTGTAAAGCTAAGCACCAAGCAGCTGAACGAAACCGAAGGTGCTACCGCTTCTATGCTGCTCAAGGCCATCGGTGACTTCGAGCGTATATCTGACCACGCAGTCAACATTCTGGAATCTGCGGAAGAAATGCGGGAAAAAGGAATCGTATTCTCCAATGGTGCCAAAACCGAAATGGATGCCCTCTGCGCAGCCACATTGGAGAT
>JAFYLN010000119.1 GCA_017537045.1 Oscillospiraceae bacterium | reverse complement strand
CCGTAAAGAACAGCTATCGGAGTCATGATCCGTCACAGGGAGATGTGGAGGTCTACCCAAACCGATATTACCTGAACCCGGCCTTTGATCTGCTCAAGCTGGTACACTTCTTCGCTGCGGTGAAAAGTGACAAGGAATACGAAGATGACCCGGATTATCCGGTGATCCGGCGCATCCTGGCGGTCCATCAGGAGGATCTGGAGGTTGCGGAAATGTACCCGGATGTGAAGACGTGGAAAGGAACGAAGATCCATGTATATAAATCTCCACAGGACGGTTGAAAAGCTTGGGGAGAACCTGCCCCGGGACGGCAGGATCACCTTCGGGATGCTGGAAAAGGCATACGAGCTGACCCTGCGGCTGCGCAGCCAGCTCCTCGGTGCCATGTATGACAGGATTGATTTCGGCTCCGCCCCCAAACGGTTCGTCGGGGAAGTGTCGACCTCCCAGACTGATTCCGTGGTCTGCCTGACCATCCCGGAGCCGCTGCCGGGTCTGAAAGAGCTGACCGGCACAGTAGAAGACCACTGGAGCCGTATGATCCACGAAGCCATCGCCCGGCAGTCAAAAAATAGCATCCCCTATTTCGAGAAGGCCCATGTCCATATCTGCATCACCACTCCCCAGGGCAGCCATAACCACAGGTTATGGGATACCTCAAACCGAGCCATCAATGTCATCATCAATAACCTGAAGGGTATCTTTTTCGATGACGACAACTTCGAGCATATGTCCTTCAGCGTAGAGGCCAACTGGGGCGAAATGGGTCTGACAGAGGTGCGGATTTGCAGCCATGATGAGCTGAAAAAGTGTGCTGTTTTCCGATGAATTCCATCAAAACCATGAGCATCCCCAAATCATCATGGAGGCAACCGCCCAAATCGAAAAAAGGTGCTGTTATCTGCACCAGACCGATTTTCCCAGCCGCATTCCCCGCAGTCAAAAACCACGCAATTCAAAGGGGTTCTGTGAGGACAATTTGCCCCCGCAAATGGCCGAACAGAACAGCCAAGGGAGGGGCATGGGCGACACTGCTTCCAGTTCCAACCCACGCCCCTCCCGGGCAGTCATGTGATTCGTATTTGCTTACCAAATCCAATGCTGGTTGCTGTTCCAACACAACCCGGCAGTCATAACGGGCAGTCATGTTACTCCTACAGGATGAAAAAGATGCAGCACAAAAAGCACACCACCAGTGAATGCATCTCATGGTCAAAATACATTCTCTGGTGGTGCTATTTATACTGAAATTCCGTACACAAAACAAACTTTCAGCATCACACAGGGGAGTGAATGATAGCACTCAATCCAAGTTTTAGGTTATGAGCAAACGTATACAATCCGCCGCGGGTACTAATTGATCCGAAATCGACAGTAACAATTATTATCTTTTTGCCACCGATTTCATAGACCGATTGCTTCGTAACGTTTCCTGCTGTATTGGTTGAGTAACCGCTGTCGCCGGGGTAAGCAAGAAACAGCGTATCAGTATTTGTAGCAGAGCAGAAGGCAAATGCCTCATAAATATCGTCACGGTCGGCTTCGCCAGTGGCTTGATTTGCGAGCACCTTATATTTTGCGTCTACCAAATATAAATAATTATGTTGATTCGCATCAAGAACCACGACATCTGGATATACATTAACAGAAAAACTTTGTGCTCCAACCTTCTTGATTCCCCATTGGGTGAGGTATTGAGGTTTCACAGTTCCGGGAACATTGGCAAGAGAAAGTCCGGTCGTGATAAGCCACTCCCATAATTGCCATGTGCCTACAACAAAACCTGGCGCAAGAATCTTACCTGCATCGAACGAATTTGCGAGTCCGTTAACTATATCATAGGAGAGCTCATACGCATCCGACCACTCCTTGTTACGAACCGGGACATGCATTCTTTCTCGGACAGGTTCAGCCTGTTTTCCAAACATACCAATGGCTGATTGCAGTACATTTCTTGCTTGATTGTCACTGGTATACGGTATGACTGTTTTCATAGCTTTGGATATCACAGCATTGTATTCGTTGTAGATATCGAATCGAATGCGAGATTGCCTGATTCCATCATCGTTGCGATCCAGCATAGAAGCAAAGTCAATATCACCATCAATGGCGAAATCACAGAATCGTTCTTTTCTGTATTTACGGATTGGTTTTCGACGATTCTTTTGAAATTCCTGCGCAAGAATGCGTCCAGCAATATCGTATAAAGAGGAAATATACGAAGTTGATGACAGAATCCGTTCGTTGGTCAATATTCCACCATGTTTTGACAACACAGAAAGAAGATATAGGGTTTCTTTCCACGAGGCATTCTTGGCATGACTTAGAAATTTAGGAACAATTTCGATCTCAATACTTTTTGTGAGACGAACCATGCCAGCAATTCCACATACCCGCAATCGTCCATCAGAGATAACCAGAGGATTCTTTTGAAGGTTGAGTTTCTTGCAAATTCGTTTGTTTACCGCAGCAATACTGTCGTTGAGTTCCTGCGAAGAATCGCAATGTACTTCCAGTTGCTTCAGCTCGATCCCGTAACCATATTCGATCAGTTCAATTCTCATAAGGTGCGACCTGCGATAGAAAGGTACAAATCAAAAATTGTTTGAGTATCGATATTTCCGCATTGAAGAATCATCTTGGTCTCATCCGCAAAAGAAACCTCTTTTGTTGTATATGGAGATTTCGGTGAGTTTGCATTAACTACATAGGCAATCGCTGTACAGTCCCCAAAGAATAGCTCTTCAATATGAGCGTAAATCATACACCATGCTTCAGCAACAAAAGTTAATGCATCCGCAACATTATTGCTCAGCGGTTTAGTTGAGAGGAAAACACCCTGACCGAGCTGATAGTCCTTGCCACGACCAATCGATATTACAGCATTGATCTTCTCAAGAGCCTTAATTGCGACTGCATACACATCGGTTGCGCTCTGGCAGCTCGTAGGAACGGGGGCTGTTGCATCGACACCAAAGTTGTCGTACAAAACAGAATAATCCGGCTCAAGTTTTTGTGGCTGCCATCTGCGCAAAAAAGCCACATCAAGCGGGGCAACAGAGACATCTGCCTGATTCATTGCTGCCAAAATATATAGATTGGGGGAGAATGCATACTCCTCCATCCTCCCGGTCACAGGCGACAGCATCTCAAAAAACTGGGTTGTCTGAAGCGGCTGATTTTGATCAGACAGCCGTTTATCACTTTCGATGGCCACGATACTTCCACCAAAAACTTCAATAGCAGGGCCACGATTGAGTTCATCTATGATCAGCAAAGCGGCGCTGTCAGGCTGCTTTGCAAACTCATTTGCCCGGTACAGGATTCCTTTGGAAATCTCATAACCATTCTGGGTGCCGATGACGGGAGTGATTCCAGAAAGAAATTCACGATATTTTGAGTTCTGGTGCAGCGTAGTGCGAAATACCTTGCGATTCCTTGCAGACAGAATTGGATGAACACCTGGGCCTGGATTAGCGGGAATGGGAATCGGGGCCGAGGGCATATGTACTGGCTGCGCTGTCGCTGTATGAGTGGCTTCGAATGCCTTTGCCACATCATTCATGATCTTAGACTTTCCTGTTCCGGGAGCGCCCATCAGCAGGACATTCTTTTTCCGATACAGAAGGTCTAAAATAGTTTGCTCATTGACCATTGGTATAGCTCCTTCCGGCTTCCAAATCCACATATCCCATAGCGGTTATTCTGGATCCACGCTGTGCCCGGAGACCACCCAAAATGGGTTTCTTAATGCCAGGATGCCAGTCATCGTGTTCCAGGGAATGTTCACTTGTAAAGAAAGGCCAAACTTTGTTTTGCGTATCCATAATCAGCAGCA
This sequence comes from Oscillospiraceae bacterium, assembly GCA_017537045.1. Next base: position 4,206 of record JAFYLN010000119.1, on the reverse strand, counting down.
AGACACAATCCCTGGAATCGCTGGGAACATATTGCGCAGGGAAGCATTCGTGGATGCATCCGATTCGAACCTCATTAGGTCTGGCATTTGTGGGCGAATGCACAGTCACCTCAGTGGAATTGTGATTGGGCCAGAAAAAGCGACCATGCAAAGTTCCGTTGTCTGCTCCCAAAGGAAACATCTTCTGAAATGCAGGGAAGAACTCTTTGGCCGGGCTAAAGCGGAGGTCTCTGGCTCCACCTCCCGATGGTGTGACATTAGAGGTTGCAGTGAATTTGCTAAGATCCCCTTCAACGATTTTCTTGTAGATTACCAACTTTACACCCGGAATACTGTTACCCATGTTGAGTCCCCCTTACTTCGTTAATTCACGCATTTCTGCAGGAATATATGCTTTTGCACCAATTTTATTATATTCCTCTGCAACCATTCTGTAAAGAGTATTGTTTGACTCCTCGCTTTCAAAAGCGGCACAAATCAGATCCGCTGTGACGGTTGTGGTTGCATGTGCTGCCCTCAACGGCTGCTTTCTGTCAATCAAAGGGAAATCTTGCAGAATCAGACGAATATCTTCCAGAGAAAGACCGTATGCTTTAGCCACTGCAACCTCTATTTTGATTCGAAGATCCTGCATCTCATTTGTCCGATAGTAATCATCAGTCATACACGAAAGACGCTTTGTACAGCTGATGATTGTTTTTGCCAGGGCGGAGTCAATCTCGATTTTGGGAATAGGCACACTTAACAGAAGGAAATAGTTCACTGTAGTCGATATGATACGCCTGATCAGCCAATCAAAAGCAAAGCTATTTACAATGCCAACCCATAAATAAATTCTGTCACCGGTGGGATCGTTCGGAAAAACTACGGTAGGGACTTTGTTGCCACATACAACATTACTGGGGATAATTGCGCTCATCATAGCACGTTCGTTTGTCTGTCCTGCTATGTCACAATATCCAGCACGCAGTGCGCTGACCCTTTTGCGAATATGCTCAGACAGGTGTTTGCGTGGAATATAGAATTGGGGTACACATCCATAGTGACAGGGTTCCCACACAGCACTTCTGCCACTGCCTGATACATACCGTTTTGCGCCAAAACGGTGCTGCTGTACCATGCGACCTTCGACGACCGGAAGGGTCTCAGAATTGCTTTCAGTGACAAAATATTCCCTGTCATTCGTCATATCTACTTCCCGTGATATATCAGCATTCCATTCATCATTGGTATTGCCCCACATGCGGCCGTGCAGGTACATTTTGTCAAACAATTGCTTTTCTTTATTATTTCGCAGCTCAGGTATTGTCAAATCAGGTCTGATCCTTCTCAGATCCTTTACAGAAAAGGTTATTGTGTCAGTTTTTGCTTTGGGGCCAGCCGATAAAATTCTGAAAGAGAATTTGTCAAGTTTCAGGTTGTTTTCATGCTGCCCTTTTCTACAAGAAAGAAGAAGGAATTTGAATCTCGTGTCAATAGAAAAATACCGTTCCTTGTTATCTAACAGTTCATACAGCAGACAAGATGTGTTTTGCAACAGATATTCCCGTAATTCTGCAGTGCCCTTGGATCGGATTAATCCAGCCGGAATGAGATAGGAAATATGTCCTCCGGTCGCAACAGAATTAACTGCTCTTTGTAAAAAAGCCATATACATATCCGGTTCGGAACCACCAAGAAGAGAGTATTTGGCCCTGACCAATTTGCTGTACCCCTGTGTTGCATCCTTTTCTTTCTGAAATTCTCTGCTGTCAAAATCACTGTATGCTGCACCATATACCCGATCTTCACCAGTGCGCCTCAGATAGTTGTGCCTTGTGATTTTGATCTTACCCCACGGAGGATTTCCTACGACAATATCGAACCGCATTGAATCAAGTTCGTTGTCAAGCAAGCTGTCGCATACCCTCCAATTACGGTACATATTGACTACCGCAGAAGCATCGGAACATAAGGATAATATCGCAGTTGCTGCTCCCCGCAAAGCGTTTTCAGATAAGTCGTAGGCAAATAAACGAGTTGCAATCCAATGATTGAATTCTTGAGGAAACTTTTTCTTATACTCTATTGCAACCGCTGCAATGAGTATACCACTGCCTGCTGCGAGATCTGCCACGGTTGAAGATGACTTGATATGCGGTGTGCATTTTTCGGCAATTAATGCAGCAATACGGAAATCGGTATAAAATACACCATTCTGTTTTTGCTCTTCCAATGTCAGAGGCTCTCTTGTCAGAGAGGAAATAGCCAGTGGGAAAGGTATATTACTCTCCTTGATAAGTTCATTGAGTTTACGGGGAAGATCACCCTGGCCAGGAAAACTATCTTCTGCAACACCTATTCCACGCCAGTATGCTTGAATGGCGGCACCGCTTTCCAGTGCCGCAGCCACTTCCAGCAGCCGCATTCTTTCAGCATAACCGCAAGTGTTTGCTGCGATCAGCTGCTCTGCCTTTTGTAATTGACACTGTTCGAAAGTTTGTGTTCTGCTCATATTACTCTCCGTGTCTAAAGTCGATCAAGTATTCACACACATTAGCGTTATTTTCAACAGCAACCTTATTAGGACGATATCTTCCAATACTGCCAAGGTCAATAACTTCAACTGTACCATGTGAAGATAAGTGCTCTTTCAACTGATCCAGTTTCACATGACCCTCATCGCTGTACGACAGTAGCACTCTGTGTGCTTTCTGGTTCGTAATCAGTCGTACCAAAGCATCCAAAGCTTTTGCTTTGTAGCAGAAGACTGATGCTTTGTCCTTCCAGGGACGCAAACCGGATGTACCCTCTACTAATGGTTCATCTCCGCAAACAATCGTTTCATGAATGTGGTAATACGAAGCATATTGCCGTTTTGTGTAAGGGGGATCAAGGTACACAGTATCTTTATTGGAACTCTCAATTGCAAATACATCCAGATTATGTGCGGTATATTGCACAGGCTCAGTGCGCAACACAGATGGGATTAGCTCAATTGGGTTTTGTGCTGCGGAACTCCACTTGGACAAGAAGCAGCCATATGTGCCTGCGATATTTGCAACATCATTTGTTGCAGTGATTATATTGGCCATCAATAAGGAAAACTCTCTATGAGTGATGATTCCCTTTCTTCTCCATTCGTGTACCTTGCACATTATTGCATCGATTTTTTTAGCGTTTTGCTCGGTGAAGTACTTGCGCTCAATGCCGCACAGTTCCTTTGATGCCGGAGAATACTCACGCCAGATAAATCCTTCGCAACCGTCGAGGGTATTCAGCTCGGCTAGTGCTTTATCATAACCACCAACTTTGATAAATGGCACATCGCATTCCGCCAAGAGCCTGGCTTCGGACATGACGATGGCATTTTTCATCATATCATTTATTACAACTTGCCAGCCTATATCAGCGGCTTTAGAGGCAACAATTCCTGTTCCAGAAAAGCCATCGATAAATCGTGCTTCTGGACTGGATGGCTTTCCTAAATATGTAATTATCTCATCAGCAATTCTTGCTTTTGAACCTATATATCTATAACCCATATGTGACTCCTAGAATCATGTACACTCTCAATTAACTATGCTCAGCCAATAGTTGCATAAGGGTGATCCGTATTTCTTCCAAGTTTTGCGGATGTTCGGAAATTAGCCTCGCAATGTCTGCCGGGATCTCGCCTCGGCCTTTAGCAGCAAGGTTCAAGAAAGTATTTCGCTGTTCGTTTGAAATGCCATCCAATACTTCCAGCATTCGATATTGGATCTCAGGCGGAGGAGGATTAATCTTTCCAGAGACAATATCGTAATAGTAGGGCTTGGTTATTCCTACTTCCAAGTAAAATGCTGCCTGTGTCATGTGGCACTGCTTGATCATCTCTTTCAAAAAACATCCGAATGACTTGCGATCATTGTTCATCCGCTTCACCCCCCTAACAGAAAGTATGTATGTAAACATACTAACACTCTTTTGGGGATAAGTCAAGAAACAGGTTCACTCAGAATGGTGATTCGAAGTACTTGATGCTATGGTTGAATTATGATTGAGATCTATTAACGCAAATCATAACACCAACAAGTGTATCGACTAAAACTTTCAAAATAACACATAATAATTACAAGTATACTTACAATTATTCTTGACTAAAATGAAAGTAACAGCTATAATACATCAAAAAGGAGGCGAGAGCTATGGCCATCACAAGTCGGGAAGGTATTCTGAAGGTGCTGT
>JAFYLN010000118.1 GCA_017537045.1 Oscillospiraceae bacterium | reverse complement strand
TTCTCCACCAACGGCTCCGGCAAGGGCGGTACCGTCAAGCTGTCCCACGATGCCACCATCGAGGCCAAAGCCATGGCTCCTGACCTGTGCATCGACGGCGAGATGCAGTTCGACGCTGCCGTTGCTCCCGAAGTCGGCCAGCTGAAGTTCCCCGGCTCCCCTGTTGCCGGCTACGCCAACACCTTCATTTTCCCCACCATCGAGGCCGGCAACATCGGCTACAAGATCGCACAGCGTCTGGGCGGCTTCGAAGCTTACGGCCCCATCCTGCAGGGTCTGGCTGCTCCCATCAACGACCTGTCCCGCGGCTGCAACGCCGACGAGGTCTACAAGATGGCCATCATCACCGCTGCAATGGTTTAAGCAGGGATGAATAATTGTGCGATTGCCACTGGCAATCGACAGATTTTGATTCGCTGCGCAGAGCACCACCCCGCAGACAATGCGCGCTTGGTGCAGGTTATGATCGCCGCTGCGGAGGAAATCCAAATTACATAACCAACGGGCACCTCATCCGAGGTGCCCGTTTTCTAGATGCGGAGATATAAATTGATGTTTATCGGGCTGTTGGCGGCGAAGCCCTTGGCTCTCCCTCTGGGAGAGCTGTCAAAAATCGAAGCGATTTTTGACTGAGAGGGAAAATAACGAACCCTCTCCGCCCCAAATCCTTGATTTTGGGCACCTCTCCCAAAGGGAGAGGCAAGTTTTCAACAGCTCGATAAACTGAAATTTGAATCAGGGCTTATAGGTGTAAGTCTCTTCCAGCAGGTAGTCAGCTTCCCAATCGTCATAGTCGGAAACCAGCAGGGAAAATTCAATATCGGAAACCTCCGTGATGCCGTTGGCTTCAAAATCGGATCGGGAGAAGGTGATCTCTGCGCAGGCTTTCTTTCCGGCGGCCACGGACGCAGCCCAGAAAGGATCGGCCATAAAGCCGTTAACAGAAACCCGATCCCACGAATACATCAGATTCCGGTCAGTCTTATTCTCAAGATAAACATGGAGCGTGCAGGCAGCGGCATCAAAGCCCGTAATGATGAAGCGGATATTTTCATTATCAACGATCACCACATCGCCAGAGCGGGCGGCACGCTGGGGCAGGATCAATGCTTCGGCGTTCAGGCCGGTGGGATAAATGGTGAAGGCTTCCTCCACAAGGGGTTTTTCCATCCAGTTTTCAGAATCCACAATGCGCAGGGTAAAGGTGGTCTCGTCCACGGAAGGAATGCCCATGAGCTCCAGTTCGTGGGTATCCAGATCGATGGTGCTGTTGGAGGTCTTTCCGGCAGCGACCTCGACCGCCCACATGGGGTCGTACATATAGCCGCAGACGGAGACCATATCCCAGCTGAACAGCAGGGGGCGGCTGGTTTTGTTGATACACTGGATGTGCAGCTGCATGCCAAGGTGCTCGTTGTGCTCTATCTTCGTGATGTAAACAGATACGGCATCATTGTCTATCAGCTGGATCACATCGGACACAGTACCGGACGGAACCGGCTCTGTGGATGCATCCGTCGGCATTGCGGTGGGCGCGGCGGTGGGAATCGTCGCAGATGCAGTGGCATCGGTGGGCGCGGGTGCACCGGAGCTGCCGCAGGCCGCGAGGCTCAAAAGCATGGCTGCGCAAAGAAGCAGTGCAGAAAATCGTTTCATGTGTATAACCTTCCAACTTTTTTGGGATTTGCGGCAGCGCTGCCGCATTGGCATTATCCTACCACAAAATCACGGAAAAAGAAAGTAAAAATCCTATTTTCCTGCATTTTCCGGTGCAGAATGGAACAGTGCATCAATGGAAGCGAAGCGGTAGCCCATATCCTCCCACCGGGTCAGCAGCTCGTCCAGAATTTCTGCATTGGTGGACGATGTGGAATGAAGCAGCACCACAGCGCCGTTATGGGTGCGGGGAATGAGCTTGGAGAACGCTGCTTCTTTCGTGGGCTGGTCGTTGTTCAGCCAATCCACATAGGCAAGGCTCCAGAAAACGGTCTGATAGCCCAATTCCTGCGCCATGCGCAAATTTTCCTCGCTGTATGTGCCCTGGGGCGGACGGTAATATTTGGGCAGGTCTTTTCCGGTGATCTCCTTAAAAAGGCTTTCCAGATCGGTCAGTTCCTTGGAAAAGGTCTCCTTGTCGGAAAGCTTGCTCATGTCATGGTGGTGCATGGTGTGGTTGCCCACGATATGCCCGTCGTCCACCATCCGCCGCACGAGGTCGGCATTTTTCTCCATATAGTTTCCTACAAGAAAGAAGGCGGCGGGAACGTTATGTGCTTTCAGCGTGTCCAGAATTTTTGCCGTGCAGCCGTTTTCGTAACCGGCATCAAAGGTCAGATATATGACTTTTTCCGCTGTGTCGCCCAGATAGGCAGCATCGTATTTTGCCAGCTGCTGGGCATTTGCAGGCCCGATGGGCGCGCTGCCCTCGCTTTGAAAGCTGAGTCCCCAGTTTCCTGTTTCCAGTGCGCCGCCGAAAATCAGCCGCGCAGACAGGAGCAGGGCAGTGGCAATGGCGCCGCACAGAATGATCAGATCGCGTTTTCGCATAAAAAATCCCCTCCCTGGGGACAATCTATGCCACCCGGGCGGGGATTATGTGATGTACCGCTCGAGACGGCGGGTCAGAATATAGGCAAGGGCAATTTTTACACCGTCGCCGATCAGATATGGCAGGACGCAGCGAAGCAGAATCAGCCACAGTCCGCCGCCGGTGTACAGGTAAAACCAGAAACAGCCGCAGGCGTAGCACAGAAGCTGCCCGGCGATCATAGCCGGAAGCCTGCCGAAGCCCTCCAGCAGCCGGTAAATAAGGGCTGCGGCCAGAAAGCCCCAGAGGTAGCCGCCGGTGGCACCGGCCAGAACACCGATACCGCCCCGGAAGCCGCTGAACACCGGCATGCCCACCGCACCCAGCAGCAGATAGATGACAATTGCCGCGCTGCCCCGTCTGCCGCCCAGCAGGCCGAGACAGAGGAAAACGGCCAGTGTCTGCAGGGACAGAACTGTATCTCCAATCGGAATGCAGATCCATGCGCAAACAGTCATCAATGCTGCAAACAGGGCGCATTGCACCATATGCTTTACCGGACTGCGCATAGAAAAGCTCCTTTCAAATTTCAGTTTATCGAGCTGTTGAAAACTTGCCTCTCCCTTTGGGAGAGGTGCCCCAAATCAAGGATTTGGGGCGGAGAGGGTTCGTTATTTTCCCTCTCAGTCAAAAATCGCTTCGATTTTTGACAGCTCTCCCA
>JAFYLN010000117.1 GCA_017537045.1 Oscillospiraceae bacterium | reverse complement strand
CCCTATAAGGGCCTATTACCAGCCGCACCTAAAAGGTGCGCCGAATATCTTCCTTTTGCACGATATGCTCCGCTGCTATTGAAATAGCTTATTGTCTATCGCACGGAGATTGTGCTATAATCACCATGTCCATTTGGATAATCTCCCTTTGTGCTAGTTTGTAGACGGTTGGCGAACCTGTTTACTCTCTGTCATCGGGAGGTTCATTTTTTGGGCATAAGTAGAACTCTATTTCGCCCACCTGCATAGCAGGCGGTTCTCTTTCTAACGAACAGAAAGCTCCCGCCGTTTCCGGCGGGAGCATCCAAATCAGGCAATGCCGAAGCTTTCAAAAATTCCGTTCCAGATTTCCTGATATTCCTGTGCATGTTTCGCAGGGGTAACAGTGCTGAGGACATAATGGAAGTCTCCATCGTCCAGAATCATGGCGCGCCCCACCTGTTCGCCCAGCTCCGTTGCGGCAGTCCACACAAATTCGTAACAGGCGCACTCCCCCGCCGCCGTCTGCATCACAGTCAGATCGTCTTTCCCGAAGCCGCTGACCTGACGGATGGTTGCATCCAGATCGCCGCTTTGCAATGTCTGCACTGCCACATCGTAGCCGTCGCACAGATAAAGGGTTCCATCGTCTGTTTCCATGGCCGGAAGCAGGGTCTCCTCCGGAAGCTGCAGCAGAATTTCCCGCGGCTGCGCGGAAACAGGCAGCACCATTTCATCCGCGATGGTTTCCAAGGTCAGTTCCGCACCGCAGCCGCACAGCAGCAGCGCAAGCACCATCATCACACACAGTTTTTTCATAAGATCCCCCCACGAAAGGAAATATTGACCATGACTGAACATCTCGTCCTTTTGTACCTCACCATAATCAATGCGGCTTCTTTTCTTCTTATGCTTGCGGACAAGCTGAAAGCAAAGCGGGGCGCATGGCGCATCCCGGAGAAAACGCTGCTGGGCGTTGCTGCGGCCGGCGGCAGCATCGGCGCGCTGGCTGGTATGTACACGTTCCGGCACAAGACGAAGCACATCAGATTCACGCTGGGTATTCCGCTGATTCTGGCGGTGCAGATCGGGCTGACCGTGTGGGCTCTCCTGTAAAATTTTGATTCTCCGTATGACTGCTCATACGGAGAATCGTTTTATAAATCATTGGCAATGTGCTTTTCCCAACAGAAGACTCCCGATGAAGCTTCAAAGCCGATCCGGGCATAAAATTCCTGATCGGACAGAACGATGGCTCTTTTTGCACCCAGCTTTTTTGCCCGATTGCAGGCCTCATAAACCACAGCTTTCGCCAGCCCCTGCTTTCTATGCTGCGGCACGGTAATAACGGGTTCAACGTAAGCGATATCGCCTTCGGTATACCACAGACCGCAGTGGGCGCAGTATTCGCCACCCTGTAGAGCAAAAACTTTTAGGTCTGCATTCTCATTGGGTGTCAGTGCCGGAATTTCATCCGGCCATTTTTCCGGGATATCGGTATGGTCAAAGCCTCTGTGGATCACAAGCTGATACTGCCAATCGTCCACATAAAATCCTGGTTTGCTGATGGAGTACGTATCCGAAATACTGTATCTCAATTCACGGTTCAAATCCAATTCCAGCACGCAATTATCCTGATGTGTTTTTATAAACCGACTTTCCTGCAGCACTTCGCAAAGGGCTGCATCCTTTGAATTGACTTTGATCACGGCTTTGCGCTTTTCATCCGGAAGGACGGCATCAACCATTGCATGAAGCAGTTCCTTATCATCAATGGTATGGATCAAATATGACTTATCGTCGAAGCTTGTGTCGTAAGTGATCAGACCCACGATTTTATCGGCGGCATCTTTGAACGTCACAATGCTGGTCAATTTATCTGCCTCCAGATAAGAATGCCTGTGCATCCACTCGAAGCGGCCCCAATGGAAATGCTCATTGTATTCCAATTTTCCCGCATTTAGCAAAAATTCGTAAATCTGGCGGTACTGCCCGTTAAATCGCACGCAGTTTTTATATTTCTCCGCTTTATATTGCATCTTGAAGCCTCACAGTGGTGTGACCAGCGCAAAGGTGGTCATCAGGATATTCAGACCCATGATGACAATGAGTACGATGGTTCCGGCACAGGTGAAATAGCATTTCAGATATGCGCCGTTCATACGCTCTGCACGCAGATAGGCGGCAATTTCTTTACGTTTGACGATCATCAAAATGACAGCCGCCACGGTAAATGCCAGAATGATAATCCAGATGATCATGTTGACCGCATCATCGGAAAAGCCACCGAGAATGCGGTAAAGCAGATCGCCCAGAACCAGATTGTTGATCATATGCAGCACCATGGCCCAGAGGATGTTGTATTCCGCCGCCACATAACCCAGCACCAGACCGACTGCGAAGGCATAGGGTGTCTGGATCAGGTTGCCGTGGAACAGGCCAAAGGTTAGTGAGGAAATCAGAATCGCAAACTTCTTGCCGAAGGGCAGCAGGCTCCGCTGGATCAGGCCGCGGAAGAGGATTTCCTCCGTAATGGGTGCAAGGATGCCCGCATAGAGGAACATGCTGAAATTATCGGGGTCTGTCTGCAGGCTTTCAAGCCCCTCGGAAATGGTATAGCCGAAGGTATTGAGAAGCAGCTCCAACGCGTATGCGCCAAGCTGGAAAACTGTCTGTCCGCTCAGAAAAATGCAAAGGATAATAAAGAAATTGCCCGCTTTCATAGGTGCGCCCTTTGCAAAGATCTCCTCTTTCAAATAGCGGGGCTTTTTCCAGAGCAGCAGGATCACAAAACCCACGGCGGCTGCAAGAAAATATCCCCATGCACTCTCTGCAGCGTTCATGATTGCGCGCTCAATAGCAGACGCGTCATCCGACACAATACCATGCATCAACTCCACGACAACTTCAACAACCATAAAGCCGATGACCGCCACATTCATGATGGCATAATAGATCAGCAGTGTCCAGCCAGAGGTGCTGAGATAGCGCTTGATCCCCTTTTGTGCCTGTTTCCATTCTTCATGGGATAACTCCATTAGGATCCCTCCTTGATCGCGTTGATAAGTGCTTCTGCGGACATGATGCCGTCAACGGCTGCGGACATGATACCGCCGGCATAGCCCGCGCCCTCACCGCTGGGGTAGAAGCCCTTCAGGGTCGACTGGCGGTTCTCTCCACGGATGATGCGCACGGGAGAAGAACTGCGGGTTTCAGGTGCAGTCAATACAGCATCATCACCTGCAAAGCCTGCAAGATTGCCGTCCAGTAAAGGCAGGGCTTCTTTCAGGCTGCGGGTAATCTTTTCAGGCAGAACATCACGCAGGTTGCACCAATGGACACCGGGACGGTAAGTGGGCTGAATGCCGCCCGCTCCCCCGCTGGGGCGGTCTGCAAGGAAATCTCCCACTTTCTGGGCAGGAGCCTTGTAGCTGCCGCTGATGTTGTAGGCTGCTTCCTCAATATCGCGCTGCCATTTCATACCGCCCAAGACACCTCCATAGGGAAATTCTTCAGGGTTGACAGTTACGAGCAATGCCGCATTGGCATTTTCACCATCGCGGTCAGCATAGCTCATGCCGTTGGTCACCACGCGGCCTTCCTCAGACGCTGCGGCAACCACATAGCCGCCGGGACACATGCAGAAGGTATAGACCGTACCATCGGTCAAGTGTTTGACCAGTTTGTAGTCCGCAGGAGGCAGAACAGGGTTCGGTGCGCCGTACTGGGCTGCATCGATGGTGGTCTGCTTATGCTCAATGCGCACGCCCATGGCAAAGGGCTTGGGCTCCATGGGAAGCTTGGATGCATGGAGCATCTGGAAGGTGTCGCGGGCGCTGTGGCCGATGGCAAAGATAGCGTGGTCACACGCTAAAATCTCGCCGCTTTCCAGTTCCAGTGCCGTGAGCTTTCCCGCTTCGCTGCGGATACCGGTTACCTTTGTATTGAAGCGCACCTCGCCGCCGAGGCTGATGATCCTGCCCCGCAGATTCTGCACAACGGTCAGCAGCACATCCGTACCCACATGAGGCTTGGCATCGTAGAGAATGTTCTCCCTTGCGCCGCATTTGACGAACTGCTCCAGAATCCAGCCGATTCTGGGGTTATTGATACCGGTGTTCAGCTTGCCGTCAGAAAAGGTTCCGGCTCCGCCCTCACCGAACTGGACGTTGCTGCGCGGATCCAGCTCGCCGGTTTCCCAGAATTTCTGCACTTTCTTATGGCGGCTCTGTGCATCTTCGCCGCGCTCCAGAACGATGGGGTTCAATCCGGCTTTTGCCAGAATCAGAGCCGCAAACATACCAGCAGGACCGAAACCCACCACAACAGGGCGTTTCTCCGGCTGGATATTGCACTTGGGTACTTTATAATAGGACACAGGAGCAATGCTTGCGCGCTTGCAGCCGGATTTGCGGATGATCTTCTCCTCATTGCCATCAATGGCCACATCCACGGTATAGATGATCTTCACATCTGGCTTTTTACGGGCATCCACGCTGCGCCTTACCAGCTTCAAACCGCGCACCTTGGAATTGGGTACTTTTAAAAGCTGCGCTGCCTCGAACTGGAGCTGGTTTACATTATGCTCCGGCGGCAGGGCAATATCACGTATTCTAATCATGTATTTCCTCCTGTGTGGCTTCCTGCCAGGCGGCCGGAGCTCCACGCCCATTGCAGATTATAGCCGCCGCAGTCACCGTCAACATCCAGCACCTCGCCGCAGGCGTAAAGTCCCGGAACAAGGCGGCTCTGCATGGTGGTATCATCAAATTCCGCAGTCTGGATGCCGCCCGCAGTAACCTGTGCCGCATCCATACCCATAGTTTCCGTCAAGGCTGCTTCAAAGTTTTTGACTGCGCCGCATACGGCATCGATCTCGTCATCACGCAGATCAGCAATTTTCCTGCTGCACTTGATGCCCACGCTCTGGGTCAGAATGCGTCCCAGGCGGTTGTGAAGAATTCCGGTCAACAGTTCTTCCGCATTCCAATTCGTAGACTTTCTGCGGAGCAGTTCTGCGCGGAGGATCTCCATCTCCATATCAGGAAGAAAATCCAGACGGCAAATCCAGTTTCCGCGACCCTGGCAGGCATCGCGGGACACTTCGAAAATCACGGGACCAGAAAGGCCGTAATCCGTAAACTGCAATTCACCGCTGCTTTCACTGTGGAGCTGACCGTCATGCAGGATCTGAACATGGCAGTTGGCGCGGACACCTTTAAGGGAACCACAGCCGTTCCAGGAGGATTTCAGCTGCACCAGCGTGGGGCGCAGTTTGGTACATTTATGGCCGAAGCTGCGCAGCAGCTGATAGCCGGACATGGAACCGCCCAGCCTGGTGCCGGCAAGGCCACCGCAGGCGATGATGAGCTTATCGCAGAAGATCACTTCTTCTGCACTTTCTACCTGAAAACCGCCGTCAGTTTTCTTTACCTTTTTCACTTCAAAACCGGTCAGGAGCTGAATATTCGGTTTTTCCAGCGCAAAGCGCAGCACATCCACCACGGAATTTGCCTGATCGGAATAGGGATACACTCTGCCGGATTCCTCCGCAACCGTATAAAGGCCAAGGCTGCGGAACCAGTTCAGGGTATCCTTTACATCGTAGTGCGCCAGAGCAGCATGGACAAAGCAGGGGTTCTCCCCGTGATAACCATCCTCATTTGCATGTAAATTCGTCAGATTACAGCGGCCGTTGCCAGTGGCGGAAAGTTTTCTGCCAACACGCGCCTGGCGCTCCATCAGGATGACCTGCACATCTTTATTTTCTGCGGCTGCAAGAGCCGCAGCCATGCCGGAGGCACCGGCACCAATGATTCCGATTACCATAGATTGTCCTTTCAAATTTCAGTTTGTCACGCTCTTTCGATTGTGCGTGTAGGGGCGGCTATCAGCCGCCCGTGCGGTAGAATTTAACGTATTCGCATTGGTTTTCGGCGAATTCGCAACATTGTACCGCCGGGCGGCGGGTCGCCGCCCCTACGTTATCCACGGCACACAGCACAACAAACATCAATTTCTATTTCATCTTCAATATTATACCTTACAAAGGTATGGATGACAAGAAAAACTTATTTGCAATAACATTAAGATGTGCTATAATAAGAAATGGTGATATGATGGATCGCAGTAATATCGATAAAATTGCACAGTCGCAGGAAGACAAGGTGCTGCTTGCCAAGCTGTGGGACAAGATAAATACAGGTATTCGCCGTAATATTCCGGCCAACACCTGTTTCCTCTCCCCCCGGGAGCAGGAAATGGCACGCTACCTCTTCGGTGCAGAAGCGGGACTTCAGTTTTTTGGCGGTTACGGGGATGCGGAGCGGAAGATGCTTGTATATCTTCCCGAGTATCTGGATGAAAGCAGCCTTTATGGCGAGGATTCTCCCATGGTCTGCCTGCGGGCAACCTTCTTCGAGGCGGACGAATTGAGCCACCGGGATTTTCTCGGTGCGTTGATGGGTGCGGGCATTGCGCGGGAGACCGTGGGTGACATCTGCGTGGGAAGAGGCAGCTGCGATTTCTTTGTAGCAGCAGAAATTGCGCCGTACATCGAACAGAATTTTCTGTCCGCCGGAAGGACGAAGCTCCATCTTGATGCAGTTGCCCTGCGTGATGCCATCATTCCGGAACCGGAAGTGAAAGAAATTAAGGACACAGTGGCATCATTACGGCTGGACAGCGTGATTTCCTCCGGTTTTCGTATCGGACGGAGCCTCGCGGCACAGTATGTAAGCGCCGGAAAAGCAGCCATCGACGGACTGCCCTGCGAAAAACCGGATAAAACCATTTCGGAGGGCGCGAAAATCTCCGTGCGGGGACTTGGAAAAATCAAACTGGCAGCTATCAACGGAAAAACCAAAAAAGATCGAATTTCGGTGGTTATTCACCGCTATGTGTGAGGTAAATATGATGAACATGAACGAAGTGATCGCCAGAATCAATGCGCTGGCAGCGAAAAACAAGGCTGAGGGTCTGACCCCCGAGGAGCTGGAGGAACGGGCAAAGCTGAGAAGAATCTACATTGATTCCGTTAAAGCCAATCTGGTTGGACAGCTTGAAAACACCACGATCCTCTATCCTGACGGAACAAAAAAGAAAGTGACCCATAAATAATGGATGCCCATGCCGCGGTAAACACGGCATGGGTATTTTTACACTTTTCTTTCTGATCGTCTTCTGATATAATGATAGAAATATGTTCTTTTGGAGGTATGGCAATGCCTTTTCTGCCGATTTGCAAACAGGATATGGTCGACCGCGGCTGGACGCAGTGTGATTTTGTATATGTGACCGGTGATGCCTATGTGGATCATCCGTCCTTTGGCCACGCCATTATCAGCCGGATTCTGGAAAGCCATGGCTACACCGTGGGTATCATCTCCCAGCCGGACTGGAAGAATCCCAAGTCCATCGATATTTACGGAAAGCCCCGTCTGGGCTTTCTGGTCAGCGGCGGCAATATGGACTCCATGGTCAACCACTACTCCGTTACCAAGCACAAGCGCAAGACTGACGCTTTCACCCCCGGCGGCGAAATGGGTAAACGGCCTGACTATGCAACCATTGTTTACTGTAACCTGATTCGCCAGACCTATAAAAATGTACCCATTCTGATCGGCGGCATTGAAGCTTCCCTGCGGCGGCTGAGCCACTATGACTACTGGTCGGAATCCATGAAGCGCTCCATTTTGCTGGATAGCCAGGCTGATCTTTTGATGTACGGCATGGGCGAAAGGTCCATTGTGGAAATCGCCGATGCGCTAAACTCCGGTATGGATGTGAAGGATATTACCTGGATCGACGGTACGGTATATAAAACCGCCCGGCTGGATGAAAGCCTGCCCACCATCGTGCTGCCCTCTTATGATGAACTGAAGACCAACAAACGCAAGTATGCGGAATCCTTCAAGATCCAGTACGGCAACTGTGATCCATTCACGGCGAAGCGGTTAGCAGAGCCTTTCGGGGACAAGTTTGTGGTGCAGAATCCGCCCCAGAAGCCTCTGACAACGGAGGAAATGGATGCAGTCTACGATCTGCCCTACGAGCGGACATGGCATCCCAGCTATGCTAAAAAGGGCGGCGTGCCTGCTATTGAAGAGGTCAAATTCAGTCTGGTTTCTAACCGCGGCTGCTTCGGTGCCTGCTCTTTCTGCGCGCTGACTTTTCATCAGGGGCGCATTATTCAGACGAGAAGCCACGAGTCCATCATCGCCGAGGCGGAAAAGATCGTCAAGGACAAGGATTTCAAGGGTTACATCCACGATGTGGGCGGCCCCACTGCCAATTTCCGCCACCCCGCCTGCGACAAGCAGCTTACAAAGGGTGCCTGCGGCGGACGGCAGTGTTTGTACCCCACCCCCTGCAAAAACATGAAGGCCGACCACAGTGATTACATCGCCCTGCTGCGCAAGCTCCGAAAGATCGAGGGTGTGAAAAAGGTTTTTGTCAGAAGTGGCATCCGCTTTGACTATCTGCTGGCCGATAAGAAGGACACCTTTTTCAAGGAGCTGGTGCAGTATCATATTTCCGGCCAGTTGAAAGTGGCACCGGAGCATGTCTCCGACGCGGTGCTCAGCCGCATGGGCAAGCCGAAAAATGCGGTCTACAACCAGTTTGTGGATAAATACTACGCCCTGAACAAGCAGTATGGCATGAATCAGTTCCTTGTGCCCTACCTCATGTCCAGCCATCCCGGCTCGACCATGAAGGAAGCTGTGGAGCTTGCTGAGTACATCCGCGACATGGGCTACAATCCCGAGCAGGTGCAGGATTTCTATCCCACTCCCTCTACCCTGTCCACGGTGATGTACTATACGGGTCTTGACCCCCGCACAATGGAAAAGGTCTACGTGCCCACCGACCCCCACGAAAAGGCCATGCAGCGGGCGTTGATCCAGTACCGCAATCCCAAAAACTACTATCTGGTGCATGAGGCACTGATCAAGGCACACCGGGAGGATCTGATCGGTTCCGGCTCCAAGTGCCTGATCCGGGCTGTTCCGCCACGCAAGGATAAGCCGACCGCACCGCCCCCCAAGATGCCTTCCAAGGGAAAGCCTGCGGCAAAGAAGCCCGCAGCAAAGTCTGAGCCAAAAGCACCAACCCGCAAACCAGCTGTGAGTAAACCTGCGCATATGCGCAAGGCCAAGAGAAAGTGAGGCTGTCATGGACACCTTTGAAGCCATTTCCGGCAGATACAGCTATCGGGGCAAGTATCTGGATATGCCAGTCCCCCGGGCGCATTTGAATATGATTCTGGAAGCAGGTCTTGCCGCACCGTCCGGCTGCAATCAGCAGACCACCAGTCTGATTGCCGTGGATGACAAGGCAGTGCTTGCGAAGCTGCACAGTGTGATCGATCCTCCGCTTGGTGAGACCGCTCCGGCTATGGTCTGCGTGCTGACAAAAAAGACCGTTGCATACCGGAACCGGACATTTTATGTACAGGATTATGCCGCTGCAATTGAAAACATGCTTCTGGCAATCCATGCGCTGGGTTATGCCAGCTGCTGGATCGAAGGTCACGTGACGGATGTGGACCGGATCGGCGATAAAATGGCTGCCATTCTGGGGGTGCCTGCGGATTATGAGCTGGTGGCATATCTGCCGGTGGGCATACCCGCAGAAGAAGGTAAGCGGGTGAACAAGAAAGCCTTCGAGGAACGGGCATGGTTCAACGGATTTGGGAAATTGGAGTAACCGCTATGACAATCCAGGAAATTTGCAATCTATGCCTTGCGAAACCAAAGGCATATGAAGATCATCCATTCGGTCAGTGGCCCACCTGCTTCAAAGTAAATGGAAAGATTTTCGCACAGGTTTACATGGATAAGCTCACTTTGAAATGTACTGCCTTTTCGGGTCAAGTTTTCCGGGATGCCTATCCGGGTATTGTGGTGCGGGGCTATCACTGTCCTCCTGTGCAGCAGCCTTACTGGAACACCATTGATCTTGGGCGGTTTCCCCACGGGGAACTGCCGATGATGATCGACCATGCCTACGATACGGTGGTGGGGAGTTTCCCGAAGAAAGTACAGCGGGAGATTCGCGGCAACGGAATTCTTGGACGAATCGTGCCGGTGACTGTTGACCGTCCGCTGGGAAGTTATCATCCGAAGCATCCGGATCTGTATTATCCCGTCAACTATGGCTACATCGAGGGCATTATGGCACCCGACGGCGAAGAACAGGATGCCTACATTCTGGGCGTAGATATTCCAGTGAAAATATTTACAGGAAAAGTTATCGCCATCATCCACAGGCGGGACGATCTGGAGAACAAGTGGGTAGTCGTGCCGGAGGGGATGATCTTCTCCAAGCAGGAAATTGAGGAGCTGACCCGTTTTCAGGAGCAGTATTTTGATTCTGAGGTCATTATTTGAGGGTGCAACGAAAAGTTGCGCCATAGTTGGTGGAAGCAACCGGGGATTTTTCGTATTCTGATGATACAAAAATCTGAAAGGAGATAGCACAATGGCTCTAGTAATTCCTGTGACAATTATTATGATTATCATCAATACGCTGCTGATCGGTGGCGGCATCTATCTGTTTGTTCTGCTTATCAAGGCACTGCGGAAGTATTTAAACAGCAAGGAAACCAGACAGGAGCAATCCGCCGCACGCAAATCTCTTGGAGAGGCTCTGAAAGCTGAACGGGAACGCTGTAAGATGACACAGGAATTTGTGGCGGAGAATTTGGGCATCAGCCGTCAGGCCGTCAGCAAATGGGAAAACGGCACCTCCGATCCCTCTACCTCCAATCTGCTGGCGCTGGCAAAGCTCTACGGTATCCGTGCAGAGGAACTTTTAAAATCAATTGAACAGTAAATCATGCCCCCATCAAAAAAGATGGGGGCATGATTTTACCGCTTCGGCCATAGGATGTTCCATACATCTGAAAGGCTTGAGGTGGTACGATGGAACATATGGAAAATCAGGTGCGGCTGCGGGGATGTCTGCTGGCGCTGCCCCAGTTCTCTCATGAAAATCACGGCAAAAGATTTTTTCGTTTTACATTGGAGGTGGCGCGGCTGTCCGGCGCGGTAGATCTGCTGCCTGTAGTGGCAGAGGAAAGTCTGCTCAATGAGCTGGATCTTTCCGGCGGATGCATGATCACCGTTACCGGGCAGATACGCACCCACAACATTCGGGAAAACGGAGTGCGGCACCTGCTGATCTTTGTTTTTGCAGGGCAGCTTGTTTGTGAAGATGGTGAACCGGTCAACGAAGTCATTGTAGAGGGACCGCTTTGTAAAGAACCAACCTACCGCCGTACCCCTCTGGGACGGGAGATCTGCGATGCAATGCTGGCAGTGCCCCGGGCATTCCGGCGGGCTGATTATCTACCCTGTATTCTCTGGGGGCGGACAGCCTATGAAATCGCCCAGTGCCATACACGGGATATCATCCGCATTGAAGGCCGTCTTCAAAGCCGCATTTACACAAAGGTGACCGAAAACGGACCGCAGGAGCGGACTGCTTATGAAATTTCGGCACTAACTGCCCAAATTTTGGAGCAGCAGGTTTAGCATCAGGCACAATATACATCCAACAGCGGTGGGCAGGAAAAATGCCGCCGCTGTTTTTGCTGCGCTTTTTGTTTCCTTGTAGATCGTCAGCAGCGTTGTGGAGCAAGGCCAGTGAAACAGGGTAAAAATCATGGTGCAGGCTGCAGTTTTCCAAGTCCAGCCCGCCTCCAGAAGCAGGGATACATCCTGCGCTGCTGCAAGGCTTCCTGCTCCGGAAAGTACCATGAGGATCACGGGAATCATCAGTTCATTAGCTGGCAAAGCCAAACAAAATGCCAGCAGAATCACACCATTCATGCCAAACAGTTTTCCCGCTGGGTCAAGAAATTCTGCAAACAAGCCAAGCAGTGGTGTGTTGGATAAAAGCCATAGAAGCAAGCCTGCCGGTGCTGCCACCATCAAGGCACGACCCGCCACAAAAAGCGTTCGGTCAAACAGCGAGCGTAGCAGAATCTGTCCGATTCGAGGACGGCGAAAGGGTGGCATTTCCATAAGAAACGTACCGCTTTCATGGCGCAATGCCGTACGGCTCAGAATTCCCGATACGCCCATAGCCCCAAGAATCCCCAGCATCACGCAAGCTGCCACCACGAATGCCGCACCTGCATCTGAAAAGAACAGGCTGCCCAGCAGGATCAGCGTGGGGAAGCGGCCGTTACATGGAACCATGGCATTGGTCAGAATTGCAAGCAGCCGCTCCCGGGGAGAATCGATAATACGGCAGCCCGTAACACCCACAGCATTACAGCCCAATCCCATGCAGAGCGTCAGTGCCTGCTTGCCGCAGCCGCCGCATTTACACATGGGGCGATCCAGCAGAAATGCCATGCGGGGCAGATAGCCCACATCTTCCAGAATCGTAAACAGCGGAAAGAAAATCGCCATGGGTGGCAGCATCACAGCCATGACCCGCGCAGCAGTCAGGTACATACCATCGATCAAGGGGCCGGACAGCCACTGTGGAAGCGGCCAGGTCTTCAAAAAATCATAGCCCCGGATAAAAAACCTTTCCAACAGTTGTGATGGGTAATTGGCACCCCATACGGTGAGCCAGACGATTACAAGCAGTAGCACCAGCAGGATCGGAATACCATGACGGCGGCTGACCAGAAGTTTATCCAACACAAGACGCCAGTTTTCCTCCTCTTTTTCATGCTTTACGCATTGGCTGCAAAGTGCCTCCGCAAGATGCAGCGGATCGTCGCAGGAAAGGCTGCTGTTCCAATTCTTCTGCGTCATGACGCGCTCCAGCAGGTTATCCAGTCCCCTGTTCCTGCCTGCTGCCGTCAGGATAACGGGAACACCCAAGGCATCTTCCAGTGCTTTTGCATCGATGCGGATGCCGCGGCGGGTTGCCTCATCCATAAGGTTGATGCAAATGACCAGCCTGCCTGTGCGCTGCAGAATCTGAAGCGCCAGAATCAGCGTCCGTTCCAGTGCGCTTGCGTCACAGACCGCAATGATGCAATCCGCCTCGCCTGAGGAAATATATTCTGCCGCAATGCGCTCGTCCTCACTGCTTCCTGTTAAGGAATATGTACCGGGCAGGTCGACCAGTTCCATGCGGCATCCACGGAATATAGCTTCGCCCGACACTTTGCCAACTGTCTTTCCCGGCCAGTTGCCGGTGTGCTGGCGCAGGCCGGTCAGGGCATTGAACAGGGTGGATTTTCCCACATTGGGATTGCCCGCCAGCGCGATTTTCATTGGTTTGCCATCCCCTGCCATTAGGCACGCACCTGTATACAGTGCAGGTCATGCCGGCGCAGGGCAAGGACACTGCCGCGCAGTTCGACCGCCACCACATCACCAGCAGGGCTGCTATAGCGGCGGCGCACCCGCGTTCCCGGCACCAACCCGAAGGCACGCAGCCGCTGCTGCATGGATGGACTTGTATCAATTCTGATCACACAGACCCACACACCTGTGCGAACCTGATCCAAAGACAAAATCACAGATATCCCTCCAATCATTCCCCCCATTCTATTGCTGCGGGGCGCGAAATGTGAAAGAAAAATGCTTTTCATTTTTGCTTCGGTGTGATAGAATCATAGGAAAAGAATAAGGAGGAACCGCAAGTGAAAGAAAAGGTGGATTCCATTATTGAGATTCTGAAAGCGCGCTACGCCGATGCGCCCTGCGCGCTGCATTACAAGAAGGATTATGAGCTGATGATTGCCGTGCGGCTGTCCGCCCAGTGTACCGACGCGCGGGTGAATCTGGTAACGCCTGCCCTGTTTGCGGCCTATCCCACGCTGGAAGCTATGGCAAATGCCGATATTGCAGATGTGGAAAACTATGTCCACTCCTGTGGCTTTTACAAGCACAAGGCGCGGGACATTGTTCTAGCCTGCCAGATGCTGCTGTCTGATTACGATGGCAAAGTACCCGGCACCATGGAGGAGCTGCTGCGGCTTCCCGGCGTGGGCCGCAAAACGGCGAATCTTCTGCTGGGTGACCTGTACGGCGTTCCCGGCAGTGTAGTCTGCGACACCCACTGCATCCGTATCTGCGGGCGGCTGGGACTTTCCACCGGCAAGGAGCCGGAAAAGGTGGAGCAGCAGCTGCGCAGGATCCTGCCTCCGGAGGAAAGCAGTGATTTCTGCCACAGGATCGTCCTCTTTGGGCGGGACTGCTGCACCGCACGAAATCCCAAATGCAGCGAGTGCCCGCTGACCATGTTCTGTAAGGAGTTTAATCCATAATGTTCTACTCCCCCCTTGTCTGCATAGGATGTGGACAAGGGGGGATCTTTTTGCGCAAAAAACTACCGATCTTCTATTCTGCCCTGATGCTGACCGGGGTCAACCTGCTGCTGCGGTTTGTGGGGACATCCTTTCAGGTGTATCTGTCCAGCCGTATCGGCGCGGCTGGTATCGGACTTTTACAGCTTGTGATGAGCGTAGGCAGTCTTGCCATGGTTGCCGGTATCGGGGGCATCCGCACCGCCACCATGTACTTAACTGCCGAAGAGCTGGGCAGGAAACAAAAACAGAACGTGGTCTGGGTGCTGTCAGGCTGCTTTTTATACAGCATTTGCTTCAGCGGGTGCGTGGCAGCCGTTTTATATTATTTCGCCCCATGGATCGCCGGCGTGTGGATCGGAGATCCACGGACGGTGGATGCCCTGCGGTTGTTCGCGGTCTTTCTGCCCGTTACCTGCCTGTGCGGTGTGATGACAGGGTATTTTACCGCCGCCCAGCGGATCGGTACGCTGGCGGCTGTAGAGGTGGCAGAGCAGCTCTGCTCCATGGTTCTGACATTGGGGGCACTGTCGCTTTTTGCGGGAAACGACCCTGTCAGAGCCTGTCTTTGCGTGATTCTGGGCAGCGCGGCCGGGAGCATTCTGACTCTTGTATGCCTGATCCTCCTGCGGATGCGGGAGCGCATGCCCGCCGGAGCGCGTATTCCCGTGGCTTCCCGCCTGCTTCATACCGCACTGCCGCTGGCGGTTGCGGACGATCTGAAGGTCGGGATCAGCACGGCTGAAAACCTGATGGTTCCCAAGCGGCTGGCTCTCAACACTGCCGTTTCCAATCCCCTTGCGGCCTTTGGCATGGTCAGCGGCATGATCTTCCCGGTGATCATGTTTCCTGCGGCGATCCTGTTCGGGTTGACGGAGCTTCTGATCCCGGAGCTGGCGCGGTGTGCCGCAGCCGGAAGCGAAACCCGGATCGGCTATCTGGTGAAGAGGGGGCTGCGGGTGGCGCTGCTTTACGGCATGACGATGGGCGGGCTGCTGTATCTGCTATCAGACGTGCTGTGCCTGAAATTGTACAAAACTGCCGAAGCGGCGGAATTTATGCGTGCTTATGCCCTGCTGGTGCCCATGCTGTACTGCGATATCGTGACCGATGCCATGACGAAGGGGCTGGGGCAGCAGAAGATCTGCGTGCGCTACAATATTTTCACATCCTTTCTGGATGTGGTGTTCCTGTATTTCCTGCTGCCGCGCTGCGGGATGGAGGGGTATTACATCAGTTTTCTGATCACCCATGTGGTCAACTTCATGCTCAGCCTGCACAGGCTGCTCAAGATCACGATCCGCCGCGTTCCCGCATATATCCCCATGCTGTCCGCTGCGGCCATGATCTTCGGGCTGTGGGTAGCCGGGCACGGGTCGAACGCCGTTATTCGCAGCAGCAGCTTTCTTCTGATTCTAGCTTCCCTGCTGTTCCTCTTCCGGATTTTGCGCAGGGAGGATATCCGGTGGGTCAAAGGGCTGGTGTACAAAAAATGACCCGCCAAAGCGGGTCATTTTCCATGTTTTACAGTGCTTTCAGAATTTCCAGCAGGAAGTTCCAGGTGCGCTCTGTGGATGCGATGTCCAGCTTTTCGCGGCTGGTGTGGATGTCCTTCATCTGGGGGCCGATGGAAACGCAGTCCAGACCGGGGAGCTTTTCGCCCAGCAGGCCACATTCCAGACCGGCATGGATAGCCAGCACCTCAGGTGCAACGCCGTACATGCGGGTGTAGGTCTCCACCATGATATTGCGGAGCCTGGAATCTGCCTTGTACTCCCACGCAGGGTACTCGCCCATCTGGGAATAGGAGGCATCATAGAAATCTGCCAGCTCTTTCAGCTTGCCCAGCAGCTCCTGCTTCTCCTGATTGACGCTGCTGCGGACGGAGAACGTCATCTTCATCTCATTACCCAGCTTGGCGATGCCCATATTCAGGCTGGTCAGCACCAGACCGGGCATTTCCTTGCTCATGGCCTGTACACCATTTGGGGTGCTGCACAGCAGGCCGATCACCTTGGCAGTGGCTTCCGTGGACAGGGCATTGCCGCCGAGGGCATCGAGATCAAAGGCCTGAACCGTTGCTTCCGGCTCATCGTACTGCTCCCGAACTTCTGCCTGCAGGGTTTCCGCAATGCCGTTGATGCGCTCCAGATTCAGACCCATGGCAACCACATTGGCCTGGCAGGAACGGGGGATCGCATTATCCTTGGAGCCGCCCGCAAAGGAGGTCAGGCACAGGGGCATCAGCTCCTGAATGCGGCTCAAAAACTGCCCCATGATCTTGTTTGCGTTGGCGCGGTTCTTATGAATCTCCGCGCCGGAATGACCGCCCTGCAGGCCATCCACTGCCAGATGGATGCAGGGACCATAGACTGCGCGGCGGGGTGCATCCATGGAAATGGTCGCAGTTGCACCGCCTGCACAGGAAACGGTAAAGACGCCCTCATCCTCGGAATCCAGATTCAGCAGCATCCGTCCCTTGAGTTCAGACAGGTCGATAGCAGCTGCGCCCAGCATACCGATTTCCTCATCCACAGTCATAACCACTTCCAGCGGAGGATGGGGAATGGTGGGATCATCAAGCAGAGCCATGGCATAGGCAACAGCAATGCCGTTGTCACCACCCAGCGTGGTGCCCCTGGCGAAAACATAGCGGGCATCGTGGGTCACATCCAGACCATCCACAGCCATATCCAGTGGGCAGGAGGCATCCTTTTCGCAGACCATATCGATATGACCCTGCAAAATGACAGGCTCATGGTCTTCGTAACCGCAGGTGCCATTCTGGAAGATGATCACATTGTTGACATCATCCTGAATATAGCGCAGGTTCCGTGCCTTTGCAAAGGCAACCAGATAATCACTGATGGCCTTGGTGTTGCGGGAGCCATGGGGAATGGCGCAAATTTCTTCAAAATAACCAAATACGGAAGCAGGATTTAAACCTGCAAGCTTAACTGCATTCATTTGAAACACTCCTTGTTTCCAATTTTCGGAATCATTATAGCACAAGCGTACCAAAATGTCCACGGTGAAGTAATGGAAGATAGAAACAAAGACCGCAGAGAAATCTCTGCGGTCTCATGTTTTAGACTTAAAGAATCAGATCAGGCTCAGAGACAGAGTCAGAATGACCCAAGCCAGAGCGACCCACTTGGTAGCAGAAGCCAGTACCTGATCCAGATTCTTGCCCTTACCCTTGCCCAGATAAGTCTCAGAACCGCCGGCAATAGCACCGGACAGGCCAGCTTCCTTGCCGGACTGCAGCAGAACGATCACAATCAGCGCAACACTGGCAAGAGCCTCCAGAATAGTCAGAACGATTTCCATGTAATTAACCTCCCTCCGCTTTTTGGGCGGCACCCGCTTTTGCGGTGCAAACCGTATATATGCACTCGCAAAATAAGCGAGTTTGAAACAGCCCAGTTATTATAACACGGTCAGTTACAAATTTCAAGGGCTATTCGATATTATTTTATCTTTTTTCTTATTTGTGCTTATTTCTTCGCCAGTTTGCATACAAAACAACAGCAGTGGCAATCGAACAGACACAGGATGAAATCACCAGAACCAGAAACGGAGCACCCATCATGAAGCCCATCATCGGATTTCTGGAATTCAAATACAACACAATAAGCAAAACCAGATTCAGCGAAATTGCCAGATTCGGAAGCACCGCATTCAAGAACTTCATTTTGTAGCCTCCTCACCTGCTGCGTCATAATAAGAATCACGGATAACCAGTAAATCGCCCAGTTTTCTATCGGCGCCATTGCTTTGCTTGCTGAATGTTTTGTGGTCAAAGATCATGACTGCGCTGCCGCCACCATCCAAATTGTATGCCCTGGTGCAGCCAAGCTCATCAAAAATGGATGCAAGCAGCGGAATCTTGATGCCGGCAGAATGGGTCTGACGGCCATCTACCACCACGAAGCAGTAATGCCCCGGCTCATAATATCCAACAGCGCTTCTGGGATTGCGTTGCGCAACTGTTGAGGAAACCGTATACTTTTCCCGAACGTCTCCGTTTTGATCCAGCAGCACCGGGCCAAAACTCCATACCTGCACCGGATCCTTCGCTTTGATCTCCTCAATATTATACGTCCGGCCGTCATAGGTCTCCATTTCCCCGTTGCGGTACAAAACACAAATGCTGTTCAGATTGTGGTCATCCATATAGATTTCACCGTTGCGCATCATAAAGCCGCCCTTTTGATATGTCAGGAAATCACCGCAGATGGACAAGATCGCGTTGGCTGCCTTGTCCATATCCAGTGACTTCTGCGTGCTGTAATAAGTCATATCATTATTGGCAACATAGGTCGTAAAATTATCGATGCTTGCAACATAGATGTCCGCAACATAATAAACAATATCGTGACCGTCCGCACTGGTCTTGCAGGTTTCAATGGTAATAGAAACCTCCGGACTTTTATAAGAATTGTCTGTAACAATTATCTCATCCGAAAAATGCTCTTCAAATTTAATCTGCCAAGGCGTTCTATTGTCCGGCTCTGTTGTAGGTGGAACGGTTGGTTCTGTCGGCGGTTCTGTCTGAAGCTCGGTCATCAGGACAAATGGTTCGGTTACAGGAGTGGTATCCGGTATGGTTTGAGAAAGCATACCGGATAGATCAGGTTCCTGATCTATCCGATCATTTCTCTGATAATCATTGATGAATGCCGGTAATACATGGTGAAAAAATGCAAACGCCAACAAAATCATACCCGCCATCAAAACATCCAGCAAAATTACACCTAAAATCGGCATGTGTTTACTTTTACGGGTTGTAAGATGCCGCTCTTTACTATAGACACCACGTGCTTCGTGGCTGAATTTGCCTGTTTTCTTTCTATGATTGCGCAAAGAATCATCTCCATATGTCTATATCAGGCGCAACAAAACATCAGGTTTTTACTTCTGCACCCAGTTGCCTGTTGCAAGGCAGTTCAGATAGCTTTCGATAAAGGGATCCAGCGCGCCGTCCATCACGCCGTTGACATTGGAAGTTTCGCAGCCGGTGCGGGTATCCTTGACCAGTGTGTAGGGCATGAAAACATAGTTGCGGATCTGGCTGCCCCACTCGATCTTCTGCTGGACACCCTTGATATCGGCAATATTTGCCAGATGCTCGCGCTCGCGGATCTCAACCAATTTACTGCGCAGCATACGCAGACAGGTTTCCTTATTCTGGAACTGGCTGCGCTCGGTCTGACAAGAAACCACGATGCCGGACTTGTGGATCAGACGGACTGCAGAAGAGGTCTTGTTGACCTTCTGGCCGCCTGCACCGGAGGAACGGTAAACCTGCATTTCGTAGTCTTCAGGCTTGATCTCAAAATCCTCGGATTCGTCCGCAATTTCGGGAATAACTTCAATTGCAGAGAAAGAGGTCTGGCGGCGGGCATTGGCATCAAAGGGAGAAACGCGAACCAGACGGTGGACACCGTTCTCACCTTTCAGGAAACCGTAGGCATTTTCACCCTCGATCATGATGGATGCAGACTTCAGTCCTGCTTCGTCGCCTTCCTGATAGTCCATGATTTTATAGGTGAAGCCGCTGCGCTCTGCCCAGCGGGTATACATACGGTAGAGCATCTGGCACCAATCCTGTGCCTCGGTGCCGCCGGCACCGGCCTGGAAGCTCATGAGGGCATTATTGCGGTCGTACTTACCGGTCAGCAGTGTCTGAAGGCGGCATGCCTCCATGGCAGCGACCAGTGCATCATAGCCTTCCTTCAGCTCTTCGAGCATGGAATCGTCGTCTTCCTCTGCTGCCATTTCGCAAATGGTCATCAGGTCATCCCAGTTGGAGCACATAGTCTCGTACTTTTCGATCTTGCTTTCGGTCTGCTTGGCCTTGACCACAATCTTCTGGCTCTTGTCGGGATCATCCCAAAAACCGGGGGCTTCCTGCATAGCCTGCAGGCGCTCCATTTCATTTTTCAGACCCGTCAGGTTCAGAGAATCAGCCAGACCATCCAACGCAGGCTTGCAGTCATTCAGCTTCTGCTTATAAACATCAAATTCAATATTCATAACAAATCTCTCATTTCGCAAAATTTACATAGTTCAGTTTATTATAGCCGAAAGCGGTAATTCTGTAAAGGGGAAATTTCGATATCGGTATAAACATTTTCGCTGCTTCGCTTGACAGGAAGAGGAAAATTGGATAGAATAGCTGGGTAGCTTATGTCTCCGTAGCTCAGTTGGATAGAGCATCCGCCTCCTAAGCGGAAGGTCGCGCGTTCGAATCGCGCCGGGGATGCCAGAACACCGTGACTGCAATGCAGCCACGGTGTTTTTTCTGAAATAGTGTTGTTCATTTCAATGTGCGGTATCCCTTTTCATCCACAATCCAGCCTGCTCCATTCTCAGGCTGCCACTGATAGTGGTTCTTGCCTTCATTTGGAAAAAGATGCTCCATGATGGCGGCGATGACTCTGCCGTGGGTGATGATGCAGGCATTCTCCCGGATTTTGGAGAAGCCCACCAGCACACGATTGGTCATCTGCTGACCGCATTCACCCTCCGGAGGAATATTAGCATTGTTGTCCCCTGTGATCCACGCCTGGTACCGGGGATCGTCCTTTCGCTGCTCGTAGCTGTGCATCTCGAAGATGCCGAAGGTTTCCTTTGTAAAATCCAGCTTGCCCTGATAGGCACCGCCAATAGTCAGAATCATGTTGCGTCCTCCCGTTTCCTTGTCATTGCGAACCAGGCAGCAGACTGGTGTGGCAATCTCCTAAGACGAGGGGGATTTCCACGCCAGTGTGGACACTGGCTCGGAATGATAACGTTTTAATAACTACCCCACAAACCGCAATTTCATGGTCAAACTCACAATAAGGGGCTGGCACTACTGGCACAAGCAGTATATTCATATGCTTCAGGATAAGGGTATCCGGCAGAGCATGAGCCACAAGGGCAATTGTTATGACAATGCCGTGATGGAGAATTTCTTTGGTCATCTAAAGAGCGAGCTTCTCTATCTGCAGGAGTTTGAGTCCATGGAACATATCAAAAAGGAACTGATTGAATACATTGATTACTATAACAACAGACGAATCAAGGCAAGATTAAAGGGCTTGCCGCCTGCGTTGCACAGACAGCAAGCCCTCCCGGCTGCTTGAACAATTTGAGTTAGAAATATTTGTCTAACTT
>JAFYLN010000116.1 GCA_017537045.1 Oscillospiraceae bacterium | reverse complement strand
TGGTAGGCTTCTCTATTCAGACTTTTGCCGCTTGCCTTCTCCCGGATGATATCCCGATCATCAACGCCAAATTCCCTTAATGCAATCAGCTGCCGGTCAAGGTTCTGATCTTTTGAGGATACCCGGGCATATCCGTACATCGTTCTCATCTTTGTCTCCATTCCGTCTGTAAAGGTCCTTTGGAATAGTGGACATATCCGCAAATTCTCAAGGAACCTTTATGGACGCTTTTTTCGTGCATCTTCAGACTCATTTTCATGTCCAATAAGGTCTACCTTTACGGACTATATAATTACACGATTAGGGAGCTGAAAGTGCAATATTAATTGTAGTCATAATTGCCATATGTAAATGATGGCAGCAGCTCCGGTGTTAGGATACGGAGCTGCCACAGAGAAAGAAAAATTATCTAATTAGGATTTCTGACACAATAGCTTTAATTTGTTCATCATCATATCCTGCTTTGCGAAGAACTATGCAATAGTTGATATGCTCAACGCAACGGATAGCATTAACAACTTCCTCTCCTGGTTGATACGCTCTTTTTTCGTGAGCCAATTCATTTCTCCAATCGTTGGCTGCTTCGGCTAAACCAGAAATATCATCGCCAAACCATTCTGTAAGTATTGGCTTCAAAGGTTTCCAAGTTGCATATCCATCATATGCTTTTTGAAGTTTATTTTCCAAGGCAAGTTGCGGACTTAATGACTTCTTGAACTTTTGAGCCTTTTTCTTCTTTTTGCCACTGCATTCTGAAATGTATCCGTTTAGCAGAACACCTAAATCGTTAAGAAAATCCAAGGTAGAAGACGAAGACATTTCTGGAAGTATAGTTCTTGCATAATACTCGAATGTTGCGGTTATATGTAGACTCTGTTCGAGGTCAATGAGGTTACGATATTTGATTGAATGGTGAATGCTGTTTTCATTTACTGTGGGAACGCTGTCAATCGTTTCCTCAGAAAAAAGCTGAAATAGCTCAGGAATCTTTTCCGCAAACAATTTCCAATTTGCGGTTTTGGCAATTTGTTTATTATCTTCTTCTGACTCCAGATATCTCTGACTAAAATAAATCTTTTGGCTTGTATATCCAACAGAATCTACAATCTTGTGTTCCTGTATCTTCTTTGTCGGGTATTCTCCGATTAAAGTCGCACTTCTTAACCCTATGTTCTGTCGATTGCAAATGAATGAAAAGAAACCTCTTGCAACATCATAGAGTCCTCTCACATACTCTAGGTCTTCAGTTTCCGGAAAAGCCAACACTACTTCAGAAATTGTTTCTACTGTTGTTTTTACTCTTGCACGAGCTTCCGCTTTTGCTATAAAAGATATTTTCACAGAAGTTCCCCGAAATTTGATCTCGAATGAGTATAGCGTTTCTTTTTTTCTTGATATTACAATTTCTTCATCAGTTATTGTTGCTCTACCTATAGAAGGAATAAAATAATTCAGTTCAGCAAACTGCAGTCTTAATTCCGTATATTTAGATCCGGGTTGATAGTTTTCGATATAGTATTCTACGGATCTAATTTGATTAGTCACTGACACGGATTTAGGGGTGCTCCCCTCAAATGCCATGCAATCGTTGGAAAGCGGCACAGTTAATTTATATAGCGTGTAACCTCCATTTAACATTCCGTATTTTTGCCCGATAACAATTTCCGTGTTTTCCGGTATTGCAACTGCTCTTCCACCAGTATAAACCGTAATCTTCTCAGTATCTCTTTCATAAGAAAACGGGCAGTCAAAATCTGCTAATTTGAAACTTCCAATAATTGTTTGATCCATAATGACATTCTCCTATCAAGTAGTGTAGTGTTAACTATTTTCTACTCTTATAAAACCTCTCGAGAAATTCACAAATATATGAGATATATAACTTTCTTACAAATGAATTATATCAGAATTTGGCTCGTTTTTACAGCAAGAAATCTCATAATAACATTCATTCTTGCTATTGCACTCTCAATTCGTTATAATATGACTATATTTGATAAGGAGGGATAATGGATGGCATACCGATTTCGGGAAGCTCGTGAGAAGGCTGGGCTGTCAACTTTAGAAGTCGCCAAGCGTATTGGCGTATCTCAGCCAGCTGTAACCAATTGGGATAATGGAACAAAGTCTCCCTCTATTGATACTCTCTGCAAACTTGCAGATCTATATTGTGTGTCTACGGATTATCTGCTCGGTCGCGACGAGCCTGTTGAGGCCATTCCCAGAAATGAAGCATTCATCTCTGCCGGCACGCTGCGTACCTTAAACGGAAAACCAGTATGGGACGAGAGTAAAGGCTGGGGCATCGTAAATGGTGTCCATGACTATGTCATCTTCATGGATGGTACGAAAGTCGTTCTGGCAGAAGCTATGAATCTGCGGGCTATGACGTCAGCTTTCGCCATGGGCTACTCCCCTGCTGCCAAACCGATTTCCCATCAGGGTCTTAGTAAGCATAAATCCATTTGGGTCCGGCCGATTACCCCAGACTCATTTTTGCAGGATGAGCTGACCGGTTGGTACGAAGTCCACGACTTTTATGTTCAGAATCAGTATGGTACACGGTTCCTGTTTGATACATACGGGACCAAATGGTTGGCCTTTGAAATGGAATTCTAAAAAACACCTCTGCCTCAAAAATAATGAGACAGAGGTGTTTTTATTATGCAGTTTTCTCGGTATAGTACTGTGCCTGAGCATACCAGAGTTCGTGGTACTTGCCACTGTCATCTGCCAGAAGATCTTCATGAGCGCCTTGTTGGATGACGCCGCCATCGTGGAAGACGGCGATCTCGTCACAGAACTTACAGCTGGATAGGCGGTGGCTGATGTAGATGGCGGTCTTATCACCGGAGATGTCGTTGAACTTCGAGTAGATCTCTGCTTCGGCAATGGGATCCAGGGCAGCCGTGGGTTCATCCAGAATAATGAAAGGAGCATCCTTGTAGAGGGCTCTTGCAATGGCGATCTTCTGGGCCTCGCCGCCGGAAACTTCCACGCCCTTTTCCATGAATTCCTTATAGAGCTGGGTGTTCAGTCCATCAGGAAGGGTTTCCAGGCGATCACCGAAACCGGCATCCAGCAAAGCCTTGCGGACACGGTCTTCATCGTAGTCCACACCGCCAGCCACATTGGCACCCAGAGGCTGGGAGATCAGCTGGAAGTCCTGGAACACCACGGAGAACACATCCATGTAATCCCGGTAATTGTACTTGCGAATATCGATGCCGTTGAGGAGGATCTGGCCCTCCTGGGGATCGTACAGGCGGCACAGGAGCTTGATGAATGTGGTCTTGCCGCTGCCGTTCTCGCCAACGATGGCCAGCCGCTTGCCCACCTTGAACTTCATGTTCACATTCCGCAGCGCCCAGGTTTCGGAACCGGGATACTTGAAGGATACATTTCGGAACTCCACCTCGTACTGCC
>JAFYLN010000115.1 GCA_017537045.1 Oscillospiraceae bacterium | reverse complement strand
GGCCCCAGCGGCAGCGGTAAGTCTACTTTGCTGCACCTTCTCAGTGGTCTGGACAAGCCTACCCACGGCACCGTGACCTACCGGGACAAGGATCTGTACAAGTATAACGACAATCAGCTTTCCGTTCTGCGGCGCCGCCGCTTCGGTTTCGTATTCCAGAGCTATAACCTTGTTAAGGAGCTGACCGGCTACGAAAATATGCTTCTGCCTGTGATGCTGGACAATAAAAAGCCTGATGAAGAGTACCTGAACCGGATTGTTGAGATTCTGGGCATCGGTGACCGTCTGTCCCATCTGCCCGGTGCCATGTCCGGCGGTCAGCAGCAGAGATTCTCTATCGCAAGAGCCCTGGCGAACAAGCCAGCTGTGCTGTTCGCTGACGAGCCCACCGGCAATCTGGACGGAAAGGCGGGCAGGGAAGTGCTGACGCTGCTGCGTACTGTCAGCCACGAGCTGGGTATCACCCTTGTCTTGGTCACCCACGATATGAAGGTGGCAGAGCAGGCTGATCGGATCATCCAGCTTTCTGACGGACAGATCGCCGCTGACAGCGGGGTGAGCTTATGAAGAAGCTGACCTATTCTTCTATGGCTGCCGCCCGGCTTCGGGCCAACAAACGGCAATACATTAGCCTAGTTGTTGGAATCTTCCTTGCCATCTTTCTTGTGTCCACTTTCTTTCTTGCTACTCAAGGATTTATGCTGGCTCAGGTCGAGCAGACAAATAAAAATGTAGGCCGGTTAGATGCTTTTCTGCTGGACGAACCAGATGTATCATACGATAGCCTGAGAAAATCTGATCTTTTCACTGAAGTTGGACGAGTTTATGTTACTGCTTCGGTAGAGGGTGCTGGTGGGTATCTAGGATATTATGATAATACCGCGTTAGATCATATGTATCGAACCGTCATCGATGGCCGGATGCCGGAATGTACAGGCGAAATTGCTATCGAGCAGAGTACTTTGCTTGCGATGAATATTGATCATAATTGGAGCGTTGGCGATACCATTACACTGTCTCTTATTCCCATTGATGGACAGGCAGAAGAACGTTCTTTTACTTTAGTCGGTATTCTCAGGGATCAGGCAGCGAAACTGGATTTTACTAAAGACTTTCATACATCAGAAGAATATGTGAAACAGTTCCCCGTGATGCTAACAAGTCAGAATGAACCCGGGTTTAATAGTGGGCGAACAGTCGTGCATCATACTTTTCTTGTGGATGGAGGAAAACTTGCATCTCCGTACATTGATAAGTTTTATTCAACTGTTGGTCTAAATGCCGGCCATGGTCACTTATGTGCAATCTCTGCTACAGGCCATTTGAGTTATAAAGATCAGGCATGGTCTAGTCTTGCCGGAGATGAAAGAGTGTTAATCACTGTCATTATGGGAACACTGCTTGCAGTTTCGCTTATGATCAGTTGCTGTGTCGGTATCGCTAGTGCAATGGAAGGTATGCTGGCAAAGCGTAGCGAAGAAATTGGTTTACTTCGTGCAGTTGGTGCAACCAAGCAACAGATTCGTCGTATGTTTGGCAGAGAAAGCATCATTCTCGCAATTACTGTTGCCCCGTTATCAATAATCATTAGCATTTGTGCAGTTGGTGCATTTTCAATTATTGCTCCCGAACAGATGGTTTTGAGACTAAACTTTCTCTTATTGATCCCTATCTCAGTAATTAGTATTATATTGATAGCATTATCTGGCTATCTGCCATTGAAAAGATGTTCCAAGCAGATGCCTATGAGCGTGATTCGTGATACCGAGTTGCTTAGAAAGACAAAGGGAATCAAAAGTAAAAAACAGTTTAGTGTTCCCAGTTTGATTTCAAGGAGATTATTGCGTCTGTATCCTACACGACAAGTTGGCAGCATCTTATTAGTAGCATTAATGCTGTTTTGTGTTGTCTGTTCCATTTTTTGTGTAAATGCAGGTAGCCCTTTTATCGTAAAAGATACACCCGCATTTGTGATAACAACGCAAAATAATGGACAGTCCGGCTATGTAAGTATTCTTCCGAATCATCCTCTTTCGAATCAAAGCCTTGCTCAGATTCGGAAGCTACCTAATGTATCTCACATTGAAATCGAACGGTATATTGATGTAGCAATTCTTTTGGACAATAGAAGTTACTACTTAGCATCGGATAATAACGCTTTCTATACAGAAGAAGAGTACATAGAAAGATGCTATGCGACTCAAAGCAAGACAATCGAAAATATTCAAATAAGCGGCAATCAGCAGGTGTCTACGATTTATGCTGACAGCTATAAAGGCCAGGTTAATGAGTATAATGACATTCGTGAGCTTTTAAGCATTGAGAAAGAGATGGTCCGGACACAAATCCACACAATCATCTTGGATGAGGAAACCCTTATCAAATATGCAGGCTGTGTGGCAGAAGGTGAAATCAATGTTGCCGCGATCAATGCTGGCCGAGAAGTGTTAGTAGCAGCCCCCAAAATTTGGAATGGTGTCACAAAACAAGGTCACACATATACCTCGCAAGGACCAGAACCTCCAGATCGAAATGCTATCTTGGTCGCAGAAAATGATTGCTTCTATGCGGGGCAAACATTACCAATCATTCAGCTCTATACTGATACATGGGACTATCAGAGTAATGATCTTCTCATGAACGCTGAGCGACTGGATACAACAGTAACAGTTGGAGCAGTCTTGAATCAGCATGATGGTATGTGGTTTACGAGATCCACGATTCTGACAACAGAAGAAGGCCTTAAAAATATGGGGCTCTATGCTAATGGCATGGATTTCTATAGAATCTATTTGAATAGTGATGTCGATCTGCAGACAGAAGAGATGCTTTCAAATAATATTGAAGCAATTGGGTCACGCATAGGCGATATCCGTATGAACAATAACATCCTGGAACACCGCGATAGTATGAATATACGCAATCAGATGGTACTGGTTTTCGCTGGAATTGCATTTTTGTTTTCGGCCGTCTCCATAAGCATGATTGTTTCTTCCATCACTAGACGAATGCATTCGGATGGAAGAAGAATCGGTATGTTACGAGCTGTTGGCGCAGATACAAAGACGATACTGAAATGCTATACTGGCTCCTTGTCATTTAGCATCATAGGTGGATTCGCTTTGACGACAATACTTCTCCTGTTCATTCTGAATTCTGGTATTATTGAAGGCTTTGAATTATTTATTGGTATAGGCTTCATTGCTATGGCGATTCTTGCTGTATTGAGTTGGCTCATCTGCTGGTTCATTTTAAAGCTGCGTATCCGCAATATCGTCAATAAGTCCATCATCGACAATATCAGGGAGTTGTGATTATGAGAAAAACGATTTGTATTTTTCTGACTATGCTGCTGGTGCTGTCCATGAGTGTGACAGCCTTAGCGGCAGAATTTGAGCTTGACCAGCACTCCACCATAGACGGGATGAACCGATCCTGGTATCAGGGTTATGCACCTTCTATCAGCTATCATAAGATGACCCTTTGTTTACCCATCCGG
Source organism: Oscillospiraceae bacterium (assembly GCA_017537045.1). Next base: position 1,493 of record JAFYLN010000115.1, on the reverse strand, counting down.
GCAGAATCCTGTGTGGGTGATATTACGGTATCCCTTGCGCTGGATGATCCCAATGTGTTTGTTCTGTCTGGCGAGCCGAAAGATGTAACTGTTTCGCCCAAGAATGGCATCTACCCTGTAAAGCTGGTCCTGCCTTTGGAGCAGTATCGCCGGAACGGTGATTATCCCGCAACCATCACCATCAAGGGAACCGACGAAACCGGCAAGGAGATCGTGGAAACCATGCCTTATATCATCCGCATCCGGGATGGATACGGTAGCCACGAAACCTTGGAACCTGTGATCTCCGATGTTGTTGGAAATCTGGATGTTGGTACCGATGGCAGCTTGAGCCTGACTATCAGCAACTCTACCACCACCCAGTCCATCATGGACGGTGAGATCACCGTGACTGACTCCACCGGCGAGATCCTCATGTCTGGATCCAACCGCTTGCCTGTTCCCGAGATTCTTCCTGGTAAGTCCGAAACGTTGACCATTCCTATGACCGTAAAGGGGAATGCATCCATCAGCCAGCATACCCTGGAAGTAAAGCTTAGCTATTCCTGCCTGGGCAAGTCCGCCGAGTGGACGGAGTCCTTTACAGTGCCGGTCACGCAGGCAATTAGTCTAGAGCAGGGCGGCGTACAGCTTCCTACAGCCATCGCCGGAGAATTAGGCAACATGACCCTACCCCTGATGAACATGGGCAAGGGCGAGCTTCAGAACGTTCTGGTGAAGCTGGAAATGGACGGTGTACTGGACGCTCAGAGCGTCCTGGTCGGCACCATGGCTGCCGGGGAAACCAAGCAGGCCAAACTGACCTTCACACCTAAGATGGATTCTGTTGGGACACACTCCGGCACCGTGACTATCACCTGTGAGGATGCATATGGCAATACTTTCTTCCAGACTCTTGAGGTGACGCTGACTGTGGATGAACCCATCCCTGAGGTGGAACTCCAGCAGGAGGAAGAAAAAGAAAAGATGAATCCGGTTACCATCATGCTTATCATCCTTTGTGTTGCCTTGGTGGCAGGACTTGTGGTACAGGGTACGATTCTGACTAAGAAGATCCATACCCTTGAAGAAGAGCGACTGTGATCCTACAATATTGAAGAACCGTCCATCCGTTTGATGCGAATGGACGGTTTTGCTACATTTATGGACGAGGAGAAAAACAATGAACAGAATATGGTTAGGAAATAGAATTAGGGATGCCCGAGAGCGACGGCATCTCACACAGGAAAAACTATCTGAGATCGTGGATATTAGCCCGACGCATATGAGTGTCCTCGAACGCGGTGTGAAGGGAATGAAGTTATCTACCTTTATTAAGATAGCAAATGCACTGGATGTTTCAGCGGATGAGCTCCTTCAGGATGAGCTGACACATGAAACACAATTACATTGCATTATCCTCTATGAATTACTGGATGAGCTGCCAGTAGTGGAACAGCGAAAGATGGTACACATGATGAAGGCCTATGTAGAATCTTATAAGAGATTTTCTG
>JAFYLN010000114.1 GCA_017537045.1 Oscillospiraceae bacterium | reverse complement strand
TGCCGCCGGGGATCTTTCACTTTGTTTTTCATTTCCTTTCGGGAGTTTGCTATCAGCTTAGAGCCATTCTAACATTTCCCGAATCTGTTTTTCCAAAGAATCCTGTCGGGCAGGACGATTTTTTCGCAGGGCTTTTCTTTGTTTCAGCAAGCCAGATTTTGAAAACAGTTCTTGACTTCAGCCGCAACCAGAGTTAACATCACACAAACTTTTTTGGAGGTGCTGCTTATGCCAGACTTTTACGCGATCTTGAAAACCCACATTGAATCCGATCCTCCCAGCTTCGGTGACGGTGACTCGGTTCTTTCCATGCTCTATGAGGCATTTGCAGAAGCCAACCCCATGGACGACGGACGGCTGAAGCAGGACTTTCACGAGCTATACGAACTGATGAACGGCATGCCCCTCCGGGAGATGGATAAAATCATCTACCCGGTCTGTACCCTCTGCCGTGACCACCAGCGGTCTGGATTTGTAGAGGGAGTTCGGATTGGAGTAAAACTCAAACAGGAACTGGAGGAACAGCTCTGATCCTGAGTGCAGCAATCACAGCAGAAAAAGTATAGACAGAGAAAGCACAGTACGGGACAATCCGCACTGTGCTTCTTATTCTATCTCCTGTACTACATTCGATTATCAAATTACTTATTGCTTTTCATGAGATTATGGTCACGACACAGCATCTGACCATTGTCCAGTGTGGTGTGCCCACCCTTGCTCCAAGGGATGATATGATCTGCGTGCATTTCTTCAATTGCCCACTTTTTTGAGATTCCTTCTGCTGCACACATGGGGCAGATTCCGCCCTGACGTTCGTACAACGTCTGCTTCTCATTATCGGTAAAGTTTCTGATGGATAATGCTTTTTCTTTCGTTTTTCCACTGAGCAGATATTCGTATACACCTTTCTGCTTGGTAACATCATCATCCTTCAACAGCTGCTTGATCTCATCTTCCAGTTGATTCGGATCATAGATGTTACTGCCGTACTGATTGTAGAGCAAACCCCAATCCAGACCTTTCATCAGTTTTCCACGATAGTTCGGGAAGGTCAGTTCAACCCAATCCATAACAGCTTTGAAATACTGTTTTAGCGGTGTAGCGTGGGTGTCGTGCTGGTGCTCTGCCATGTACTGCTCGATGGTTTTTCCTTCTCTGGATGCAATCCAGGACAGCACAGTCTGAAGGTAGTCCTGTCGGATAGGGGTACCACTCATATACCGTTCACCAATTCGATAGGCAATACACTGGTTTTTTGAGAAGTATTTCTTTGCATCGCTGAGCCACGGACCGGTGTAGACCGCATTTCGCAGTTCCTGGTCAGTCAGCTTTTCTCCGGCAATATTGATGATCTTGAACCAGTCCAGTTTTTCAGTATCGGTGCCTTTGCAAATGTAGATCATCAGCTTGTAATCTAACACCCGATCTGTAATCTCCTGAGAGGTGTGAGCATAGTAGGGTGTCAGAGGGGAAGCAGGATTTGCAAAAATGGAATAGCCATTGTCCAACCAATCGCAGATGGAAATAGTTCGCTGCTGACCATCCAACATTTCATATGTACCATCTGCATTCTCAGACCAGTACATTACATTCAGAGGGAATTGATGCAGAATGGAATGCATGACTGCAACTTTCTTTTTGTCATCGTATACGAATTCTCGCTGATAAGCCGGACGAACATTTAGTTTTCCGCCATAAGCAACAACTTGTCCGGTTTCTTCGTTGTTTTCGTAGCCGTCAAATACATCTCGAACAGAAATCTCATAGAGCTTAATATCCACTGAATCACCGCCTTCTGATGAAAATACGCTTATATTTTCTTTCGCCACTAATCAGCGGCTGGGCAACTTTACTTTCTTCAATCCATAATCCACAGGAAAAGCCCTTACCTTCGCTCTCGGTACATCCAATAATCTCAAACTGATCTGGGTTATACTTGTCCAGAAATGTAATTGGGACACCCATTACGCCATCATAATCTTCTGGGATATCAGCAGTAGCACCTACTTCTATTGCCCGATAGTTATCATATGTTGGATAGGATTCGTTTGAATAGGAACGCCAAAGATCCAAGTCCGTGTGCCGCTCTATATAGTCCATATTGGTATACCAACGAACACCCTTAACCCGGATATATTTTCTGCCTTCACTATCCACTCGGCATCCTGCCGCTTCAAGTGGATAATCATCAGGTACTCTAAACTCTCTATCACCGCTGTGTATGGAATATCCCATCCACATTTTGTTCTCCTTGATTAGGGGAAAAATCTCCTTATATGTTACTGCATTCACATTTCCAATGATCAAATACTGTTTTTGGTATTCCACAAGCTGAGCCACAAATTCGCGGAACAGTGAGAACGGTGGATTTGTGACCACAATATCGGCTTCTTTCAAAATCTCCACGCATTCTGCGCTGCGAAAATCACCGTCACCTGCCAGTAACGTGAGCACATTTTTCTTGTTTCGCAATAAGTATGCCACATCCGTTAAATCCACTGCACCGTCACCATTGGCATCAATGACTTCCGTAATTTCAATTTTGTAAGGATGTCGCTTCGGTGTTTCTCCGTCCATCTCAAACATGGACAGCTGCTCAAATTCTTCACCCAAAACGGGAGAACCCTGATAGCAGGTAGCAATCAGTTTCTTCAGACCTAGGTAATTGAAATTCATTGCGAAATATTTAAAGAAATTGCTTTCAAATGGATCGTCGCAATTGCACAGAACAGTCTTACCTTTGAAATGTTTCCGGTAATGCTTCAGTTCCACCTCTATGTCAGCCAGCATGGTGTAAAATTCATCTTTTTTCGCTTTTCCGGCTTTATTCAGATCTCTATTGCTTGCCACACAATCACCCCATGATCTTTCAGGAGGAATGTCGGCTAAGCGGTTCCATAAGTAGAATTT
>JAFYLN010000113.1 GCA_017537045.1 Oscillospiraceae bacterium | reverse complement strand
GCCGCCCGGCGGCACAGCATTACGTATTCGCATTGGTTTTTGGCGAATTCGCAACATTGTGCCGCTCAAAAAACATGTCATTGCGAGGAGCGCGAAGCGCGACGTGGCAATCTCCTGCTTCCATGCATCGATAAGCAGTGCAAAAACAAACATCGTACCGGGAGATTCCCACGTCGGCCCTTCGGGCCTCCTCGGAATGACAGTGGTTTTCGATGGTTTCCGCGCCGATTTTTCTGCTACCAACTACCAAATTACGATGTCATTGCGAGGAGCATGGCATTAAGCCATGCGACGCGGCAATCCGTATCCCCCGCATCCGCAGGATGCTGTCGCCCCACAGGGGCGACAATTTAAATTTTCAAGAGTGCGACAAACATCAATTTGGACAAATGATAGACACGGACTTACGCATGGCACCGATGGCGCTCTTCTCCAGCCGCGATACCTGCGCCTGCGAGATGCCCAGGGAACCTGCCACCTCCATCTGGGTCTTTCCGCCGACGAAGCGTAGGGATAAGATCTGTTTTTCCCGCTCGCCCAGATTTGCAAAGGCCGTGCGCAGGGTTATGTGTTCCATCCACTGTTCATCGGTATTTTTGGTGTCACGCACCTGATCCATGACAGTCAGCGGATCACCGCCATCGGAATAGACAGGGTCATACAGGCTTACCGGTGCACAGACGGCATCCAGAGCCTGCGAAACATCTTCGATGGATAATGCCAGCTCTTTTGAAATCTCCTCCAGCGTCGGATCTCTGCCCAAAACGGTGGTCATGGACTCTTTGCATTGCAGCACTTTGTAGGCAACATCCCGGATAGAGCGGCTGACCCGGATGGCGCTGTTGTCGCGCAGGTAGCGCCGCACTTCGCCAGCGATCATGGGCACTCCGTAAGTGGAAAACCGCACCTGTTTATCAGGATCGAAATTGGAAATGGCCTTAATCAGGCCGATGCAGCCCACCTGAAACAGGTCGTCGGGGCTTTCTCCCCGCTTGTCAAAGCGCTGGATGACGGATAGGACGAGCCTGAGATTTCCTTCGATCAGCGCTTCCCGGGCGGTCTCGTCCCCGTTTTTGGAGCGGTGCAGCAGCTGCTCCATTTCCTCCTGCGACAATACTTTCAGCTTGGACGTGTTCACGCCGCAGATCTCTACTTTTCCCTGCATGGTGATCCTCCTTGTAACGATCAATACAAAGAGTATTTCCCGATCCGGGAATATGATACCAGGAAATATTTTTGTAGGATTTCACAAAAATATTTTTGTCAAAAGCTGAATGGACAGTTTTTGACAGTCAAAATGACCGTGGCTTTTAACATTTTCGTACTTTTTCTACTGGAAGGAATTCCCTTGACACGGTGACGTAACATAAACGGAACCCCCGGCAGACATGGATTATGCAGCAGAATATGCAGAGTTTTCCACATCCGGCAGGCCTTCCTGAAAAGCCCGAAATACCTGTTGAAAACTCGCACTTTTCCACATTCTCCACAGTCTTTTCCACAGGGGTTTTCCACAGGAAGGCAGCAGGAGTGTATACAACTGGGGTTTACATAAGTGTTTTCGACACGGCAAGACAAAAACCGTACTTTTTCGTATCCCGTAATTTTTACCACAGCCGGTTTCTTTGTGCAAAAAAACATGCTTGACAGAGCGCTTTCAACAGAACTTCAAATTTCAGCTTATCGTACAGTCTTACAATGATCTCGTAGGGGCGGCGACCCGCCGCCCGGCGGTACAATGTTACGAATTCGCCGAAATCCAATGCGAGTTCGCAACATTTCTCTGCGCGGGCGACCAATGGTCGCCCCTACGTTATTCACATTACATTGCTCGACAAACATCATTTTCAATTCTCGAAAAAATTTTGAAAAAGGTATTGATTTTGTGAAACAAAGACGCTATAATGTAGAACTGTATGAAAATAACCGAGAAAGGAGTGCCCCTCAATGCCCAACATTAAGTCCTCCAAGAAGGATGTCATTCGTTCCAAAGTTGCTTACGAGAAGAACAAGGCTGACAAGTCCGAGCTGAAGACCAATCTGAAGAAGTTTGATGCAGCTCTCACCGCTGGCGACAAGGCTGCTGCTGAAGTTGCTTACAAGACCGCTGTCAAGTCCGTTGACCAGGCTGTTATCAAGGGTCTTCTGCACAAGAACAACGCTGCCCGCAAGAAGAGCAGCATGACCCTGAAGCTGAACAAGCTGGCCTGATTTCTCTGAAAATATCTCCCTCCCGACTTTCCGGAGGGAGTTTTTTCATTTATATATACAAAAGCGCCTCCGTTCGAGCCGGAGGCGCTTTGCAGCTTATTGAATCCCAGTTCGCTGGGATGAGCCTTTGCGTTGCTCTTACAGATGGCGGATGCGGTGACCGTACTGCTGCAGCATCACAGCGTTGTAATCGTCGGTGCCGGGGCAGTTGCCGCTGCGGAACACCTTGGGCTGAACACCGTGCTTGTTCATGATCTCGCAGGCCTCCAGAACGATTGCGTTGGCGATGGAGAGTGTGGCAACGGTGGAGGTGGGGCCTGCCTTGGTACCGTCCTCGCAGACCTGAATGGTGGCGTCACCCACGGGAACATGGTTGTCTACACAGATGTGGCAGAATTCGGGCAGATGCTTGCCATCCTTCTGGCGGGAGGGCTTCTCCAGATATGCAAAGGAGGAGATGCCGATGACCTTGGCACCCTTCTGAGCTGCGAGTTCAGCCATTTCCATGCAGAAGGGGTTGATACCGGAGGTGGAAGACAGCAGCAGAACATCATTGGAACCAATGGGGTAGCGGGTGATCACATGCTGCGCATAGCCGCTCATACGCTCTATCTGACTGGACTTGGCAGCGCCCTCGTGCAGCATGGCAGCGGTTTCAAAAATGGGGTAAACGGGAACCAGACCGCCTGCGCGGTAGAACAGTTCTTCAGCCAGCATGTGAGAGTGGCCGCAGCCGAAAACATACAGCAGGCCATCCTTTTCCAGAGTTTCTGCCAGCATGGCACCGGCCTGCTGAATCTTATCGGTCTCCTTGGTGAAGATCTGATCCAGAACATCCTTCAAGTTCTCGTAGTAATTCTGATAATACATTCTGCAACCTCCTGAATTTATATATAGTAAATGGATTTTTATGCTTGAGACCATCCGAGGGAACTCTCGGAGGTCATACTGACACGATAGGTGTAGCGGTCACCGCGGTATTTTCCTTCCACATACTCCAGAGGCACATGATCCTTATCATAGGTGACCCGGGTGGTAAACATGGCATAAGAGGGCGCGTTTTCACCCAGCAGGGACTGCTCCCAGGGAAGCAGAAGGCCGATCTCCAGATTTTGCTCCGCCATCACCGGGGGCGTGCCGCACTCTTTGCGCAGAATGCCGTAGAGGGAAACATCATCGTCGATGTGCTGCCTGACGGTTTGGGCGATGGTGGGGGGAAGATAGGTGGTTTCGATGGCCAGAGGCTTTCCGCCTGCGATACGAAGCCGCTTGAGCATCAGCACGGTGGTGCTTTCCTCCAGCTGCAGCATGCCGGCCACTCTGGCGGAGGCGGGAATCATCTCCAGCGCCAGAATGCGGGAGTGGAAGGAAACATTCAGCTCCTGCATATCCTCCGTCAGGCTGGTCAGGGAGGAGAGCTTGCCGGAGAATTTTTCCTTTCGGATGAAAGCGCCCTTGCCCTGAATGCGGTAGATGGTTCCGGCGGCTTCCATTTCCGAGAGCGCCTTGCGGACGGTGATGCGGCTGACATTGTAGCGCTCACACAGCTCCCGCTCGGAAGGCAGGCAGGTATCTGCCTGATAGACGTTCTGCCGGATCAGCGCATTGAGATTTTCAATTAGTGAAAGATATTTTGACTGCCTTTTGGAAGATCCGGACACAATTCCACCTCCGAAGAAAATATAACAACTTGTCATATTCCGATTTTTCGATTATCATGACAATTATAGCAAAGTAAACAGGTAATTTCAACAACCAATCTGAGATCTTGTAAAATTTTAATTTTTTTTAACAAAGATATTGCAAAGGAACAGAACAAGTGGTATACTGGTTACAGAATTTTGAAAAAGGAAGGTACAGTATATGGCAGGCATCATTGCGAAGGAAAATATGCGTGTGCAGGTTCAGGCAGACGACTGGAAGGAAGCTATCCGTCAGGCAGGCGGCATTCTGGAGGAAGCCGGCAGCATTACTGCGGAGTACACCGAATCCATGGTTCAGGCAGTGGAGACCTTTGGCCCCTACATCGTCATGATGCCCGGCTTTGCTATTGCTCACGCGGCGCCGGCACCCAGTGTCAAGAAAACTGACATGGCCATGATGAATCTGGCACAGCCCGTTACCTTTGGCAGCCCCAACGACCCCGTCAAGCTGATGCTGTGCCTTGCCTGTGTTGACTCCAGCAGCCATGTGGATGCTCTGCAGGCGATCGCAATGGCACTGGATAGCGACGATGTGAGAGAGCGCCTTGCAAATGCGCAGTCCGTCGAAGAGATGGAAGCAATTCTGGCAGGCTAAAACCGTAGGTTATTGCAAAGGCAATATACATATTATTAATTTAGTGAAAAGAGGAACAACTTATGGGAGAAATTAAAATTCAGGCTGTTTGCGGATTCGGTTGCGGATCTTCTCTGTTTTTGCGCATCAAGATCGATGGCGTTCTTGCTGCTCATGGACTGAAGGCTACCACCTTCTGCGGCGATGTGGGCACTGCCTGCTCCGCAGATTGCGATGTTATCTTCATCTCCGCCGAACTGGGCGAGCGCATCAAGGATCGCGCAAAGGTACCTGTTGTCATCATCAATAACTTTATGGATGACAAGGAAGTTACGGAAAAGGTTCTCGCCTATTTCGAGACCCTGAAGTAATCTCGGTATAGACCGCTTCGCGGTTTGTATATTCCGATAAAAGAAAGAAAGTAGGAGGTATTTCTCAATGGCAATTCTGAACTTTATCGTCAATGAAATCTTTGGTCAGGGCGCTATCTTTATCTCCCTGATCGCTCTGGTCGGTCTGCTGCTGCAGAAGAAGCCCGTCAGCGAAGTCATTCGCGGCACCTTCATGACTGCAATCGGCTACGTCGTGCTGAACTCCGGTGTCAGCATGGTTTCCGGTGCTGTTACCGATATCGGCACTGCATTCTCCACCATTATGCCCAAGGCTATCCCCTCTACCGCTACTGACATCGGCGGCCTGTACGGCACCGAGATCGGTATCGTAATGTTGCTGGGCTTCGGCATCAACCTGCTGTTTGCCCGCTTCACCAAGTGGAAGACCGTCTTCCTGACCGGCCACATGCTGTACTGGTTCCCCTACATCTTCATCGCTGCTGGTGTTGATGCAGGTATGTCCGGCGCAAAGCTGATCATCATGGCAGCTATCTTCACCGCTGCTTACATGATCGTTGCTCCCAACGTCATGCGTCCTCTGGTCAAGAAGGTTACTGGCACCGATTCCTTCTCCATCGCTCACCCCACCACCACCCTGTCCCTGCTGGCAGCCGGTGTTGCTAAGGTTACCGGTGACGCTTCCAAGTCCACCGAAGACCTGAAGTTCCCCAAGGGTCTGAACTTCCTGCGCGAAGTCTCCATCACCAGCTCTCTGGTCATCCTGGCTACTTATCTGGTTTCTGCTCTGCTGCTGAAGGTCAATGGTTATGTTCCCGGCGAGATTCTGGGCTATGACAAGGCATTTACTTACTTCTTCACCAAGACCATCAACTTCGGTACCGGTGTCACCATCATGCTGATGGGTGTCCGTATGCTGATTGCTGAAATCGTGCCCGCATTCCAGGGCATTGCAACCAAGGTCGTTCCCGGTGCTATCCCCGCTCTGGACTGCCCCGTTATCTTCAACTGCGCCCCCAATGCGCTGATTCTGGGCTTCCTGTGCGGCCTGGCTGGCTCCATCGTGGCTATCCTGGTTTGCACCTCTTTGAATGTATTCCCCGCTGTGGTCATTCCTCTGGCATTCACCTGCTTCTTCGAGGGCGGCGCAGCTGCTGTTGTTGCTAACGCATACGGCGGCGTCCGTGGTACCATCATTGCTACCTTCGTCAACGGTATCGTCATGGTTCTGCTGGTGGGCTTCGGCGCATACTTCTTCAGCAACACCATTCAGGATTGGATGCTGGTCTACGGTGGTAACGATTTCTCTCTGTTCGGCATCATCGAAGGCATCGTCGCCAACCTGATCGCTTAACTTTTCCTGCTCCCTCTTTGTTCCTTCATACGACCGGGTTTGGCTCAGATAGCTGAATCGGATCGCTAATATGTATTCACGGATCGTGCCGGAGATTTTTCTCCGGCACGGTTTTTTGCGCCCCTTCCCCCATGAAAGTGTTGACATCAAAGGTGGAATCCGATACCATAAACCAAAGAGGTGAGAAAATGGCAAGACTGACGGACCCTATCACCATGCTCAAGGGCATCGGGCCGACCAAGGCAAAACAGTTGGCAAATCTGAATATCTATACTCTGGGGGATCTGATCTGCCATTTCCCCCGGGGCTATGAAGACCGCACCAGACTGGTTCCTGTGGAAAAGCTGGAGCCGGATGTTCCGGCCTGCTTCAAAGCCATGGTCATGAATACACCGAGAACCGCCCACATCCGCAAGGGACTGGACATTACCCGCGTGCAGGTGGCAGATACCACTGGGCGGCTGAATCTGACCTTTTTCAACAATAAATATGTGTCTGAGCAGCTCCAGTACGGACATGAGTACATCTTTTATGGGGCGGTGTCCGGTGATTTTATCGGCTATAACATGACCAATCCGGTCTTTGAAGCGCTGGATTCCCAGCCGGTCACCACCCGGCGGGTACTGCCCATTTATCCGCTGACGGCGGGACTTTCCAACGCTGCAGTGCTCAAAGCGGTGCGGCAGGCACTGGCGATCTGCGATACCCCGCCGGAGATCATTCCTGAATCCGTACGGCAGGCCTATGGTATTTTGGGTGCTGACCGTGCATATACGGCCATCCATGAGCCGGCTTCCATGGCGGAGGCAGAACTGGCGAAAAAGCGGCTGATCTTTGAGGAGTTTTTCGTGTTTTCCGCAGGTCTTTCCCTGATGCGGGCCAGCCGTGCCAGAAAAACAGCCGAACCTTTTGAGAAGCTGGACTTAAAGCCCTTTTTGGCAGCACTACCTTTTACCCTGACCGGCGCACAAAGCCGTGCGGTGGCGGAAATTCTGGAAGATTTTCGTAAAGGTGCACCGATGAACCGCCTTGTGCAGGGTGATGTTGGCAGCGGTAAGACCATGGTGGCTGCTGCTGCGGCTTATCTTGCAGCCATCAACGGCCGTCAGGCGGCACTGATGGCACCGACGGAAATTCTGGCAGAGCAGCATCACCAGTCTTTAAGCAGCCTGTTTGCCCCTATGGGTATTACGGTGGGGCTGCTGACGGGTTCCATGACGCAAAAAGAAAAACGGATCATGCGCGAAGCCCTTGCTGCCGGACAGATCGATCTTGTGGTCGGAACCCATGCCCTGCTGAGCGATACCACAACCTTCAACGATCTCGGCCTTGTGATCGCTGACGAGCAGCACCGCTTCGGCGTTGCCCAGAGAAGCAAATTGTCATCCAAAGGACAGGATCCTCATCTGCTGGTCATGTCGGCAACGCCCATTCCCCGCACGCTGGCTCTGCTGATGTACGGTGATCTGGATGTTTCCGTTATCAATGAACTGCCTCCCGGACGGGAGGCGGTGGATACCTTCCTTGTGGGTGAAAGCTACCGTGCCCGCATCAATGCATTTATCCGCAAACAGGTTGCAGAGGGTCACCAGTGCTTTGTGGTCTGCCCGGCGGTGGAGGAAAATGAAGATTTGGGTATCAAAGCAGCCACAGTCTGGGCGGAAACCTTGCAGAAAACCGTATTTCCGGAGCTGCGTATCGCCCTGCTCCACGGCCAGATGAGGGCATCCGAAAAGGAAGAGGCCATGGCTTCCTTTGCCCGGGGTGAGGCTGATGTGATGGTGGCTACCACGGTGATCGAAGTAGGGGTGGATGTGCCTAATGCCACACTGATGGTTATTGAGGATGCGGACCGGTTTGGCCTGTCCCAGCTTCACCAGCTGCGGGGCCGGGTGGGCCGGGGCAAGGCGAAAAGCTACTGCATCCTGACCTCACACAATAAAAATCCCGAAACGCTGCAGCGGCTGAAAGCCCTGTGCAAGACAACGGATGGTTTCAAGATCGCGGAGGAAGACCTTGCCTTGCGCGGTCCCGGTGATTTCTTTGGTTCCCGCCAGTCGGGTCTGCCCACCTTCCGGGTGGCGAATCTGAGCTATGATCTGCAAACCCTGAAAGACGCACAGGCCGCATCCACGAAATGGATCGAAGAAAGTGGTACGTCCGATGCGCCGGAGGCGGCAGCCTTGCGCAGCCGCATCAGCGAGCTGTTCCACCGCGCCGAAGGAACTATGAATTGAGATGTAAATTGATGTTTATCGCACTATGCAGCGTGGATAACGTAGGGGCGGCTATCAGCCGCCCGGCGGTACAATGTTGCGAATTCGCCGAAAACCAATGCGAATGCGAAATATTCCGCTGCGCGGGCGGCGGGTCGCCGCCCCTACGATAGTATCGATAGACTGTGCGATAAACTGAAATTTGAATGCCAATAATCAACCCTCAAAGGAGGAAACTACATGAGAAAATTACTGACCATTTTACTTACAATATGCATGCTTCTGACTACGGTGCTGCCTGTGTCTGCCACGGAAGCTGCAGCGCAGGGAACCTGCGGTGCGGACATGACATGGGAATATGCTGATGGTGTGCTGACCATCAGCGGTGAGGGCACGATGGATGACTTTGAAAGCGAAGCTCCCTGGGCGCAGTACAAGGATGAGATCAAGCGTGTGGAGCTTAACGGCAGCATCAGCTATATTGGTGCCCGCGCTTTTACGGACTATGATGCGCTGGAAACCGTGAATTTCGGTACTGCCTTATATGAGATCGGCACAGAAGCCTTCAAATCCTGTGATGGACTGACCGTGATCTACCTGCCCGCATCCTTTAAGGTATTTGGAGAGTCCTCCTTTAACAGCTGTTCCAACCTGACGGCAATCCACTGCAGCGGCCGGTTCCCCAGCTTCAGAATGAACAGCATGTGGAATACCTACGGTACGATCTACTATCCTGCGGATAAGCCCTGGGGTGTGGAATATATCGAGCAGTTGGAAACCCAGTTCAAGGGCAGAATCGAATTTCTGGCATCTGACGGAACAGACCATTACAACCCGGAGGAACCCACCGAACCTGTAACCGAGCCGTCCACGGAGGCACCCACAGAAGCTCCGACGCAGCCGCCGACGGAAGCGCCTACTGCACCACCGACCGAGGCACCGACACAGGCTCCGACGGTGCCTGCCACCGAAGCGCCTACGGCCGCGCCCACGGAAGCGCCTACGGAACCGCTTGTGATTCCGGTGATCCCCCAGCAGCCGCAGAGCAAGAGCTGGGTCGGGATGGTCATTATCGGAGCTGTGGCAGTCTTTATACTGCTGGGGATGATCACTGTCCGGCTGGGCAGCCGGCGGGGCAGATACTCCAAAAAACGCAGAAAACGTTGATTTTTACAACCTGATTTAAAATCTTTTTAACAACTCCCGGGAAAATTACTCATTTTTGTATTTTTCCGGGAGCTTTTTTGTGTGGAACGGAAAAATTAAAAAATGGGTTGTAAATTTGCAGAAAATGATGTAAAATAGTACAACCATTAAAATGCAAAACTATGCGATCATACTCGCTTTTTGGAGGTAATTTTACTATGGAAAAACCCATTGTTCTGGTTATCATGGATGGCGTTGGCAAGGGTGACGGCGGCAGCGGTGACGCTGTGACTGTTGCAAAGACCCCCACGCTGGATCATTTGCTGGCTACCTGTCCCCATACTTACCTGAAGGCTCATGGCACTGCTGTCGGCCTGCCCAGTGACGAAGATATGGGCAACTCCGAAGTCGGCCATAATGCCCTCGGCTGCGGTCAGGTCTACTCTCAGGGTGCAAAGCTGGTCGGCGAGTCCATTGAAAACGGCGCGCTGTATGCATCCGCTACATGGAAAGAACTGGTTGCCAATGCAGAGGGCAAGGCCATGCACTTCATCGGCCTGCTGTCTGACGGCAATGTCCATTCCAACATCCACCACCTGATCGCCCTGCTGCGTCAGGCCAAGGCCGAGGGTGTCAAGAAGGCCTACTGCCACATCCTGCTGGATGGCCGTGACGTTCCTGCTACCTCTGCTCTGGAGTATGTGGGCATGCTGGAAGATGTTTTGAAGGAACTGAACACCGCCGGCTGCGACTATGCCATTGCTTCCGGCGGCGGCCGTATGCAGGTCACCATGGACCGCTACGAAGCCAACTGGGCAATGGTCGAAAAGGGCTGGAGAACCCACGTCGAGGGTCTGGGCCGCCAGTTTGCTTCCGCTGCTGAAGCCATTGAGACTTACCGCGCCGAGACCGGCT
>JAFYLN010000112.1 GCA_017537045.1 Oscillospiraceae bacterium | reverse complement strand
TTGTGTGCCCACCGCGGCACATTTCATGTGCCCGCACCCCGAATACTGCTTCGCACTTCGCCATACATCATTGTATTGTTCCAGACCGTGAAAGGGAGGGAAGTTTCATGATCGTATACAGGGAGCTTTCCTCCCTTGAACAAGATCTTGGTATCAGTGCCAAGACGCTTTATGCCGTCAGTAATAACTTGGGCAAGCACTATCACAAGGTGAAACTCCCCAAGAAAAGTGTAGGCTATCGCAATCTGTCCGTCCCGGATGAGATATTGAAATCCATTCAGAAGCAGATTGCCGAGGTTCTGCTGGTCCATATGCCCGTGTCCCGGTATGCGAAAGCCTATCGGTTTGGCAGTTCCACCCTTCGCAACGCCAAGTATCATGTGGGCAAGCAGGTGGTGTTGAAGCTGGATATCCTCCATTTCTTTGACAGCATCCGATACTCCACCGTGAAGGATAAGGTGTTCCCAGAAGAAATCTACGCAGAGCCTCTGCGGATTCTGCTGACTATGCTGTGCTATCATAAGGATACCCTGCCTCAGGGCGCACCCAGCTCTCCGGCTATTACCAACATCATTCTGTATGAGTTTGACGAGCTGATTGGCCAGTGGTGTCGGGATCGAGGAATTGCCTACACCCGTTACTGTGATGACATGACCTTCTCCGGCGACTTTGATCCGGCGGAAGTCATTCGGTTTGTCAGACTGGAATTGAAGAAACTGGGTTTCCTGCTGAACGAGCAGAAAACCCGGATCCAGTACCCCGGTCATCAACAGTCCGTCACCGGCATTGTGGTCAACGAGAAAATGAGTATCCCTGCAGACTACCGCCGCAAGCTGCGGCAGGAATTGTACTACTGCAGGAAGTTCGGCATCCAGGAACACCTTCAGAAAATCGGTCTGGAGATTCCGGAGGATACCTACCGGATGCAGTTGCTGGGTAAAGTCAATTATGTACTGCAGGTTCATCCTGATGATAAAGATATGCTGGAAGCACGGAAATGGCTTCAACAGTCAATGAAATAAAGTGAATGCCACCTTTGGTTTGAGTTCCAAAGGTGGCATTTTTTGTTACATATCGATGGGCAAATTGAATAGCCGAATCGTGTTCTCTGTGGTTGCCTGTTCCGCTTCTTCCGGAGAGATGCCCTTCAGCTCAGCAATCTTTTTGATGACTGCCGGGAGGATCAGCGAGGTGTTTCGGGCACGGCGGAGGAGTTTCGGCTGGATCACATCTTTGCAGTAGGGCAGGATGAACGGCGCATCGGTTTCAAGCAGAATCCGATCCAACGGGATGTGGGGAATCGCTTCCCACAGATCCTTCGCCCGTTCTTCCAGCTGAAGTACGGAGCCGCCGATGCCGATATGGTATCCCAGTTCCAGATACTGCTCGGCAATTTCTTTAGAGCCATAGAAGCAATGAATCACACCGCCCAGCTTCCGGGCCGGGTGCCATTTGAGTATCCGGAGCGCATCCTCATGGGCATCCCGGACATGGAGAATCACAGGTAATTTCATCTTCCATGCCAGATTCAGCTGATAAATGAACCACAGATGCTGCTTCAGCCGGTGCTGCTCTTCGCGTTTATAGTGATAGTCCAGACCGATTTCGCCAATTGCAACCACACCTGGCGCATTCGCATATGTAGCCAGTTTATTCCGGTCAGACCATTTCTCAAAAATGGATCTGGTGGGATGAATACCAATTGCCGGAAAGATCCTCCCTGAATATTCCGCACAGAGCTGCAGCACTTCCTCACAGGATTGCAGGCTTACACCCGGCTCAATGAAATAGCGGATGTTGGTAGCCTCCATCTCCTGCATCAGTTGAGACAGCTCACCCTCCTTGAGGGCATATCCGTCCTTGTCATATGACAAGTAGCGAAACGGTTTCTTGTAAGCGCTGTTATTGTAATGCGCGTGGGAATCGATGATCATAACACTCCTCCTCGGAGTAAAACACCTTTCCGTCATCCAAACGAAGGCAAGCCAGCCGACCCTCCGGTAAATCTTCCGGATAGCCGCTTCCACAGTCGATGCCGATCACGCGGTTGCCATACCAAGGTTTCATTGGAGCATCATCCTGATAATGTTTGGTTGGGGTATGTCCAAAAATCATTGTGAAGTTGCCGGTGAAGGTGTCATACCGACGCCAGCGTTTCCAAACCGCAAAGTGTATCGGACTCGGATTGCCCGGATAGTACATATATTCATCCATGGGTGCGCCATGAACAAGCTTATACGCAATTCCATTTACATCGACATCAATGTTCAAGGGCAGGTCAAGCAGATACTGAATAATCTCTTTCCGTAAGGATTTCCGGATGCGCTTCCAATGGTCGTGGGTTACCTTTCCACCATTACGGTACCAATGTTCTGTGGCATCTTCCCGGATCAGTTCACTGGTAGGACCGTAAGGATCATAGGGATACCCTAACGCCCGAAGCATCATGTATTCGTGATTGCCCAGAAGCATTTTCGCATTCGGCATAGACATGATTCTTCTCAGGATACGAATGCCGCCAGGGTGTCGATCAATCACATCTCCCAGAACATACAGGGTATCCTGGCTTTGCAGATTGATCTGCTTCATAATAGAATTAAATCGCCGCTCATTGCCGTGAATATCCGAAAGCACATATATCACGGAGGATATCCCCTTTCTCTGTTTTTCTTGATTATAGGACACTATCTACGGGGCAGTCAAGTGGAACGAAAAATCCTAAGACTTGGTTTACGCATATTCTCAAGAGCAAAGAGTCAAGCTTTCCTCATTTTAACTTTTTATCTTGGCAAATTAAGATAAAGCTAAGTTAAAACCAAATCTGAGGGTTCCCAAAAATGACTATCACTTGAACTGATAGTCATTCCTATTTTAGGTTGATTACTATTTTCTTCTGACGGTTTGCCTTCTCTGCAAACTGTGCTGCGCCGCCCCAGGAGTGGGTGATGTAGGTGACAACATAATCCGACTGCCGGAGCATCCAGTTGTTGCGCCAAGAAATGGCATAACGAGGGTGGACGGATTCTATCCCCTCCGGGAGCATGGTATCGGAATAATCGTCATACTCCGTTTGCTTTCCGGGCATATAGGCCAGCACAACGGCGTAATTGATCTGGGGGCATTCTTTCTTCATCTCCCGCAGAACACTGCGTACAATTGCGTCAAACCGCCCCTGATTGCCTACATAGAATGTATCCACTCCGTGGTTGGTTATTAAGTCGATCAGCACCGCTCTTAATTGGGGCTTGATCGAATCCGGGCATTCCCGGTGTCCGAAGAAAGTACAGTTTGCCATAAACGCTGCCCACCTTTCGGCTATGTATAGCCTAATAGTAGCATGCATAGCCTATATGGTGCAACTAAATTGTTTATCCTATTGGTAAGAAACCAATCAGGAGGCAACTTTTATGGATACGATTACTGCCGTTAGAAATCGAATTTTACAGTTGTGTGGAGAGTATGAAATCAGCATCAATAAGCTGGCTACGATTTCTGCGCTTCCTCCTTCCAGCATCAAGAATATCCTTTACGGCAAGAGCCAGAATCCAAAGCTCATCACCATCAAGATGATTTGTGATGGCCTTGGTATTACCCTTGGCGAGTTTTTCTCAACTCCTGAGTTTGACACACTTGAACAGGAAATCAAATAAGCATATCCAGCCGGCAAGGTATTCTTGCCGGTTTTCTGCTTCAAAGAAAATGACCCTCTGTTGAACAGAGGGTCATCCTTAATTTTGGGGCCTGTTGCTATGCGATATTTGCTTCCTGAGCCAATCGGATGCCGACTTTGACACCTTCCTGGAAGCCGGTTTTTTCGTGGTCACGGCAGAGGGTGCAGATCGGGTAGATGATCTGGTCCATTTCCCGGAGGGTTTTGCCGTTCATGGCTGCGTAGAGATTATTGAAGTCCTCCCGGATGATCTGGTTATCGAATCCGTTGAACTCCGTGTAGACATTGAACAGCATCTCCAGCAGGGTTTCCGCATCACCGTCCTGGTAGTTGGGCGTGTGGGCTTCCACATAGGCTTTCAGCCTGCTGATGAACTCGGTGATGTTCATACGAAGATCAGCTCCTCTCGGACGACCTCTTCGGCCCTGGACTGGATGTTGTTCATTCGCTGCGCCCAGACCATCGGTTCGGCAGCTTTCAAGTCCTCTGTGATACCCTCGGCGGCCTGCATCTGGGAGATCAAAGTTTCCATACGCTGCTGGGCCTGCTCGTTCAGATCGGCAAGGTGCGTCCAGAGATTACCTGAGAGGACAAGCTGGTTGAACCGGATGGGGTGGTATTCTTTCAGGTATTCCCGGTGCATCCGGCCCCATTTGCCAATGCTGCGTTCCTCTTGCTCCACCTTCAGATCGGGGATGTAGTAGTCACCCACGCGAGTATAAGTCATCTTCATAGTTCGTCCTCCATAAATCCAATCATCTGAAAACTCTGCCGGTGTTCCGCTAGATTCTGCAACTGAATCTGTGCATCGAAGCGGCTCTGGGCTTCCATCACCACTTCACTCAGGATGCCGGGATCATCGTCCCACTCCCGGATACCCTCCAAGTACCGGCTGCGGCGTTTATCGTCCAGGATAAAGGGCATGACCTCATGCCGCAGACATTCCTTGAACATGATCAGCCGCCCGATTCTGCCATTGCAGTCTTCGAATGGGAAGATTCGCTCGAAACGCACATGGAAGTCCAGAATCTCCCGGCGATCCACTTCATCCAAGGATTCATACTCCGCAACCAGAGCTTTCAGCTTCTCGCTGATTCTGTCCGGCGGCGACATAAAGGGTTCCGTGCGGTAGGAATTCTTGGTTCGGTACTGGCCCGGTGTGACTTTCTTTCTGCGCTCGTCCACCGTGCCGAAGGTGAGTTGATAGTGAAGATGCTTGATGAATTTCTGGGACAAGGGTTCCTCCACATGATCCAGGATGTAGTCCACGCAGACGCAGTGGTTCAGGACTTCCACCAAGTCGGAGACTTTCATCGGCTCAAAGGAAACGGACACCTTTCCTTTCTTGAAGATGGTTTCCACCTGCTGGCGGGTCAGGCGGTTGCTTGCCATCCGGCTGGAGCTGTAGGTCAAATCGGTCTGCACATAGTCGTACAGACCATGGAAGTTTTTCTTCTTTTTCTGACGGATCAGCTTCTTTGCCAGGGGCGGCAGTTCTGTGGCTTCCTCCGGTCTTTCGATCTTAGGAGGTCGTTTTGTCCCTTCCGGGATCAGCCATGCGCCATCTTTCTGGATTGCTCCGGGGACGCGGCCTTGGCTGCAATGGCGACGGACAAGGGAAGTATTCACTCCCCATCTCTTTGCGGTTTCTTTTGTTGATAGGTATTCCATAAAACCCATTCCTTTCAGCGGTTTAATTCTGCGAGTGCGCTACACCTGAATGTGCGCTACTTTTCGTACCAGAATGCATACCAGAATTACGACGAAACATTATGCACCAACTGATATATAATGGATTTTTATGCAAACAAATTGGACTTATTAGACTGATTTTTACATAAATATTA
>JAFYLN010000111.1 GCA_017537045.1 Oscillospiraceae bacterium | reverse complement strand
TCTGCTGCGTCCAGCCCATCGGGTCGCTGGCTTTCAGTTCCTCCGTCAGGTTCGCCGCTTTGGACATCTCCTGCATCATCTGTTCCAGGCGACGGTTCGCCGTCTCGCTGATCTCCTGCAGGTGGTTGGTCAGCGTCCCGTTCAGGAGCATCGTCTGGTACAGGATCGGCCTCTGCTCCTCCAGATACTTCGCCCTCATCCTCCCGTACTTGTTCAGGGGCTGGCTGGGCTGATTCGGCTTGGTCAGGCTCGGAAACTGGTAGTCGCCCTTCATCGTGTACTGCATCTCGGTCATTTTCAACGCTCCTTTCAACGCGCTTGGCAATCGTTTCAATCTGCCGGAGTACCTGTCCGCTGATCTGGCTGATGGCTGTGCCCAACACAGCTACGGCGTCCGGCGTATTCCAGTCGAATACGTTCAGGAAGTCCTCATGCTCAAACTGGCTATCCACATCGAGGCCGCAGCGGGCCTGCAGGATGTAGCAGGTGCTGATGGAAGCCGCTCTGCGGAAGGATTCCCTTACGTTGATTTCATCGTACTCCTCAAGATACGAACCGTCAACGATACGGAAGATGTCCTGCTGATGATCTTGCCAGTATGCGCTCGTCTGCCGCTGTGCGATCTCCGCCAACTGAAAATGCAGACCGTGGTTTGCGGATACATCGTATTCCAGTTCCAGCATGGCAGCGATGGCGGGCTCGTTGCGCTCATTGATCTGCCACAGGAAGGGATCGAGGGAAGTACGCCAGGTGCCGGTGTCGGATACATCGAACACATAGCGCAGGGAGAGCTGCCCAGCGTTATTGTGCAGCAGGGCGATGCCCTTGGAACCGCGCCGTACATAGCGGTGCATGGTGCAGTTCCACAAATCGTACTCGGCGCAAGCAGTGGCGTCAGGCCGCTGGGCATGAATCAGCAGCTGATCGTTGTATTGGTACTTGTACAGCCGGGAGGCGGTGGACAGATAGGCAGTCCAGCTTCGGTAGTTGCTGGTGATCTGCCGTGCGGTGTCCTGCGCCAGCTGTATGTAGGTTAAGGTCTTATCCGGCATGGTCTGCCTCCTTTCTCATTATCGTTCAGGGGGATGCTGTGCTTTTCTCTGCCTTTCTGCCTGATGGTATTTCAGTCCATGCTGCGCCCACTTGGGAATCTGATCATTTTTCAGAACCCCAAGAATATCCCGCCGCTCAAAGCGGGACGTTTTGCCTGTATAGAGGTTTACGCAGTAACAGGCAGAACCACGGCTGTTGGGAGAAGCGCCGAAACCGCCATCACAAAGCATCACCTGATTGGTAGCCCTCCGGTACTCACGCCGCAGAATTTCCGGCTTGATCACGACCACCTTGCCGTTCAGATCGTCATCGGATGTGATGGTCGTACAGCCAGCGCTGGTAATTGGTGCATTGAAAATGCCCTGAATGTTCGGTCCTTTCAGTTCAATTCGGGTCTTTTCAGCCTGTGCTGTCACACGCTGACCATAGATGCCAATGATTTCAACGTAGTCATCGTTACAGAGAACTTCATCATACCGGGCTAAGATTTCGTTCTGCTCGCAGAAAGCGCACATGTACATCTGCCCAGGGGCGGCAGCAGGATCTTCCCCAACTACGATTTCCTGATCTCCAATGTGCATGGCATGGATGATCTCATAATCACCGGCCATGCGTTTTTTATCATTCATAAGAACCTCCAAAATAGAAAATCCGGCATGAGTCATCATGCCGGAAATGTGATAGTAAGTATGGTTACTCACGGATAACAACGGGTTGTCCATCTCGATATAGCATTGAGTTCAAGCCTTCTGAACAATAATGTCTCAGCGCGCGGAGATGATTATCATTCATCTGGAAAATAGCTGTATCTATGGACTTGTCATACATAGCAACAAAGAGTACACGGATTTCATCAAGCAGCTGGAACAGCACACGAAGCTCAACAAATGATTCGCTTTTGTCTTTGTCATTATGTGCTAAGCCTTGTTTTCTTATGATATCAATCACAGATTTATATGCAGCTATTTCCTTGGAAAGCTTCGTTTCGCATCTTTTCTGAGCAGTTTGGATCAGATAATGAGCCATTTTCTTTATCGTATGCGCTCTCTTATCTGTGTCAAAGTATACTTTCCACAAAGTTAAACAGAGGTCTTCTGTCAAGACATGATATGTATGCCGCAGAACATAATCAGCGCGGGTTTTGATGTTGTTCTTCTGCGTACGCACACGCTCATTGTATCTCATGATTTCTTCAAGCATATATCGATCCATGTATGCTCTATCCAGAAGATCATAAAGCTCCATATAGAGTCTGCGGTATTCTTCGTTCACTGCAACCATGAACTACCTCACTCAATCGTTGCCATAATACGGTTAGTAAGGCGCTCTGGGATGTCCGCTTCCGTAGCCCACATAATCGTGTTCTTCTGTGCAATGTCAAAGTGAAGCCTCGTATCTTTCTGGCACAGTTGAATCACAGGCTTACCAAGCCCCATAGCGTAGCCTTCTTCAAAATACGCGCCATTGTTCTGATGGGTCAGATCAACGACCACGAACTTACTATCACGGATGTGCTTGAGCAACTCCGGAGTAATAAACTCGTTGTGCTGAACCTCGTCAATAAAGATGGCAATATATCCAGCATCCGTAATGCCTTTTCGAATGGCTTCCCGCAGATCACGGGTATCATCGCCAAACTTCATTGCAACAAGTACATTGCGGCTGTTGACCGTATACTTTTGCAACGAGTCAATTCTGGAATATCCAGCAGGTGTGATCTGAATGACTACATGCTTTTCGCGGTTAGCTCCTGCACTACATTTAATATATTTGCACTCTTCAAGATAGTGAAGAATATATGCCGATCCCTTCTTACAAGATTCTTCCTTTCTTGCTGTACGATTGCTCCAACTGTCATATTCGTAACGATCAGTAAATGTAGCACTAACTAGTTCTTCAAAGCTTAATGTTATCGCTTCACCAATATGCTTCGATTTTGCTCCCAAATATAAAAGTAGCTTATCAATTTTCTCGGCAAAAGACTTTGGATACCAAGCATCGACCATATCCGTGTTCATGTGAACCGGACGGCCATGAGTATTGCTTCCCGCATCAAACTGTTGTCGGTACAAGTCACACGTGTCCTTATCCAGTGTGGTATGGTAACGGTACTCAATGCCCAATTGCTTATCATATCGATTATATAGCAGATATGGAGCCAGTTTGTTATAGTCCATTGGCTTAACAATAGCTTCGGTACCCAGATCAAATCTACCACAAACCGGACATTCGTAGAACACCCGATCAGTTTCGAAATTTGCCGTCTTTGTTGATTGGCTTCCACATACTACGCACTGGGCTGTCTCAGTCATCTGTATACTCCTTTACCATTATGGCGTGTCATTTGTTTGCTGCTCCCTTTTCTTTTTGGCCTGAGCAAGAATAGAAGCGATGTTATCCTGGTTGGCAACCTTCGGATACTTCTGTTCAAAATCGGTCAGGAAGTCTTTGGTTGCAAGTTCTTCGGCTCTGTACTGATCATACAGGACGCCCGCATCAGGAAGTGTGAGCGCATTGCGTACAAGCTGTACAGTTTCAGGAGCTACGCGCTCCCATGAGCCATACAGTTCTATCATGGCTCGCTCCACCATCTCCCAGGTCAGCGGAAGTTGGCGCTGCTGATGCTCGGCAATGATGCCAATAATGTCGGACAGATCATTCTTGTAGTCACGCGCCGAAACCATCTTCATGGCCAGCAGATATTCGGCCTGCACTGTACGGATCTCCAGAATCCGTCCGAATTCCTTGTAGTGTACAGAATACTGGCGCAGCTTTGGCGTATAGGACTTCGTTTTGATGAAATCCTCGTTGAGCCAGCCGTTAGGCAGACCATATTCATCGCCAACATGGCTAATGGCATCGCTCATGGCGGAAGAAGCGCTAATAAGCGCATCCATGTCATAGGTAGATTCACGGAAACCATAGTTGGCCAGAATAGCTGCACCGCCAATCAGGATAATTTCGGCGGGAATGCTCTTACCGCTGAGCTTCTTATATTCTTTGGCGAGCGCCTTCAAATAGGTATCCAGGTTTTCAGATGTGAATGGTACGTTAGACGACATTTCTGATCTCACTTTCTACGATGTTGAATCGCATGAATTCTGGAATTGCGGCCCTGATGCTGCGATCAGTATGAGTTGTTGTGCGAGATACGGCGTCTGCCAGTACAACACTCATGGGATAGATAGGCTTTGCCAGCTTCTTGCTGCGCAGATCATTCAGCTCGACTGCGGTGGGCAAATCGTTCAGGCGACTCAAATAGTCCACCATTGCCAGCAAATACAAGCTTTCAGGAATCCATTTCTTTTCATAATACTGACGAATGATGTTGCTCTCCAGCACCTCAATGATAAAGTCGATGTCGCCTATATCCTTAACACGGTGACATACGTTGGACTTAAATACATCAAAGGTACTGCGATGTTCTTGCGGAGCTTCCATACGGTCACGAATCAGATCTTCAATGGATACGCTCAGCACTTTGGCAATCTTATAGAGTGTTTCAGCGGAACACTTTTCGATCTGTGCCTTCCCGCTGCAAATATCGCTGATCGTGGCATGAGGAATGCCGCTTTCCTTTGCCAAACGATATTTGGTCATATTTTGCTGATCAAGCATTGCATTGATAGTCATGAGCATCCCTCCTCACTAACATTATATCGGTTGACCGAAATAATGTCAATGCGTAGGATATGCCATTATGTGTTTTTTATTCAAGGGATGGGGTGCTTTTTTCTTTGTCATGCTGTTTTGGCTTATGAACACCCGGCTGTCGAAGCTTTTCCACCACAGACGGGCGTTCAGGCTCACGCTTGCCGTTGTTGATGATACCGTCGATCATGCCGTAATCGTCTTCCATTTGCATTTCTGCATTTTTTAGCGGCTGATCGGAAAGAAAACCGTGAAGTTCCTGAAAGCCGTAACGGTCTACATAGTGAATACTGACTGCACCATCTACCTTGAGCACAACAATATCGCTGACGGACAAGCTATGACCATAGAAGTCCTCCGGGCGTTCCATGTTGAAGCGATAGAAGATATCGTTCAGCAGTTCAGGAGTCGCCTTGCCGGAACTATGATGCAGCGCGCCGGCATAGACCACCTCATAATTGGTTCGCTCCACGGTCAGCCCAGCCGCCTGCAGCTGGCTCATGGACAGGAAACGGTGATCGTGGGTGCTTTCATGATCGCGCAGCTGATAGATGGCAAAGGCGTCAGCAGGATTGGCAAGGAACATTTTCTCCAAGTCTTTTTCGGTGAGGTTATTACCATACACGTTCTTTACGTATTCCTGCCATCGTTCTTCCGGCATGTTGCTCCCTCCTTTTTCTCAAACACAAAATGGAATTGAGGCGAACCATCCTCCCGGCATTCCATAACAAGATGTGCGCTGAAAGGCTTCCCTGTGCGCTTGGAGCGCAGGTTGTGCAGCTTCACTTGGCTATCCTTAAGCAGAGGCAGAACCAGCTGCCGGTTCACGGCGATCTGCTGGCCAGTCAGGAATTTGTTGTCCTTCCAGATGGCAAAGCGACAGCCATGATTGGTGCAGAAGAATCCCTTGTCAGATTCCGTGACCGGCCTGCCGCAATGAGGACATGTGCCTACGCTTTCCTTTTGCGAGGGGAAGAGCATTTTCGCGCCTTTGACGGGCTTTGCGGTAGCTTTCAACTCGGTCAGCATGGTGCGAATGTCCTGCATGAAGGCGTCAGGGCTTTCTTCACCATGCTCAATACGCTTCAAACGCTGCTCCCACTCCGCAGTCAGCAGCGGGGACTGCAGCTGCTCAGGCAGGATGGTGATGAGCGCCACACCCTTGGGCGTTGGTATCAAGTGCTTAGTACGCTTGTCGCCCTTGCGGGTGACAAAGCCGGTGGAAATCAGCTTTTCCAGTATGCCTGCACGGGTAGCAGGTGTACCAAGCCCCTTGCGTTCTGCATCCTCCGGGGCGTCCTCTACGCCAGCGGTTTCCATGGCAGCAAGGAGGCTGTCTTCGGTGTAGTGTTTGGGTGGCGTGTTTCTGCCCTCTTTCAGCGTGGCAACCACAGGCCCAAGCGCCTGTCTCTTTTTCAGTTCCGGGATGCCATACTCGCGCTCAGTCTGCTCCTTGTTAATGCGCCCGCCGATACTGCCCTGATAGGTGGTTTCCGGGATGCACCAGCCCATCTGCTTGACGGTCTTGCCCTTGGCAGTGAACGGAATACCTTCACATATCAGCTTGACGGAGGTTTCTTCCCAGGTGTGCGGATTGCCAATGGCACACAGCAGCCGGACGCAAACCATCTGCAGAATATCTGCTTCTCCAATGGGCAGTGAAGCAAGATTGCCGTGCACCATGCTCTGTGTGGGGATGATGGCATGATGGTCGGTCACCTTGCTGTCATCAATCACTTGGGCAGTATTCATGGGTAGATTCAAGCCTGCCGTATAAGGAAAGACTTCGGCCACAACCGGAGCCAACTGGCTGACCATCGTTTCCATTTCGCTGGTGAGATAGCGACTGTCCGTGCGCGGATAGGAAAGCAGCTTCTTTTCATACAGCGATTGGGCGTAATCCAGCGTCTGCTGGGCTGAGTAGCCAAACAGGCGGTTTGCGTCACGCTGCAGGGTGGTCAGATCATAGAGCTTGGGCGGCTTCTCAGACTTCTGCTTGGTTTCAATGGACTGCACCACCGCCGTCTGCAGGTTGCAGAGCTGCTGAATTCGTTCCGCTTCCGCTTTTTCCACCATGCGCTCTGTATGAGCAAGGAAACCGCAGCTGATCTGCACGGAATAGAAGGGTTCTGCCTGAAAGCCCATAATGGCAGCTTCACGACTGACGATCAGCGCCAGCGTGGGCGACATAACGCGGCCCACATTCAATGTGGTTCCGTACATCAGGGAGAAAAGCCGGGTGGCATTGATACCCACCAGCCAGTCAGCATGCGCTCTGCATAGCGCAGCCTGATAGAGACAATCAAAGTCATGCCCATCCCGCAGAGCAAGAAAGCCGCTGCGGATTGCACTCTCTTCCAGCGAGGAGATCCACAGCCGCTTGATGGGCTTGGTGCATTTGCACTGCTGGTACACCAGACGGAAGATCAGCTCGCCCTCCCGTCCGGCATCAGTAGCACAGACGATAGTATCTACCCTGGCATCGTTCATCAGGCTGCGGAGGATATTGAATTGCTTGCGGGTGGCGTCGCAGACCATGTACTGCCAGCTTTCCGGCAGGATGGGAAGATCGTTCCACTGCCATTTTGAGTAGCGTTCATCGTACAGATGCGGCATAGCCAGCTCCACAAGATGACCGACGCACCAGCTGACGATATAGTCTGCGCCGATCAGGTAGCCGCTTTCTTTCTTATTCGCACCCAGTACAGCGGCAATGCTTTGGGCAACGGATGGCTTCTCAGCGATAACGAGGTGCATAGTTCACGCTCCTTTTGCTTAGGTATTGACAAAAGTGCATAGTAGTTGTTATTTGGGGGATGTAATCTTGTTGGTAGTAGCATTTGTAGCAGTTCTTTGGGCTGTAATCCCGGTCGATGTGGTTTCACTCTGCTATTCTCTAATGCAGACACTTTTTGCAGTTGTCAGCTTTGTAAAGATTGAGGAGGGATTCTGTATGACTAACAGTGTTTTGGTTGTGGTTGGTGCGCATGGGGTGGTCCACATGCTGGTGGGAGACAAATGCTATTGCAAGTGCCAGCGGGTTCGACTCCCGCCCCTCCACCACATGGGGAGGCTGCGTTTTCGCAGCCTCCCTCTTTTCATTATTCATCCGATTCTTCTTCATCCTCAAACTCGTACTCATCGTCAAAGTCGGGGACATTTCGTGCGGCGTCTTCCTTCTTCTTTTTCATCATCCAGAAGATCGCGCCTCCGAGGGTTGCAACGCCACCGATCAGTAGGATCGTGGGCAGCTTATCTTCAAGACCGTCATCTTCCACAACAATGGGCGCGGTCTGCTGCGTGATGGCCGTGGGTTCCGGCGTCACATACACGATCTGCGGCGTGGGCGTAGGCTGGATTTCATTCTCCGATACAACGCTCATCAGGTCACGGTCATCGACGAGGTTGAGGAAATAAGTTTCGTAGATGTCGTTTTCCTCGTCGATGGGCTTGTCGTAGTCGATGACCATATAGTAAGTTTCGCCAGCGCGGGTCTGCACGGTGATGAACTGCTTGTTGGTGGATGCGGAGTAGAGCATATCCAGTGTCTGCATGTTGCCCTCATTCTTGTAGGGCTGACCGGGACCAAGCGGTACGTACACCGTTTCAGGCTCCGCCGTCACCTGAGGCTGGTAGTAGGGGTACATGTTTGGATCAGGCGTCACATACACGATCTGCTGCTGGGGAGCAACTGCCGTAGGTGCAGGCTTTGCGGTGACAACCGGCGTAGCGGTAGGCTTTTTATTACCGCTGGTACCACTGGAAGGCTTCTTCGTAGGTTTCGTGGTGGGCTTATTGGTAGGCTTGGGCGTATTGGTGGGTTCGGGGGTAGGTTCAACGTAGTAGGGGTTATCCAGCGTAACGGGATCACTGAAATTCCCTGCATAGTCGTAGGCACGGATCGCCAGCTGCTTGTAGCTCAGCAGCGGTTCTTCCATACGCACATCCAGCTTGCCATCTACCAGCGTGGTGAAAAGAAGTCCATTGACCTGAATGCCAGCAACCTGAGCCAGATCGTCCACAGCCTCAACATGCAGGATCATGTCTTTAAAGCCAGCGGTCACTTCTGGTGCGTCATAATCAAAGATGCAAATCTCTCTATCGGTATCGAAATAGAGTTCTTCATCACCATACAATCGAACAATCATTCGGGCATTATAGTACAGCTCAATATCGGTGTAGTAATAACCCTCATACAGAATGAAGTCATTATTTTGAATGGTCACCCAATTTTCATCGCCGATGCGATAGGTCACTTTATGCCACTGCTGATCACCTGCAGAAGTGATCTTAATACGCACAGTTGCTGAATGAGCATTCCGCCATCCTGACGGCACTTTCACGTCTACTTCAAACAGCATTTTCAGGTCCACAGGTGGCTGAACGGTTTCCTCCGGATTTTCCGGCGTTTCTGTCGGCTGAATACTTTCAGGTGTTTCTACGGGTTGTTCGGTCAGAGTATCATAGAGAACAGTATTGTTTTCTCCTGCTTCATCAACAGAAAGATCGGGGAAAATACCTTCAACACTCTTGTTTTTCTCTATATCCTCTGTTACATCAGACTCAACTTGCGCTGCCAAACCAGATGCAATGCTGGAAATGATCATCACAATAACTATCAATCCCAGCCATGCTTTCCAATTCATTTCCTTATACTTCATGGGTTGTTTCCTCCTGTGTATCGGTGTTTTTATCCATTAAGAAAAGGACACCATTCTTCTGGTATCCTTCCATCAAGTGCCGGAATGCTGCAAGCCCCATTTGTGTACTTCTTACCAACGCAACAATCTCAAGATTTTCCTCCTCCACGATGATGGGATCCAATTCCTTATTTCGGGCGGTGAGTCGCGCGATCTCTTCCAGATTGCGCTCTCGCTCCTGAATGTACTTTTCCAACAGAGCATGGTTTCCTTGTTTACGTCGTTTCATATATCCTCCTTAGTGATCATATAGTCGGCCAAACCCATATAAATGCTGCTGCCAATAAGCGTCAGTCAGATTAGCATAACTGCATGGATTGCCGCAATGGATCATCATATTATTACCTACATACAGGCCACAGTGTGTAATACCACCAACATCATCTCCCATAGTTCCCTGAAAGAAGATGACATCGCCAGGTCGGGCATCCTCTGGTTGGATTGGATCACTGTGCCCATAGAGCCCGGTTGCCCCCATGTGCCCAATATTGTTAATCCCGGTGCTTGTAAAGAGCCACGAAATAAAACCGGAGCAATCAAAGGATGTGGATGGATCATAACCGCCCCACACATACGGATAACCCAAACACTTGTTTGCAGCTTCTACCAACATAGCAAACTGCGGATCAGCATCCAACAGTTCCTTCGGCACCTCATACACCATCGGCTCTTCCAATTTCGAGGCATATAGATTTCCATCGAATATACCGGACATATTGCCCAGCGTGGACATATACAGCGCATACAGTCCCATCTTTTCGCGGCTCATGACATATACCGGCGCATGAGACAAGCGCTCAGTCGCTAGTGAGATGGTGCAAATAGAGTAGGCGTAGGGGACCGAAACAGTGTAGGTATAGGTTTCTGTGTGTGTGTCGCCGGTAACAGGATCGGTGATCAGGCGCGTGCCTTGTTGTTCTACAGTTCGATAGCGGATTTTGCTGGAGATGGTTTCCGTCACTTTGTACTGCCAATTAAACAGCATATCGATGGTGCTGTACACGTCATCAATCCACCATTCCTCACCGCCGTGGTAAGCAGAGATGATGGATATCAAGGCGTAAGGGTCATGCCAGATCTTGCTGATATCGGCTTCAATGATGTACTCGTCGTAACCAGGGTGATATAGCTCATAGTGTTCAAGCTCCTGCTTCAGCTCATCCTCCTTGGTTTTGTAGGTGCGCTCAGCCGCTTTGATGTCAGCTTCCTCTGCGGGATAAGTTCCCATCACAAAGGCTTGTAGACCAGCCTGTAAGAGTGGCGTACAGGAGGACAAAGCATTCATCAGGAACATCAGCATCGCTACCAGAGCAAACACCACAACGAAATGCTTATGCTTTACGATGAATGCCGCAACAGATTCCGTGGCTTCAGATGTCTTTTTGACAGCCTTCTGCGCATTGCGTTTTGCGCCGTAGGCAGCGCCGGTACTGCGGCCAGCCTTGGCAGCCATGTACTCATTTTTGATCGCCCTGCGTTGATGTGCGCGGGATAACGGATTGCTTCTCGAATGCTCCGGATGCTTGATCTCATGTTCTCGTTGGAGAAAGCGGATGTTAGCATGATCGAGCCTCTTTTCCGCCTGTGCCAGTTCCTTATGATCGTGCTGCAATGCAGACTGACGCACCTGCTGAACCGTATGCAGGGCGCTCTCGCTGGTTCGTTCAGTGGCATGAAGGGCTTGCAGACCAGTGTTATCTTCCTCATCCTGCGCAATCTGCCGATGGACTTCCGAAGAGACTGTTTTACCGATAATACCCTGACCAGTTTTGCCGGGAACCTTTACCCTAGCTTCATCCGAAAACAGGAGCCGAGGTGCAGCCGGCTTTTCTGGCATTTCTCCGGCTGTGGCATCAGGAACGATGGAAGGAACGCCTGCAGCCGGCTTCTTCTTCGGTCCATGCTCCATGCGGAGTCTGGCTTTCATTCGGTCAGTCTTGGCAGCGCCCCTTTCTACATCAGCAATCGACTTCTCCAGTCCTGCCGTTTGCCGTTCTTCATCAGCGAAGATCAGCTTGGGCGCTGAAGCCGATGGTTGTTCTTTCATACAGAGCTACCTCCGTCAGTGCAGAGCTTCATGCTGGTTCATCAACTTTTCTTTTTCCTCTGGGTTCTCTTGCAGCCATCTTTCAAACTGCTGCTCCATCTGCCGATCAGCATCAGAAGCGACTTTGCAAGCAGAAAACATCATAACCCCAACGAACACACCGAGGAGAATCAAAACAAACGTCATACTGCTTCCTCCTGAATCGCCTCCTGCGGTTTGGTCGTCATGATGCGGTAAAGTTCCGTATCCTTCGGAAACCTGTCAATAAAAGGAATGATCGTGTTGCCGAAGACGAGCAAGCCTTCGCCCTCACTCGCCTGAGTGATGTGGGACAGCTGGTGGTCGGAGATGTGCAGGCGTTCTGCCAGCAGCTTGCTGTCATCACTGGACAGGCGAAGCAGCATGATGAACTCGGAGTTCTCAAAGATCGTCTGCACCTGCCGGGAACTGAGAAGGTCAGAAACGTTCTGTGTGACGCCCGTGGGAATCCCGCCCCACTTTCTAAATCTCTTCCAAATTTCCACCGAATAGGCAGCAGTTTGAGGATCGCTGAGCAGCAGATGGAATTCATCAGCATAGAACCAGGTGGTCTTGCGCTTGGCTCGGTTGATGGTGACACGGTTCCAGACCTGATCCTGCACGATCAACATGCCGAGTTTCTTCAGGTTGCTGCCAAGCTGCTTGATGTCAAAGCAGACCAGTCGGTTGTTCAGCTCAACGTTCGTCCGGTGGTTGAACACGTTCAGACTGCCCGTGACATACAGCTCCAGCGCGGTAGCTACCTGACCCGCTTCCGGCTCAGCCATGCGCCGCAGCTCATCGTAGAGATCGCCCAGAATAGGCATATTCTCCGGTACAGGATCAGCAAAGTAGGGCTTGTAGATAACCTGCAGCGCGCGGTCGATGATACTCTTCTGCTGTGCTGCCACACCGGATTCTTTATCCAGCACCAGTTCGCACAGGGACAGAATGAACTCGGACTTCAGACGGATGGGTTCATCCCCATCGGAGTAGTTGAGGTTGATGTCCAACGGGTTGATGTAGTCGGTGCTGACAGGCGAGATGCGCACCACCTGTCCATTGAAATGCTCAACCTCGGCGTGGTATTCGCCTTCAGGGTCGCAGATCATCACATCATGGTCGGTGGTCAGCATGACATTGCCGATCTCACGTTTTGCAGCAAACGACTTACCGGAGCCGGGTTTGCCCAGGATCAGACCATTGGGCGTGTTCAGCCATGTACGAATTGCCATGATGATGTTATTGGACAGGGCATTCAGACCGTAATACAGTGCGCCCGGACCACGGTGAAAAAGCTCCTGCGTGATGAACGGCATGAACACAGCGGTTTCCGATGTGGTCATGGTGCGCTCGATCTTCACCCTGTTCACACCCAGCGGCAGCGCGGAAACGAAACCTTCCTCCTGCTGATAATCCAGCGGAATGATCTGGCACAGCTTTTCCTGGGCAATGCCCTTCGCCTGATCAATCACCGTTTTCAACCCCTTGCGGTTATCGCCGGTATGCAGAAGTGTGAAGGTCATCAGGAACAAGCGCTCAGCATGGCTGGTCAGACGCTTCAGCAGCTCTGTCAGACTGTCCACATAGCTATTCATTTCAGTAGGCAGGATGTCAATGTCATAACCGGAGCGGACAGCTTTCTTCTGCTCGTCGATTTTGCTTCGGTTGATATCGGACAGCTTCCTCTGCACCAGTTTAATGGCTTCCACATGGTCAAGGGACTGGACATGCATGGTGATTACCTGCGTGGTCTGCATACTCAGGAAATCCACCAGCACACGGTCATCCAGCTCGGATGCCAGGATGTTCATGAAGCTCACGGTAGCCATTTTCTTGCCGATCATGAACCGGTGGCTATCCTTGAAGTACAGACTGCTCGGCGCAATGAAATCCTTGGTTGACAGGCCGTTGGATGGGAGCCACTTCCAATCGAACAGGAACGGCGTCTGTGGTTCATCCATGTGCATCATGCCGTGCATGAGCTGCAAGCGTTCCTTGCCATCCAGCGATTCAGCCTGTACCCCCAGCCTTTTCAGATGGTTCAGAAGCTGCAGTTCGATCTGCTCCAGCCGGGTCTTTGCTGCACGGACGCTTTCAGCCTCGATAGAGAACGTGATGTACTTGCTGCGCTGCAGGGCATTGTTGCCTTTCGTCACCTGACGCAGCAGCACGGAAGAAAACTCGTCGCGGACATGATCGAAGCCATCGTTCTGATGTGGGATGATCAGGGACTTCTCAAACTCAGCCTCGTTGACCTGTGTGTTCATGAAGCTGAACTGCACATGCACGTCCGGCTGGAAAAAGTTCAGGATGCCGCACCAGCCGCCGAAGATCGCCTGTCGATCCTCCTCATGGGCCTGCTGGTAGTTGATGTCGTGAAAACGGACGGTTTTGGAGTAGCAGTTTTCCGTCACCCGGCACAGGCCGTCCGGGTACATCCGCAGATACGGAATGGTCTGCTGAGCAGTCTGAGGATGCTTGGACTTTTTCGCCTGCGCCATGATCTGCGCCAGCTGCTTTTTTTCAGCCCTGGTCAGTTTCACCTTGGGGACGCTCTTACTTTCTTTGTCTCTGGACAATGCGTTTTACCTCCTTTTCAAGTTTTGCCTGCCGTACAAGGGCAGCATGGACGTTATCGGTACAGTAGGGTCGCTTCTTCGGACGAAGAAAGCGGCTGTGAATGTAGTAGCGCAGCACCATTTCCAGGGGCTGACCATTTCGCTCGTACAGCCCGAAAAGGAAAAAGGGCATCATGACACAGATCATGATGACTGCTGCAGCGCTGCTGGGCAGCAGTTTGTTGAGAATGAAAAACAGCGGCAATCCGACGAGGATTCCGCTGCCGAAGCAGATGAGCTGCCGCCCGGTGAGATTGAAAAACACCTTGGTTTTCACTTGTGACAGGTCTTTGTGGATTCGTACATATGCGGTTTGTGCCATAGTTGCCTCCTATGGGTTAATGAGCATTGAAGATGCTCTTGGACAGGCTGCTGGTCTTGAACAGTGTGAAGCACAGCAATACTGTGTAGCCAATGCATGTCCATATTGCCTTGATGACGTCTGTTTCCACAGCGATGGAGTGTACCAGCACGGCGTACACCGCTACGCACACGATGATGAGAAACGCCTGGAACCCCAACGCAAACAGACTGCGCAAATAGTTCTGGCCCATTTGGCTCCATTCGCGGTTGCCCATGGTTGCCATGGGAATGGGCGCGATGGATGTGACCAGATAGATCTCAATCATGCGGCCATACACGATAATGAAGATACAGATAGTCAGAATCCAGGACAGGATACCGATCAATGCCGACTGAATCCACAGCGAGAACAGCGGGCCTATCTCCATTTCCATGAGCTTTGCTTCCATATCCGTAATGACACTGCTCAAATCGAGGCTTGTATCGGATATAATGACGCCGGCTGCGTTGTTGACCACCACCTGAGCAAGATCAAAGATGCCCATCACAATGTCCCATGTGCTGGTGACAAGGATCACGGCAAAGAAGCTCTTGAGCACCCATTTGACGACCTGGCCTACATCGAAGTCGTTCATATTGTTGCGGTCAATGATCATCTGGATCAGTTCCATTGCCATGACAATTGCCAGTATGACACCTGCGATGGGAACCACCACGTTTTGAGATAGCGACTGCACCATGCTGAAAACACCGCTGTTCCATCCCTGTGGTGTAGTGCCGACAGTACCGGCGATCTCTGCAACCTGATCATTGATGCTATCAAACAGCCCGGTCAAATTACCCATGATACCGCCAACCAGCATTTCTTTAAGCCATTCTGTGAGTTTATTCCACAGAAATTCCAATCAATTTCGCCTCCTTTCGACGGAAGGACGGATTTTCCGTTACATGAGAGAATCCGGCAAGAGGCTTATCCAAACAGCGAAGTAAGCATGGGAATCAGGCCGCCGCTTACAATGGCAACACCAACACCCGCAGCGAACTGCTTGATGCCCTGGGACTTGGCACCGGGATTATCAGAGCCGTAACCTTCCAGAAGGTTGACCACACCCCAAACACCCAGAACAGCACCCATGAGAATAACGAGAGTCGAAAGAATATTGACAGCAGATGTAAAAAAAGCCATATTGTACCTCCTAATATGTTGTGAAAACTGAAAAGGCATCAGCGTAAATGCCAATGCCTTCAGGTGATTTGTTTGATTATGTGATGGTTTGATCTAACATATAATCAATCACGTTCATATGAAGAAACGGTTGATAAATCAAGCCCTTTCATTGAAAAGTGCGTTTGTAAATCAAACTAATTATCAACAGAAACAAACAATCTGTATGAAAATATATGGATTTGAGGAGGACCACGGCACCAACGTAAGGACAGCATAGCCATCACTCGTTGCTGTACAGCATGACGTCGGTCAGAGAGAGCATCAGCTGATCAGCCTGCTCCTCTGTGAGATCTTCCGTCATGTAGTTTTCGAAGATGACGAGCATCACATCGGAGTAGGTAGTAAACTTGTTTTCGCGCATACTCCGTATGAAGTTGCGCATCTTCATGTCATCGCGCTTTAGCGCGGCAATCTCGGCCTGCTGTTCGCAGATGCGCTGCTTCAAATGCTGATAGTTGTTATTCTTCTTGCTCATAAGTTTCTTCCTCCATTTCGTCATCGTTCACACTCACCTCATATACCGCATAGGTTTCATCTTCCCGCAGTTTCAGCCGGTGAGCGAGGAACTTTTCGATATCAAAAGCGTATTTGGGGTTGGCATCTGAGGTATACCGGTAATTGGGGTGTTGAATGAGATCATACTTCTTGGAAAGAAAAGGTCGGACACCACGCAATTGCAGGATGCATTTGCCGCCATCCATGACCGCCAGTTCATCCATACTCATGAGTTCTTTGCCCAGTTTCTGATAGTTGAGGCTGTGGGAAACCTCGCGCCCACGGGATTCGCCCGTGTTGTAAAGGTCGATGGTTTCCTTGCCCAGCGTTTCAGACAGTTCCTTGAGGGTGGTGCGTTCCTTGCCGCCCAGAAAGATCACGCTGTCCATATTGCCTATGATGGTATCACAGTTGTCCTTGTATAGTGCTTTCAGCTGGCTCTGCGCCTGGAGAATCAGACACGCGGAAATTTCACGGCTGCGGATGGTGGCAATCAGCTTTTCCAACTTGGGGATCTGACCGATATTGGCGCACTCGTCGATCAGGCAGCGTACGTGCACAGGAAGCCTTCCGCCGTACACGTCATCTGCTTTTTCACAGAGCAGATTGAACAACTGTGTGTAACACATGGACAAAAGAACCATCTAAACGATAAAGAATAGATGGTTTATCATCGCATGCATATGGTACCTAACAAATCAACAATTAAGTATCAAAAACAGCAGTGTAGCATCCGGTTACGCTGCTGCCACAAATAATTAAAAACTCATGCCAAAGTTAGCAGCATGAATATCTACACGATCGGTGTTTTGGTCAATTTTTTCGCACATCAAAACAGTTTCGGCTAGCAATGATTGATAGAATAAAACGGCTAAAAAATTCTATCAGTCAGAACATTATTTGAAGAAACATTACCCGCATCTCGCTTTGTTTGCAACAATCTGATATAAATCAAAGACCTCCAATCGTCATAGAGTGGAGGCCAAAGACTCTTATTTAATTTTAAGATATTTGAATATTCTCATAAGAAGATCATGATCCCGATCTTGTAGATTAATAAGATAGTTCAGTTTCAGTTTCTCAAAATCTCTGTCGATGGTTTGTGATATGTACATACATAGGTCTTGAGACAATCTACTGATATCCTTTAGTTGTTCGTATATACTATCAATATGCATTTGGCGTGACACACAAAACTCTGTAAAAGCATCAAGCTCAGAAGCCATCATTTTATACGTTTTCTCATCCATAGGAAACGGAGGATCAAATGAATCTTGCTTTTTCATCCTAAGAATACGCTGCGTCCAAATCAAGTCGAATATCAGACGTGCATTGTAAGGATTTTCTCGTTCAGCTTTTCTCAGATATGCAAAGCTGTTATAATGGACAAGTTTCCGATCAATAGCATTGTAAGCTAGTGATGCTATTTTCCTTTGTACAAAAACTTCCTGAATAACATTTTCCTCAACATTGTGCTCTTTGATTATGTTACACACTTGGTTCAAAATAGAATGAAATGCTTTTTTGATCTCAGATGTTGTTTCGGAGGTATCTTGAATCTCCGAACTATCAGTATCCTGCTGAAGAAGAATATCCTCCCATCCGATAAACTTTTCATCCAGTTCTGCCAATTGCTTTCTAATCTCAGTGAACATAGGTTGCACTCCTTTTAACCGGATATTTTTCGATACTCAACTCTTCAAAATCACAGTAATCCTTTGTGACTTCTAATAGCGGCTGAGGAACATTATTCTCTTCTTTCACAGAATCAACAATTCGCAGTTGATTTCTCAACTCTTTCTGTGAAAACGAATAAGAACTATAGTCGAAGAATGCTTCAGTATCTATGGGTTGCCGACTAATATTGTGTCTTACCTGACGTGGGACTTCTAAGACATATTGATTCTGCACAACAGCATTGTGTGTATGATGTTTGGGGCTAATCTGATAGTATTTATTCATAAGAGTATAACCCTGTTGAGTGAGTTCGTAATGAACAAATTTCCCCCCTTTTATCTTGTTTACTAATCCAGATGCAACCAACCTATCCATTTCTTTTGTCAGGTTGGACTTGTTCATGTGCAGTACGTCAGCAAGCACTTTATGTTGGCAAGCTCCAACTTCGTACAAATGACGCATTATCGGGGCAAAAGCAGTACGAGCGGTCATCTCCACGAACAAAGTGTTATCTTTGGTTTCTTGATGAGAACTGCCCAACACTGCTTGCATCAGTGCTACATAGTGACCATACCAATAGTACTGTTCAGCTTCCATTGATTCGCTAGCATGGAGTAGTCCTCGATGCACAGTTTTTACAAAGCTTCTAATCAGTTCTGCTTCTGCGTGATTGGCAAGGAGCAACTTCAGTTTTCCTAACTCTCCTTGCAACACATTTTGAAGTTCTGTAATATCTATTACTGACTTGCACTTTGTTACAAAAGCTACAGCATCTAATTTTGAGATATCTTCCTCCCTTCTTGACAAATATTTTCTTATTTTAAGCTTTGTATCACGATCATTCATCTTGTTCACCTCGACTTAGATTCACATATGTGATTTCATTACTTCCTGCATACTCTGTAGGAATCTCTATCATTGTAACGCAGCCCGCGCACTTTGATACATCAGCACACCCTTTTAAGTCCGTGGGTTGAGGATCTTTATGTCCATAGGGGTAATAGATGATCATTCTTTTTTCTCCATGACCTCCATATGCTGCACAAGTATTGCACCAAACAATGTCACAGGACGAGGCATTGTAATATGTCAATGCTCTATTGAATGCATCCCATCCCTTAGAGAACACAGATATCAACAATAAATCCAAACCGAAGTTTTCAAGAAGCAACTTACGGATGTCAGGCTGAAAAGCATCTGAACATATCAGAACACCAATTCGGCCGACATTTTTTACGTGAAAAACAACAAGCTGTTTATCAGGTTTAATTCGTTCGAAATAGTGCTTACCAGTTCCGTTTCTTAACCTGAAAGCATTTTGCTTATAATAACTAGTTATTCTTCTTCCATTGCGATCAAGAATCCTCATTTCATTTACAACATCTCCTGCCTCGGTTACATACTCAGCAGTAGGGAGGAAAATCAAAGGTGGAAAATTAAGTTCCCATGTATTCTTTATGTAATCCTGGCAAGCGTTTAGAATAGCTGGCGAAGCTAACATCTCAGGAAATAAAACACAATGAGCCCCTTGCACACTTGCATATTTTAGCGTACCTATTATACGCTCCAGAATGACATTTTCTTCACCTGTCTTATATTCAATTGCAAAAGTATACGGCATTTCTTGTTCATCAGGTAGAACCTCAAACGGCGACTTTGCAGTCAAAGCGGAACAAATAACTTTTAGAGGTTTTGAATCTGTGACAATCTCGTCGTCGAGAAAAAAGTTATTGATATGCCATTCGTTATCCGAAAGCCAGGAGTAATTTCTGATAAGTCCTAAAGGATTCTGAGCAAGCGCCATGGGACACGAATAATTCGGTTTCCGCCAAAGTGGAATAATACGTGGTATTAACCGCCCACGAAGCAAACACCTATTGCTCTCATTTAAACTTTCAAATTGATAGATATTATGGCAAACTTGCTTTTGTGATGCCATGAAAAGCAAAAGACTTTTTTCAAAATCAATATAATCGTCCAAATAGACAAGAAGCCCCAGTACAGCAGAATAATTTTTCTCTACAACCCACTCTGTTGCAGCTTGTGCCATCTCTATGCACTGTTCTCTACTGACAGACATGTATGTCACACTCTCAGTAGTGCCTCTTCGATTTAGATAAGAAAACTGTTCTTCTATCTTCTGCTTTTGCAGTTCAATATCTGAGGAACAAATTTGGAACGCTATTACTGCTTCATCTTCTGGTGCACTGTGAATAAAATGGCACAACAAAGCAATAAGGTCAAAGGCATTGTCGATGACAATGCTCAAGCCTGTTGACTGCTTCACTTTACCATCACCTCGCGTCGTATGCTGAGTCACAGGAGGCCAAAGAAGTAACTACTTGGATCCTTATTCTTATTCATGTGGAGAATAAAGCGAAATATACCTTTGATACGGTTCGAGTATACATCAAAATGCGTATTTTGTAAAGTGTTTTGTGGTATTTTTGTAGTATCTCAACAATATATCTAGACGGTAGAGTAGCTATGGTTTCTTTAATAGTCTACTGGAACCTCTATT
Organism: Oscillospiraceae bacterium; assembly: GCA_017537045.1. The sequence continues at coordinate 13,789 of JAFYLN010000111.1, read as the reverse complement.
CTTATCCACCTAACGATAACATCACATGCTGATCGTAGGGCACGAAACACAATTCGCATGTGTTCGAATCCCATCTTTATCGCAAGAGGATTTTGCTAACATTTTGCTAACAGGACGCCAAAATAAGATACAAAACGCAGCAATTATGCAAAATGTAAAATCACACAAAAACAGCCTGAAAGCCTTATATTTCAAGGGTTTCAGGCATATTGCAAAACATGACTGCACTGTATTGGTGTGGGATTCGAATTTGCTCCTAAGCGACAGGCCGTGAGTTCGAATCTCGCCGGGTGCGCCAAAAAGCCGCAAACTCAAGGGTTTGCGGCTTTTTTGTGCTGTCATAAAGGATTAAGTTATTGACGGCGGCGTCCTGAAAGGTGGGAAAGTGCTAACAGAACGCGAACTGCTTTATGCCTTTTTGTCGTCTTGCTGCTTTTGCTGCTTGAGATAGGCCAGAAGCTGCTGGATATTCTTCTTGCCAAATGTCACATGCTCGTCATTGACCACCAAGCAAGGAACGCTCATGACCTGATAGCGTTCTTTGAGCCATTCAAAATGAGCAAGATCATATACCTCGGCAGTCACTCGAGGATTGAGCGCTGCGATGTGCTGCGCCGCAACAACCAAATCGGGGCACATGGTACAGGAGAGGGAAACAAGAACCTTTATATGCACAGGATTATCCAGTGCGGAAATAGCTTGCTGCACTTCTGTGTCCAACGATTGTCCCGGGCCGGCAGCATTGTACAATCCCAGAATAAAGGATGTAAACTCATGTCCGCCGGGGACGCCATGGAAGGCCAGGCCGGTGAGCGTACCATCCGCATGGCGCACCTGAACGCAGGGAGCCATTTCAGTGTCGGCATTCCGGGCGGCGATGTGTACGGTCAGTTTGTCCGTCATGTCCGCAAGGGCGGTGATGTATCCTTCCAGTTCTGCAGAGATGGGGCTGCCGTCGAGGAACAGTGCAAGCTGCAGAGGATGCTCCATCCGACTGAAAACTGTGTCAAGCTGCTGGCGCATTTCCGAGGTGAACAGGGAGGTGTCATGGGAATCGTCCTGCTTCGCTGCGGAGGGGAACTCTTTTTGCACTGGGGACGGCTGCTGTGGTTGTAAGCCAGTTTTCCGCTGCATGGCGGCAGCGTATTTTTCCAGCTCTGTAGCAGCCAGTGCGCCATCGCCGGTGGCGGTCACCACCTGCCGCAACGGCTTGATGCATACGTCGCCGGCCGCATAGACGCCATCAACGCTGGTTTTCAATGATCCGTCGGTAAGGATATAGCCCTGCTTATTCAGCTCCACAAGGTTCTTTACCAGGTCGGTAGCCGGTTCATATCCGGCAAAGACAAACACACCGAAAGTCTCGCCGTTTTTGCTGCGATATTCGGTCACTTCACCGGTTTTGTTGTTTCGCCAGCGAGCATAGGTCAGGCCGTTTTCACCGGTGACCTCCTCAAGTTCCGAGTTGGGCACGATGGTGATTTTTTCATGTCTGCGAGCCGGGTCAGCGGCTGCTTCGGCGCAGGTGAAGTCGTCGCCCCTCATCAGGATGGTTACATGCCGGGCGAATTTGGTCATGAAGACGCTTTCTTCCGCTGCAGCAAAACCGCCGCCTATCATGAAAATTTCCTTGCCGGTGAAGAATTCGCCGTCGCAGGTGGCGCAGTAGGCAACGCCCCGGCCTTTGTGTTCTTCTTCGCCTTTGAAGCCCACCATGCGGGGATGGGCGCCGGTGGCCAGCAGCAGGCCGAAACACCGGAAGTCACCGCGCCCGGTGCGAACAGTTTTGATGTCTCCGTTCAGATTGAGGCCTGTGGCTTCGGTCAGCATGAATTCCGCGCCGAAGGCTTCCGCCTGCTGCCGCATGGTTTCCGTCAGTTGTTTGCCGCTGGTCTTGCCGATGCCGGGATAGTTGACTACTTCATGCGTAATGGTGATCTGCCCGCCGAACTGTTCCCTCTCCAGTACCAGCACACGATAGCGGGCCCGTGCCAGATAGATGGCGGCGGTGAGCCCTGCAGGCCCGCCGCCGATGATAATGACGTCGTAGAGGTTTTTGTTATCGCTCATCACAGCTGTCCCACCAGATCCAGGCTGGGCTTGAGGGTCTCTTCACCGGGTTTCCAGTTGGCGGGGCACACCTGATCGCCGTGGGCGTGTACAAACTGGCATGCCTGTACCTTGCGGAAAAGCTCCTCGGCGTTGCGCCCCACATTGCCTGCAGTGACTTCATAACCTACGATCTTTCCCTCGGGGTTGATGATAAAGGTACCGCGTTCCGCCAGACCGTCGGATTCGATCAGCACCTGAAAATCCCGGGACAGGGCATGGGTGGGGTCAGCCAGCATGGGATAGTTGATTTTGCGGATACGTTCGGAAGCGTCGTGCCAGGCCTTGTGGACGAAATGAGTGTCGGTGGACACCGCGTAGACCTCGCAGCCTATGGAACGGAACTGTTCGTACTTGTTCTGCAGATCCTCCAGCTCTGTGGGGCAGACAAAGGTGAAATCTGCAGGATAGAAGAAGAAAACGCTCCACTTGCCGAGGAGCTCCTCCTTGGAAATGAACTTAAAATCATTGCCATGGTAGGCGTAGACCTTGAAATCGGATACTTCCTTGTTGATCAGAGACATGGCAAAACCTCCTTAATGTTTCCACAAATTGTGTTGATTGCAAAATGCATACACTTCACGAACCTCATCTCCCTTGCAAAGGGCAAACTTTGCCTTGGGCATATCTGTGGGCTTCAGGTGGGCATACTGGATGACGTGCTCGCCCTCCAGACAGATCCACTCGATGTAGTGCTCCTCCGTCATGGGATGCTCTGCGCTACCGACGGACACATGAACGGTATTGCCTTCCTGGGTATACACAGGAATGTGCTTTTCACCGGAAGCTTCGGTGGTGCCTGGTTCAAGGCGGTGCATCTTTTCACCGCAGCACTGCACGCACACGCCTGCATCGTGAATCATGGCCATGATATTGCCGCAATGCCTGCAAGTATAGAATTTCTGTTTCATGCAAATCCCTCCTTCGGCGTTCATTATGTCCTATCCCAGATAAATAATGCACCGGAATTTGGGCATCATAACAGCAGTACCTGCAAGGAGTGTGAACGATGGAACAAAGCAGATTGCATTGGAAGGGGTTCATTCCCTATGCGCTGGCTGCATTTTTGATCAGCCTCGTAGGTGGGTTTTCTGCTGTTTTGGGGCCCGCCTTTGTGCAGGATATGGGCATTGCCTACAACAATACCACATGGACGGCGCTGGCACAGGCTATGTCCACTGCAGCCTGTGCGCCTATCCTGGGAAAACTGGGCGATGTTCTGGGGCGGCGTGTCACATTGCTGTGCGGCATCATAGTCTATGCGCTGGGCAATGCGCTGGCGGCACTGGCTCCTTCCCTGCTGGTGATGCTCATTGCCCGTTTCATTGTAGGCATAGGCGCCGCTGCGGTAGCGCCGGTGGTATTGTCCTACATCGTGACGGAATTTCCGCCCCATGCCGTCTCCAAAGGCTTCTCCATGTACATGCTCATTTCCAGTGCATCGGTGATCTTCGGCCCAGCTCTGAGCGGAATGATCATCAACACCTGGGGCTGGCGCGTGATGGTTTGGGTGTGCGTGGCAATCTGCGCTGTGGTGTTCGTTCCCTGTGTGTTGCTAAAAGAAAAAAATGTGCCGTCCCGAAAAGGATTTGTTGATTTTGATGGTCTCGGAGCCGCGCTGGTGCTGATTTTCTTCAGCCTGATGTTGTGCATTCCTTCCTTCGGGCAGAACTACGGATGGAGCTCACCGGCTTTTCTGTGGGTGCTGATCGCAGCAATCATTGCCCTTTCGGCCTTGGTGATCGTGGAGCGCAGAGCTGTTCATCCTATCCTGCCCGGCAGTTTCATGCGGCGGCGAGCCTTCATTTTGAGCGTGCTGGCGCTGACGCTGACCCAGGGACTGATGCAGGCCAACATGACCAATACCATCGTGTTTGTGAACTACACCCAGCCTGGCAATAATGTTATATCCGCCTATGCGATTTCGGTGATGTATCTGGGTATGTCGCTGGGCGCAGTCATTCTGGGACCGCTGGCGGACAGGTTTGAGCCCCGTTTTGTATTGACTGGCTCGCTGCTGCTCACGGGAATCAGCTGCGCGCTGCTGCTTCTGTTCACGGCGGATGCCTCTGTCCTGCTGTTGATGGCTGCGCTCGGACTGCTGGGCTTTGGTCTGGGGGGAAACGGCACCATCTTCATGAAAGTGGCATTGAGCGACCTCCCCGGCAACAAAGCTGGAGCCGCTACCGGTACATACGGTCTGTTCCGCGACCTTGCCGCTCCCTTTGGCGTGGCGGTGCTGGTTCCCTTGTTCACCAACAGTATTACGGGATACACGGCAAATGGTATGGATGAGGCAGATGCTGCGGTTCGTGCCGTTCACACCCTGTCAGTGATCGAAATCATCTGCGTGGCGGCAGGCATTCTTGTGGTGCTGATGCTGCCCCGCATTCATCATGAAAGGAGAAATCATCATGCGGCTGGAAAATAAGGTGATCCTTGTGACTGCCTCTACTCGAGGCATCGGACTTTCTATTGCGGAAGCCTGCGCCAGAGAAGGTGCTTTTGTCTATATGGCAGCCCGCAATCTGGAGAAAGCGCAAACCATCGCCGATCGGCTTAATGCAGAAGGAGGCCGGGTTCATTGCGTCTACAATGATGCTACCAAGCCCGAGACTTTCCTTACCATGGTGGACGAGACCGTGCGGAAGGCCGGACGCATCGACGTGCTGGTAAACAACTTTGGTACTTCTGATCCGGGCAAGGATCTGGATTTGGCCCGTACTGATCCGGAGGTATTTATGAACACTGTGCAGCTGAATCTGCGCAGCGTGTTCATGTCCAGCCAGGCAGCAGCAAAGCAGATGGCTATGCAGGGAGGGGGAAGTATCATCAACATCTCCTCTGTGGGCGGCGCAGTGCCGGATATTTCGCAGATCGCCTACGGTACCAGCAAAGCAGCGATCAACTATCTCACCAAGCTGATTGCTGTGCATGAAGCAAAACATTCTATCCGCTGCAATGCTGTGATGCCCGGCATGACTGCCACTGAAGCGGTAACGCAGCACTTAAGCGATGATTTTCGGGATGTGTTCCTTAAGCATATCCCTCTTAATCGCATCGGTCAGCCGGAGGAGATCGCTTCAGCTGTCGTCTATTTTGCCAGCGATGAATCTGCCTATACCACCGGGCAGGTTCTCAGCGTATCCGGAGGCTTTGGATTGGCCACGCCCCTGTACGGAGAGTTATCTGGAAGAGAAATGCGTCGCTGAGCTACAGTCCTGACCGCAGAAGCGCAATAGCTGCTGAAGAATCTCAAGTAAATTCGCGCTTGATTCAGTTAAGCAATACCACTTCCGTTAACACTGAAATCAGTCTTTTGCAATTCATGTGAGCAGTACACTTATCACTCGCTCAGAAGTTTTGATAACATTCTGCTAACGGGATTCCAATTTGCGTCAAAGCGACAGGCCGTAGTTCTGAATCCCGCCGGGTGTGCCAAAACGTCCGTCCCAAATGGGACGGACGTTTTTCTTGTGTCAAGATATTGGGTTATTTCTCGGTGTAGACGGCGCCTTTTTTGCCCAGAATGGATCTTCTGAACCACAGGTACAAAAGGAAACTGCACATCACCCAGCCCATGGGATAAGCAAGACCGATCATGACGAAGGCATTGCCTAAAAGCTTGGCGACAAATAGATACAGTTGTCTGAACAGTACGAAAGAGAACAGCAGAATGTACATGGGGGCTTTGGCATCGCCTGTGCCGCGCAGCGCACCGGCGAAAATCTGATTGAAACAGAGGGTAAAGCAGAAAGGCGAGATCAGCAGAATGAACTTCTGACCGTAATCCACTACTTCGGGATCGGTGGTGAAGAGGTTCAGCAGCGGGCGTGCAAGAACCATCATGAGAAGGCTTAATGCGATGGTAACGGAAATGGATAGCGAAAGCGCTGTTTTAACGCCTTTTCGGGCGCGGTCCAGCTTTTTGGCGCCAAAGTTCTGACCTACAAACGTAGTGCTGCCCATGGCGATAGCTTGTACGGGAATCATGGCGAAAGCGTCTACTTTGTTATATCCGGACCAGCCTGCCATGCAGGCGGAGCCGAACTGGTTGATATAGCCCTGTACGAATACGTTGGAGAAAGAGGTGATGGCCTGCTGAATACCGGAGGGAAGACCGATATTCAGAATGGACTTGATTACTTCTTTGTTGAGACACAGCTTGTTCCATTGCACGCCGTAGGCTTCCTTGTCCCGGGAAAGCAGGAAGAGTACCAGCAGTGCGGATAGACACTGAGAAATCAGCGTGGCATAGGCGACGCCCGCAACGCCCATATTGAAGCCTACTACAAAAATGAGATCGCCTGCGATATTGACCAGTGCGGAGAAAATGAGAATATACAACGGACGGCGGCTGTCGCCTACTGCGCGGAGAATGCCGGACCCCATATTATACAGCAGCAGACCGGAAATGCCGGAAAAATAGATGGTCAGATATTGTCTGGAAGAAGCATAAACATCGTCCGGTGTGTCCATCAAACGCAGCATGGGGTTTACCATGGAGATGCCGATGAGGGTGAAGAGTATGCACATAATGAGGGCGATGGATAATGTGGTATGCACAGAAGTATGCAGCTTTTTCTCATCATGAGCACCATAATGCTGGGAAATGATAACGCCTGCACCATTGAAAAGACCGGAACTGAAGCCGACGAGCATGTTCAGGATGCTGCCGGTGCTGCCGACGGCTGCCATTGCTTCTTTGCCTACAAAACGGCCGACAACAATGGTGTCCACAGTGTTGTACAGTTGTTGGAACAAAAGTCCCAGCATCATGGGAATAGCAAAGCTGATCAATTGACCAAGTACACTGCCCTGCGTCATATCGGCATCTTTGCCCTTAAAGAACTGTTTCGTAAAGATCCCACCTTCAGATTGATACATGATGTATGATTATACCATGAAATGTATACAGCGTCAAAGTCGAAAAGCTGATGGACAAATGAAAGCAGTAAAAGAGTAAAAGAAATAGGAAGAAACGAAAAGATTGACGAAAGAAGTGGATTTTTGTATAATTAAATAAATATCTCCAAATATGCAGGAGGGGAAATACATGTTTGGAAAAAGAGCCGACGGTAAACTGCTGAAGAAAATTGACCCGATTATCATGCTGACGGCATACCTGATGCCCATGCGGTGCGATGCACAGGTGATGATGGATTTTAAAGTGGACTTTGAGGTCCTTACCCGTTATATTGCCCGGAAACGCGATGAGGGATACCAGATCACCTTTCAAGAACTGCTGATTGCTGCTTTTGTGCGCACCATTGCAGAAATTCCGGAAGCTAACCGGTTTATCATCAATAAGCGCATCTATTCCCGTAACGAACTCACGGTTGCTTTTACACTGCTGATGGATGGCAGTGAGGGCGTGAATGTGGAAGAAAATGCCGTGAAGTGCAAGTTCGAGCCCACGGATACCATTTTTGATGTGGCAGCACGTGTATCCGAAGCCATCCGTCAGAACCGTACACAGGAAGAATCCGGCTTTACGCTGACGCTGGCCCGCTTCCTTGCAAGGCCCTTCCTGGCAGCTCCGCTGGTGGGGCTCATTCGTCTCTTGGACCGGTACGGTCTGCTTCCAAAGGTGATTCTGGATGCCAGCCCGTTCCATACCAGTTTGTTTGTAACGAACATGGCTTCCATCGGCATGCCTGCCGTGAAGCATCATATCTATAACTTTGGCACAACTTCCATGTTTTTTTCCATCGGCATGCCTGAACGTACCGTGGCGATAGGTCCGGAAGGAAAGGCAGTGCGCAAGCGCATGCTGCCCATGGGCGTGGTGGCGGATGAACGCATCTGTGCCGGCGCGGTGTATGCCCGTGTGGTCAGCGGGATCATGAAATGCCTGAACAACCCGGAACTGATGGAGACGCCTGCGCAGAATGTGCGCTATGAGGAAGGAAACGAATACCATCTGCCTGTACCGAAAGAAAAAAAGAAAAAGCAGTCCGGTCAGAAAGCACTGGCCGAATAAAGAAAAAGCCCCGCTTATCAGCGGGGCTTTTTTATGCCTGATTGGTCGTATTGTTCTCAAAATAGATTCGGATATGACCATTGGAGGTTTTTACAGACAGCGGTTTTGGGCCGTCCTGGTGGGGCGGAAGGGTATTGCTGCCGTTGCTGGTACGGCTGTCAATGCGGTAATCCTGCATTGCGCCCGGCACTGTGCCGGAAATGTTGCCGTTGGAAGAATGGGCATCCAGTGCTTCAAAAAGGCTGTTTTCCAAATGGATGCTGCCGTTGGATGTGTGCAGGCGCATTTCGTTCCCAGCATGCACGTGGAAAGCACGAATCCGGCTGTTGGATGTGTTCAGGGAAATATCGCTATTGGCTGTCGAATATTCTGCCACAATGCTGCCGTTGCTGGATTTGCCAACAAAGGATTTTGCAATGCAGGAGTTCGTCAGGGTGATGCGTCCGTTGCTGGTGTGTGCGCGCAACTCTTCGCATTTCAGACTTTCCAGCGTAATGCTGCTGTTGGAGCTGGTCAGACTGATTTTTCCCATACCGGTAAGCTGCGCAGCGCTGATGCGTCCGTTGGTGGTTTTGATATCCAGATCAAGCAGCATATTGCAGGGAACTTTGATGTAAAGGGTGGAATCTATTTGCGGTGCACCGCGGAAGAGTGAATCCAGCACATTGCTCAGATTGAATCCAAACAGCGTGAAACCGGAAGTGTTCAGCGGTTTATCTTCTGTCAGCGTCAGGCGTCCGTTTTCTTCGGTAAAGGTAAGGGGATGGGCTTCGCTTTCCGCATACTGCAAAGTCAGCTCATGATTGTGGGAAGCCTCCAGCACCACACTGCGGCAAAGCACAGAAACCGTCAGGGAAGAAAGATCTTTTTCGCCGTAGGTGATGGTGCAGGGAACGGGCGGAGCATTGGTGATATCTTCTTTGGGAATCGCGTTTTTCTGCTCCTGACGCATACGCGCTGCAATAATGTTTACATCCTCCATGGCGGCTACCGCGTCTTCTTCACTCATGCCTTCTTCTTCGCGGTCATCCAGCAATTCGGCATAAAAGGCAAGGGTGCTTTGCCGGGTTTCGGCATCCAGAAAGTCCAGCACCTGATTCAGACTGGTCAGATATTCGTTACGCATCATGGTGTTCGCCCTCCTTGATGAAAGCCAGTACTTTGCTTAATTCAGTCCACTCGGATAAAAAGTCACGAATGCGGTTGATGCCTTTTTCGGTTACAGCGTAATACTTGCGCAGGCGGCTGTTGTGTTCAACGGTGTAAACGGTTAGGCAATCGGCTGCCTCCAGACGCCTTAAAACGGGATACAGCGTGGATTCGGATACATCAATCAGGGAGGAAACATCCTTGATTAGCTGATAACCGTAGGAATCTCCTTTGCGGAGCATGGCCAATACACATATTTCGATCAGTCCACGTTTGAGCTGTGCGTCCATGAAGAAATGCACCTCCTTGTATGATATTATACATCACATAGTATTCTGGGTCAAGCGCAATATAACAGCGGATGCATACTTGTTTTCGTATCGGCGCATGCTTTCATTGGAGGAAAGGTATGCGTGTATTGTTGCTGGCTGTTTTTGTTCTTTGTATCGCGCCGATGAAAATGGGTGCGGCTGTTCACTGGCAGGAAGGAGAGAATATCCGCCTTGCGCTGGGGGTTACCTGTTGGGGTGTGCGTTTTTCCAAACGATATCTGAAACCGGAGCCAGTCAGCAAACTGGAAATGCAGGAGCAGGAACCAAAAGATTCGGAAGAACTGCAGGTGGACGCGCAGTCTGAAAAAGGAAATGCTGCAGACAGCAAAGGGCTGCGGGTTCTGGTTCGCATGCTGCACACCATGCTTATCGGGAATTGTGCAAGGCATTATTTCCGCTATATATCACACATGGAAAAACTGCAGATTCTTTTGCAGGCAGGTACGCGCGATGCGGCGCTGTGCGCCCTTGCGGATGCCGGAATCAAGACGGCGCTGGGCATCCTGCGCACCCGACTGCCTGCAGGATATTACACCGCCTGTGCTATGCCGGGAGAAAAGGCAGGTATACAGGCGCTATGCATAGTCAAGATCAGATTGGGGAATCTATTGATAGCAGCTTTGCTGGGAACAATGGCTTATTTTGTATCCGGCAGAAGGAAAAAGGAGGAACGGAAATGGAACATCATCCCATTCAGAACCTGATGCAGACGACGTTGGAAAATATCAAGGATATGGTGGATGTGAACACCGTTGTTGGGGAACCCATTCAATCGGTCAACGGTGCAACCATCATTCCCATCTCGCGGGTGTCCTTTGGGTTTGTTGCCGGCGGCGGTGAATACGACGGGCGTACGCCAAGGATTGAAAACGGCAGCACGGTATCACCTTTTGCCGGCGGCTCCGGTGCAGGCGTATCCGTACAGCCGGTCGGTTTTCTTGTGGTAGGGGAGAACGGGGTGCATATGCTGCCTGCGCAGAGCACAACGTTGATGGAACGGGCAATCAACTGTATTCCGCAGGTGCTGGAGGATGTGAAAAGCATGCTGCCCGGCGATAAGGGAAAAAAGGAGTGACGCGGCATGAAAAAGTGCCTGATCGGTGCGCTGCTTTCCATGCTTTTGTTTCAGCACAATGCATTGGCAGATTCATCCAGGTCATCTATCCTGATTGATGGGGAAACGGGCAGGGTTTTATATGAAAACAATGCCCATGAACCATTGCCCATGGCGTCTACCACCAAAGTCATGACGGCGCTGCTTGCACTGGAAAACTGCGATATGGATGAAGTGGTGACGGCGAGCAAGAATGCATTCGGCGTTCCTGGCACCAGCATCTACCTTTCGGAAGGCGAAGAACTGACCATGGAACAAATGCTATACGGATTGATGCTTTCCAGCGGAAATGATGCGGCAGTTGCCATTGCAGAACATGTGGCCGGATCGGTGGATGCATTTTGCAACATGATGACAAGGCGCGCGGAAGAGCTGGGCTGCGAAAATACCGTGTTCATGACGCCGCATGGCTTGCCTCATGATGTGCATCACACTACCGCTTACGATTTGTCTTTGATTGCCCGGGAAGCAATGAAAAATGAGACTTTCCGCAAAATTGTGGGAACGGCCAAAATGCAGATTCCATGGGAAAACCATGATTATGCCCGGGTGCTATCCAATAAGAACAGGCTGCTCACTACCTATGACGGATCGACCGGCATCAAGACAGGCTACACCAATAAGGCGGGACGCTGTCTGGTATTTTCTGCAATGCGGAACGGAATGGAATTGATAGGCTGTGTGCTGAACTGTCAGGACTGGTTTGGTCAGGCGGAAAGTATTCTGGATATGGGCTTTGAAAAATATGAACGGGTTGTGCTGCATCAGGCAGGAGAAAGAGTGACGGAAGTAGAAATCATAGGTGGCACAGTAGACCGTATTTCGGTATGTGCTGCTGCAGATGCCGCAGTGCCTATGGAAAAAGGAATTCTGCCCCGTGTTGAGATGGAAATGCCGGAAACGCTGGAAGCCGGAATCATGCAGGGGCAGAGGGTGGGTATGATGCATCTGTATGATGGAAATGAAAAACTTCTATCCGTGCCGCTGCTTGCGATGGAGGAAGCGCCGAAAGGCACGTTTCCCTTCCATGTCCGGCAGGTGGTGGAAAACTGGCTCTCTGCAACTCCGTGACGGAATGGTGGATGCCGTAGCCCTCACACTGTCCGTGAGCAGCATGTTATGGTGGTTGTACAAGCTAAAAAGGATTTAATGAACAGGAGAATTACATGCGTTTACAAAAGTATCTGGCGCAGTGCGGCGTTGCCAGCCGCCGGCATGCCGAGGAAATGATTCTGGAAGGTTTGGTCAGCGTAAACGGTCAGGTCATTACTCAAATGGGTGTACAGGTTGAAGAAGGCGATGAAGTCCGCGTAAAAGGCGAAATCGTTCGTCCTGAAGCGGTGAAAAAGTATGTGCTGTATCATAAGCCCATCGGTGAAGTGACCACCGTGTCCGATCCGGAAGGCAGACCTACGGTGATGCAGCATTTCAGGGATTACCCCGTGCGCCTCTATCCTGTCGGACGTTTGGACTTTGACAGTGAAGGTTTGCTGCTGCTTACCAATGATGGCGAACTGGCGGATAAAATGATGCATCCCAGCAACGAGGTGGATAAAACCTATCTGGCCCGCGTGACCGGCAATGTAACGCTGGAAAGTATCCGCGAACTGCGTATGGGCGTAATGCTGGACGATCACAAAACGTCGCCTGCCCGTGCGCGTGTTATCAAGGAAGAAACTTTTGCTACCGTGGTGCTGGTTACCATCCATGAAGGCAGAAACCGTCAGGTGCGACGTAGGTTTGATGCGGTGGGACACCGCGTATTGATGCTTCGCCGAGTGAAGTTCGGTCCTCTGGAACTGGGCAATCTGAAGCGGGGGCAGTGGCGTGAACTGACGGATGCCGAAGTTGCCGCCCTGAAAAAGAGCCTATGAGTGAATATGTGCTGCGCTCTGCCCGCTTTCAGGCAGCGGAAGTGCTTTCCCGGGTGATTGGGGAAGGTGATACCGTGGTGGATGCTACTATGGGAAACGGCCATGATACCTGCACGCTGGCAAGGCTGGTTGGCGAAACGGGCCATGTGTATGCCTTTGACGTGCAGCAGCAGGCTGTGGATAAAACCCGGGAACGCCTGAGTGAAGAAGGGCTGGAAGAACGGGTATCGCTATTCTGCACGGGTCATGAAAATATGGCAGATTATGTTCCGCAGGGCGTACGGGCGATTGCCTTCAATCTGGGATGGCTCCCCGGCGGAGACAAGAGCGTAACCACCCGTTGGGAAACCACATTTCGTGCGCTGAATGCCGCTTTGGAGCTGCTTTTGCCCATGGGCGTATGCACGGTGTGCGCTTATCCCGGCCATGCGGAAGGGGAAGTGGAGCGTCATGAACTGGCGGAATATCTTGCTAAATTGCCGCCGCAGCGGTATAATGTACTCAGACAGACATTTATTAATGCAGGTCCCGGGGCGCCTGAATGCTTTGTGATTCAGCGTCAGGGCGTGTAATGAGGAGGAAATACATATGAAACTTTCTGTTCTGGCGGTTGCTTTGGGTGACCGCAGCCTGGATGAAGCGCTGAAGTTTCTCAGCGACCGTGGTGTAAAGAGCGTGGAGATCGGCTGCGGCGGTTATCCGGGCAAAGCCCATTGCGATCCCAAGGTGCTGCTGAATGATGAAGCAAAGCTGAACGAATTTAAGGCCACTTTTGAAAAGTACGGCATGCAGATTTCCGCTCTCTCTGCTCACGGTAACGGCGTGCATCCCAACAAGGAAATCGCCCAGCAGTTTGAAGATGATTTCAAGGGTGCTGTGCTGCTGGCTGAAAAACTGGGTGTGGACCGCGTGGTGACTTTCTCCGGCTGTCCCGGCGGCAGCCCCGAGGACAAGACCCCCAACTGGGTCACCTGCGCCTGGCCTCCGGATTATCAGGAAATTCTGGAATACCAGTGGAACGAAGTGCTCATTCCCTACTGGAAGAAGATGGCAGCTTTTGCCAATGAACACGGCGTGTACAAGATCGCTTTCGAAATGCATCCCGGCTTCTGCGTGTACAACCCTGAAACCATGCTGCGCATCCGTGAAGCGGTAGGCCCCACGCTGGGCGCCAATCTGGATCCCAGCCATCTGGTCTGGCAAGGTATTGATCCTGTCATGGCCATCC
>JAFYLN010000012.1 GCA_017537045.1 Oscillospiraceae bacterium | reverse complement strand
TGGTAGAGTAGCCGGTTCATACCCGGTATGTCATCTGTTCAAGTCAGATTGCCGCTACCAGGCCCGTTGGTCAAGCGGTTAAGACACCGCCCTTTCACGGCGGTAACATGGGTTCGATTCCCGTACGGGTCACCATGACGCGCAAATACGAACATAAGCACATTGTGAGGAATGTATTTGCGTTCACTGAAAGAATCCCACCTGAGTAATCAGGTGGGATTTTTATATATCCATCTCGCTCTCACCAATATTGATTATCTGAATCAGACCCTTTTCCTCCCTCCGCCCGGCCTTAACATCACACCCAGCGAACTCTTTGATTTGGATGCGGAGAATCCTGCTAAGTTGAGGGGGATTATTGATAACTTAAAGCGTCTGGATGATCGACAACTTGATACCATCGCAAATCTCATCAATGAAATTGTGAAATAAGAAGGCACCCACTTTCGTTTTCCGAAAATGGGTGCTTTTATATTAGAGCAGGAATCGCTATTTTTCGTTTTGGAATTGCTTTTATACACAACTTTGCTATAATAAAAAGAAAATTGGGGGAGGCGGAATCATGAAACTCGGTTTCGCGGCAAAAGAGATCACCCCGCCCCTGGGCATGGAGCTTGGCGGCTATGCCGGTTACCGTCCCAACAGCGGTGTCCACGACCCGCTGTGGTGCAAGGCTCTTTTGCTGGAGCAGGCGGATGGGCGGTATGCCCTGATCGTGCTGGATCTGATGTGTGCAGATGAATCCCTTTGCGGAAAAATTGCGGAAGCGGTTGCACCGCTGGGCATCAAAAAACAGTGTCTGATCGTGTCCGCTATCCATTCCCACGCGGCACCGGCTGGTGTGATCCCCGGCGGGGGTGCACTATCAAGGATCAATGAAGCCATCGTTCCGAAGAATCCGGATTTTGCGGCCTATATGCAAAACGTTGTGGATGCAGCGGCGGAAGCCTGCGCAGAAGCGGCAGCTTCGCTGGAAAAATTTCAGGTGCGCACCGGCCGCAGCACCATGCCGCCCATCGGCTCGGAGCGCCATACCGGTGCACAGGCACATGGCGTACTGACGGTGCTGGAATTCCGGACGGAAAGCGGAAAGAACCTGATCTTCTACAATTTCCCCTGCCATCCGACGGTGCTGAGTGCGGAGAATCTTCTGGTTTCGGCGGATTTTGCGGGGCAGATCGGGAAACACCTGGCAGCAGACCTGACGGTTTTTGCCAACGGCGCAGCCGGTGACATCAGCACCCGCTTTACCAGAAGAGAAGCCTCCTTTGCAGAGTGCGGCCGCATGGGAAAGCTTGCCGCGGAGTATATTCTTGCTGCGCTGGACGGAAAGTCCTTTGAAGACCCGCAGCCGCTTACGGGACGGTATGAAACGCTGATTCTGCCTGCCCGCCGGGTGGAAACGGAGGAGGCTGCAAAAAAGCAGCTGGAGGAGGCCACCCTGCGCTGGCAGCAGGCGGTACAGGCCGGTGCCGATGCAGGAAATGTGCGTATTTTGAAATCCTATGTGGAGGGTGCCGGTGTCAATCTGGAATTTGCCCGCAATATGGGAGGCATCCGGGCGTTTTCTGTTCCGGTGACCGTTTTTAAGTTTGCAGGCTTTTCTTTTGCCACGGTGCCCGGAGAATTTTATTCCACGCTCCTGCCGCCGGCTGCTGCAGCTATCTGTTATGCAAACGGCTATTACCGCTACATCACCGATGAAGCCGCCTTTGACGCAGGCCACTATGAAGCCCTTGCCGCCATTGTTGCCCGGGGCGGCGGAGAGATCCTGTCAAATACCATCCGGCAGATACTGGAAAACATATAATTACGGAGGAAAATTCTATGAGCATTGGAACACGCTATATCGAATACCTGCAGTCTAAAATTCAGGAAGTTCTGGATGATGAAATGCCCAATATCGAAAAGGCAGCCCAGTTGATGACCGAAAGCTGCCTGAAGGGCGGAAGAATCTACGTTTTCGGCACTGGCCATTCCCATATGGTGGCAGAGGAAATGTACATCCGCGCCGGCGGTCTGGCACTGGTGCATGCGATCCTGCCTCCCGAAGTGATGCTCAGCTCCATGGCAACCAAGAGCACCATGATCGAGCGGCTGGAGGGCTACGCTCCCATCCTTGTGGATCTTTATAATATCGACGAAAAGGATACCCTGATGATGGTATCCAACTCCGGCCGCAATGCGGTTTCCGTGGAAATGTGTCTGGCAGCCAAGGCCAAGGGTGCCAGCGTGGTGGCGCTGACCAGCATGAAGCATTCCTCTACCTGCAGCTCCCGCCATAGCTCCGGCAAGAGAATGTTCGAGGTCGCTGATGTGGTCATCGACAACCATGCGGAAAAGGGCGATGCAGGATTGTGGATCGACGGACTGAATCTGCCCATCGGCGGTGTGTCCGATGCGATCGGTGTTACCATTGCCCAGGTGCTGAACACGGAGGTCATTGAGCGTATGGTCAAGGCAGGCGTGGAGCCCCCTGTGTTCTGCAGCTCCAATGTGGACGGCGGCGACGAGAAGAATGCCCACCTCTACGAGACCTACTACGGTTACTGGAAATAAAACAAAAGCCGGCCGCTCCCGAAACTTCGGGAGCGGCCGGCCTGTTACAGGATTTCCACAATGCCATAGCCGCGCGCATCCTTGGTGATCCTGGTGCCGTAGGGTGCGGACATTTCTGCCAGCCGCTCGATGATGCCGTGCCGGCCGGAGAAGCGGGGATTGCCGCTGCGCCAGACGGGCTCGTCAAAGTGCATCTCAATAGGCATCAGCTCCAGCTTTGTCAGCTTTCCGTCCTCCATTTCGAAGTAGGGGATCACGGATTCCAGCATTCTGCGGTCGCGCATGAGACCCCGGGTGTAGCCTGCGCTGCGGTCATAGAACAGCTCCCGCATAGTGGCATCGCTGGTCATGCCCTGCTTGGCATACATTTCCTCGGGGGCGTAGGGGATGCACTCATTGTGCATGACGAAATTGCCCAGGGAATAGAAAATGGGGCGGCCTTTGTAGATCTCTATGGGACGCATCAGGTGCGGGCCGTGGCCGATGACCGCATGGGCACCGGCATCAATGCAGCGGTGGGCAAATTCCACAAGAAAATCCGCAGGATTTTCTTTCTTGTCGCCAGATATCTCGTGGGAATGAACGGAAACCAGAATATAGTCCGCCTGCATCTGTGCTTCGTAGATGGCTTTTTCGACCCGCTGCATGTCTTCTGCGTTGGGTGTTGTCACATAGCGGATGGTGTCGCCCTGCTTGAACTGCAGCTCTTTCAAAACGGCAGTTCCCTCCGGCAGGGGCGGAAAATAACCCTCGGCTCGTTCAATGTCCTTCTGGGCATTGATCCGGCTGGTATCGCTGATTTTGCGGATCATTTCCAGATATTCCTCCGTGACCTGCAGATAGTCGTCGATCCGCAGGCCGTTCACACCGGGGCGGCCGGGATAGCGGCGGGACTGCTTACCCGCCATGGCAGAATAGCTGCCGGACAGAGGGGTGCCCATGGTGGAGACCACGCCGATCAGCGCAGCTCTGCCGCCCGGGGTTTCCAGATAGGCGGGTGCGGCAGCTTCGTCGAGGTTGGCACCGGCACCGGCATTGACGATCCCGGCCGCATCCACGGCCTGCTTGGTGGCCATGAGGCCGCCGCGGTCAAAGTCCATGGAGTGGTTGTTTGCAAAGCTCAACAGATTGAAGCCGTAGGCTTTTACATCATCCAGCGTTTCGGGGTCGGCTCGCAGGTAGCTGCCGCCGCTGAACTGGTTGGCATAGTATTCGCCCCGGTGGAGGGTAGTCTCCAGGTTCACATAGCGTACATCCGCCTTGCATAGGTGGCTGCTGACATCCGCGAAGCCGTCGCTGTCTTTATGGATTCTGCGCTGAACGAGCATATCGCCTGCGGCGGTAAAGGTCATTTTCATGGCTTAGTCCTCCAGCAAAAACAGGGCAATGAGTTTTGCGCGCAGGGAGACGGAGTCGATCAGGGCATATTCCTTGTTGGTGTGGCAGAATTCGCCGCAGGCACCCATGCCGCAGATGGAGGGGATGCCCGCAGCCTGGGTGTAGCAGGAGTCGGAGCCACCGCCGGATTCCACGGGTGTCAGACTGCCAAGGCCATGCTTCTGGCAAACGGACAGAAGCTTATCAAAGAGCGCCATGGTCTCAGGATTCTTTTCCATGGGCGGACGCTTGCTGATGCGGGTAACGGTGGCAGTGGTACCGCCGAGAAAACTCTTTTCCGCGATTTCCTGCACGGTGTTCATGGCTTCGTCCATATCGCTGTGGCGGGGAACACGGATATCCACGGTGACGGTGCAGGTATCGGGAATAATATTGGGAACCTTGCCGCCTTCGATAATGTTGCAGCTGTAGGTAATGCCGCCCTGACGGCTTCTGCTGTGCAGGGCAAGGATCTTGTGGGCAGCTTCTTCGATAGCGTTTTTGCAGTCGAAGTAGTGGATACCGGAGTGGCCGCCGGAACCCTTGATGTCGATGCGGTACTTGAGGATGCCCTTGCGGGAGATGACCACTTCGTCACCCTCGGAGGTCTCGCAGTTGATGGCATAGGGGAAGCCTGCGCACATATTGGCGAAATAATCCACCTCTGCCTGACCGCCGAGGACGTTGGAAACCTCCTCATCGGAGGTCAGCAGCAGGCGCAGGTGCTTGTTGTAGCCGTTTTCCTGCAGAGCCTTCATGGCAAGCAGGGCGATGGCGATGCCGCCCTTGCAGTCGATGACACCGGGGGCAATGATCCGGTCAGAAAGCCGGGTCACGGGATTCTCACCGAAAACGCCCTTGTCGTGAACGGTGTCTGTGTGTGCCATAAAGGAGCAGCCCTTTTCCGCGCCAGCGTTCATTTCCACACAGAGAAAATCCGCGCAGTTTTCCATCGGCGTCCGGATCGTCTGGAAACCTTCGGCATGTGCAAAATCTGCGATGTAATCCATCATGCAGTTAATGGCCTCTTTGTCCTTGGCACGCCCCTCAAAGGAACAGATGTTGCACAGAAAGGTCAGATATTTTTCAAAATGATATTCAATGCTGGCAATGTAGTTTTGTGTGGGCATAGTGTTCACCTCGTAAAAATTCGTCTATCACGCGAAACTTATGTCGTAATACCACTACTCGTATTTGATTATATACTGCGCCGGTGGTATAATCAACAAAAAGTTTGGGGGGCATTGGCGGTGGAAAAGAAAATCGACAGGGCGGTAAGGATATATCCGTGGTATGCCGGATTGGAGGGCGACCTGCTGTTTTATATTGCAGTTGACACCCTGTTTCTGACGGTAGTAAAGAATTTTACCGATGTGCAGATCGTTTCTTTGAATGCGCTTTCTCAGATCATTTGCATCGCGCTGCAGTTTCCTGTGCTGTTTGTGATCCGGCGGGTGGGCAACACCAACTCCGTGCGTCTGGGTGCACTGTTTATGCTGCTTTCCTCCATCCTGATTACCATTGGAAAAACCTATTCCGTCGTGCTGCTGGGCAGAATCTGCCATGATGTTGCGGCAATTTTCTATACTGCCTCCGTGGTGATGCTGAAAAATAATCTGGAACTGGCAGGCCGGCGCAGTGATTTTGTAAAGCTGCGGGCAAAAGGCAATACGGTCTACTCTGCCATCACCATGGTGATCGCGTTCGTAGCCAGCCTGATGTTCAACCTGAACCACTACCTGCCCATGATCGGCTGTATCACCACCTGTGCCACCGGTTTTCTACTGTCCTTTTTTATGAAGGACTTTTCCGGCAGCAATAAGCTTGCGCTGAAGAACGAAAAAGGCGGGAAAAACAGATTCCGCTATAGCGGCCTGGTGATCATGACGCTGGCCGTGTACGGTCTGTTCTATCCCATCGTTAACTCCGGCCAGTCCGACGGCAAGCTCTTTATCCAGCAGCATCTGCTTCAGAATTTCAATGTGGAAGATACGGCGCTGGTCATCGGTGCTGTGATCTGCGTATCCCGGGTCGTCCGCGTGTTTTCCAACATTCTTTTTGCAAGGCTCTATGAAAAATACCAGACAAAGACAGGTGTAGCCCTGCCTGTGCTGCTGTGCACGGCCATCGGACTGCTGCTGTTCGGTGCCCGGATTCCTGGTGTTTTCTTCAAAATCGCAGTTATGAGCCTTGGCTACATCATCATCCTCTTCGCAAGAGACCCGTTCCGGCTGTATATACAGGATATGCTTCTGGAGCATACACCGGCTGAGCAGCACCAGACCTTACTGACCATGATGACGCTGGTCATGAAGGTGGGCACTGCGGGAATGGGTCTCGGCTTCTCTGCCGTGCTGCTGAGATTCCCCATGGCCGTGGTCATGGCAATCCTGTTTGTAATTGCCCAGCTCGAAATTCTGCTGAGCCTGAAGCTCTACCATATGGTGGAAGCGGTAAAAACGAAATAAAAACCAGCGGGGAGACATTCAACTGATTTCCAGTAGGAAGGACGGCAATATTATGAAAAATAAAGTAATTTTAATATCTATTGATGGTATGCGTCCGGATGGGTTTTTAGCATGTGGCAATCCGTTTGCGAAAGTAATGATGAAGATTGGCACCTATACATTGAACGGCCACACTGTACTGCCTTCTGTTACCTTGCCGTGCCATATGTCTATGTTCCACAGCGTACCACCGGAAAGGCACGGCATAACAACCAACCTTTATAGTCCCATGGCACGCCCGATAAATGGCCTGTTTGAGCAGATCAAGCTCTACGGAGGCATATGTGCCATGTATTACGGCTGGGAACCACTGCGCGATGTTTCCAGGCCAGGTTCTCTGAAGTATGCTGCCTATCTGAATGCGTATATAGAAGATGCTACCGATAGCACACTGACAAATCTTGCATTGGATCGTATCCAACAAAGCAAACCGGATTTTATCTTCCTCTATATGGTAGAGACTGATGAAAAAGGAGGTCACAAAAACGGTTGGATGTCCGATGAATACCTTCGCTATGTAAGTGCGGCTCTGGACAATGTGAAACGGGTATATGAGGCCTGCGGGCAAGAGTATACCATTATTGTTACGTCTGATCATGGCGGCCACGACCGCACCCATGGAATGGATATTCCGGAGGATACCACGATTCCGCAATTCTTTATTGGCTCATCTTTCGAATGCGGCAAGGAGTTGACCGGTGTAACGATTCTGGACTTGGCACCTACCATTGCGCAGATTATGAACATTCCTGCTGATTCCCAGTGGGAAGGAAAGTCGATAATAGCATGACTGTTTTTTTATCCACATTAAACCAGATGGCCTACCTGCTTTTGCTTGTCATGATCGGCTATCTATTGGTTCGGTTCAATATCATTCCGGAGCATGGTGCAAAACTGCTGTCGATGCTGGAAAATTACGTTTTTATCCCAGCATTAGTGCTTGGAACTTTTATGCAGAATTTTACGTTAGAACGGATAGGAGAGGCAGGCTCCTACCTGCTCTGCGGATTTGCAGTTATTGCCGTTACCATCCCTGTAGCGATTGTATTGGCGCGGTTGTGCAGCAACGATCCGTATATACGAAACATCTATACCTATGGTTTAGCCTTTTCTAATTTTGGTTTCATGGGCAATGCAGTTGTGGCTGCGCTTTTCCCAGACATATTCATGGAATACTTGATTTTTGTTCTGCCGTTTTGGGTATTTATTTATCTGTGGGGTGTACCGTCATTACTAATGCCGGCTAATGGACGAAAGAACAGCTTCAAATCCGGCCTCCGGAATTTGGTGAACCCGATGTTTATTACGATGGTTGCAGGTATCATCATTGGAACCGCAGGACTGCAAACTCCGGCATTCTTCGCTTCGGCGGTAACATCTCTTGGTAATTGTATGTCGCCAATTGCCATGATGCTCACCGGAATGACAATCGCCAAAATCAATTTAAAGAAAACGATGACAAACACAAGTATTTACGTCGTTTCAGTTATCAGGTTATTACTCATTCCAGTAGCAGGAATGTGTATTCTTCACTTGCTGAATTTGGCAGATGGTCTTGCGCTTTGCACGGTCTGCTCACTGGCAATGCCATTGGGGCTAAATACAATCGTAGTACCCAGCGCGTATGGAAAAGATACCTCTGCAGCAGCCGGAATGGCACTGGTTTCCCACTTGTTATCATGCATCACGATACCAGTGATTTTTGCCTTGTTTAACGGTATGGGTTGACGGTGTACACACACGTGATGCCTTTGCTCGAAGAGCTGCCGGTGCAGTGAAAGCAGATATATTTTTATCCCTTAAAAAGAACGGGCGCAGTTGGATCAGTTTCCAACTGCGCCTGTGTTTTGTGGTAATTATACATCCATCAGAATGGATTCGAGCAGCCCGGTGAGATAAAAGACCAGAGACCGGACATTCAGGATATGGCGGTCGGTAAAGCGCAGAACCCGCAAATAGGCATAGCCTGCATCCGTAGGATTTGAAACCGTAAAGGTGGTGCTGGAAAGGCCGTCAGAAACGGTGATCCGGCACTGTGCGCCTTTTTCGCAGGTTACCACCAGTTGATCTGCCTCCCAGCAATACGATGCGCGCTTTCCGCCGGCTTCAAAAGACAGGGAAATGTCATCTGTATTTAACAGCTTTTTATCGGGGAAGCTGCAGATGATGAGGCTGACAGAGTTGCTGCAGCGGAGCAGATAATCGTAAACAAAATTGCCCCCGGCATCTACAGCCATCAGGCAGGTTTCGGAAGCCTGCGCCGGAGCAGCATCGAAAAATGCTTCAATTTCACTCAGCCCCGCAGTGCCGCTGTCTGCGCCGGTCACGGTAATTTCCATCCAGTTGACCTGTTTTTCAGGGAAGGTCAGTACGGTGGCGCTTCCGTCCTGATTCAGCCCGGAGAAATCCACACGGGAACCGTCACTGAAAGTAATAAAACCGGACAGAATATTGGCAGCGGTGTCGGGATTGTCATACAGGTGGATGCGGTTGACCGCGATGACATCCCCAGCCTGAACTGTTACCTTCTGATCCTGCAGCGGAACGAAACCGGAATTGACGCAGCCGCTGTCAGCAAGGTCATCAAAATCCTTGAGCTTAAAATCATTCAGTGTATCTGTTTTCTGACCACCCACGAAAACTTCCGCGCCATAAAGCAGACTGTCCGTTCTGCGCTGCCAGAAAACCTTATCGCCATTGAGAATGCGCGTAGCCTGCCACACGGCATCCTGAGAGGTATACCGGTCCAGCGCGGCAAAGACGGAATTGTTGAAGGAGATCCAGTTCAGATTGGACTGGCTCACAGGAAAACGGGAGCGCTGCTCCCATGCGTAGCCATAGGCGGAATCAGACCAGGTTTGGCTGTCGGGATGCTTGCTGGACTGCAGATTCGCATTGCAGAAGAAATCGTCTACAGCATTCCACGCGGTTCCGTAGCAAAAGCCTTTATAGACTGCCGGATGATAATCAGGATAAAGGGTCAGAACATTGCAGAGGGCTTCTTCAAAGAACAGGTCTGTTGCCTTGTGGTCAATGTGGCTGTCAAAATCCACGGCAAAGATCGTGTCAGGCTTTTTCTCCGCAAGGATGGACTGGATGCTGTATACATAGTTATTTCTGGTGTAGGGCAGCTCCAGATAGCAGCCGATATTTTCTGTTCCGTAGGTTGCGGCTGCACCGTAAAGAGAAGTCCATACCGAATCGGGATCGGGGCTGTTGTAGATGTGGCCGGTTCCGGCAAGCGGCTCCCATTGATCGCCGAAGCCCAGATAGTAAATATCTTCCTTTTCGACACCCAATGCCGTCAGCACGCGGACGGCCTCCGCTGCACGCAGCTCGCTTTTGCCGTAGCGGTCACCGTTTGTTGTGAAGACCACGGTAACCTCGCTGCCGCCGGCGGTGTATTGCTCGATCAAACCGCCTGCAAGATTGATGTCATCATCCTGATGGGGCACCACGATCATCACATTTTTCCGGTCAAAAAGCGTTGCAGTGGTGGAAAAACCGCCTTGATAAGGATGTGCAAACGCCAGAATGCAGAAAGCAGAAAAAGCAAGGAGCATGCTCAGACAGGCGAGATTGCAAATTTTCAGGATCCGCAGGGTCAGCGGCTTGAGCCTGCCTTTTCGGATCAAAAGGTAGGCCACTCCGAGAAAGCCGGCTCCAAGAAGCACGGTGCTGAGGCTGCGGAAGCTGCCGGTACCGGGTGTCCAGATGCCGGGTGCGGTAATTATAAGGACACCCAGCAACTCCAGCAGGAATATGAACAACGCGAAGCTGAAAAACGGCTTGAATTTTTTCATGTTTGTCTCCTGTGTTAACGCCGCTGATATTTCCCTTTTTACTGAAAACGGAAACAATACGGAGAAGCTGTTTGAAATATTACCATAGCATATTTGCTGTTAAAAGTCAAAATGGAACATCTGAGCATGTGTAAAGGAACGGCCGCCAGAAAGGGAATCCCTTAAAGCAGGAGCAAGTGGGCTGTTTTCCCTGCCAAACAGATCGGATTTATTTCGGCTCCCGACCTTCTTCAAACACCCGGATCATCTCACGGGTCAGACTGATGCCGTCGTCATGGGCAGGCAGGGCATCGCGGAGATACCACGCTGCCATAGAAAGCTCATTTTCGTCAATGTGGATGGTATTGCTTCCGTCCACATCGCAGAAAAAGCCCATCAGCACGTTTCCGTCCACGCCCCAGGGCTGGCTTTTGTAGTAACGAAGGTTCTTCACCTTCAGACCCACTTCTTCCATGACCTCCCGGTGGACGGTCTGCTCGATGGTCTCGCCGATTTCCGTATAACCCGCCAGAAGGGCATAGCGGGTATAGGCGCGGCCTGCGTATTTGCTCAGCAGAAGACGGTCACCGTCAGTCACGGCAACGATGACCGCAGGGCTGATGCGGGGAAAGATCATATTCCCGCAGGCCGGGCAGCGGAGCATCCGTTCTTTGCTGTCGTGCTCTGTAGGTGTACCGCAGCAGCCGCACAAACGGTTGGCGCGGTACCAGTTGTATAAATGCCAGCCCGTCAGCACGGCATAGCACAGCGATTTGCTTCTGCGCTGGCGCAGCTGCCGCGCTGGCTCATAGTCAAAGCAGCCGTCGGGAGAAACCGGTGCAGGATCTGTCCAGAGAAAATAGTTCTGCTCCTGCATGCGGAAAAGATAGCGCGGTGCCGCGGCGTTTTCCCATGACGGGATGCAGGAAAGGGTGGGCAGTGCCAGCGTATCATCCGCGTCCCGGTGAAGCAGCACCTGACCGGCATGAAAGCAGAGAATGGTGTCCTCAGCGGTGGCTGCAATATTTCGAAATTCGTTTTCCAGACGGCCAATATCCATATCCTGAAGCATGGGCAGTTCTCCTTGCTGTTTTTGTGTATCATAACACGGCAAAAGTAAAAAGTAAACAAAGC
Source organism: Oscillospiraceae bacterium (assembly GCA_017537045.1). The sequence continues at coordinate 28,347 of JAFYLN010000012.1, read as the reverse complement.
AGTATAATCCTCTTAAGTTTACAAATAATAGCATCGTAATTTGTAAGATTAAGAGGAGAGAATATATATGAAAGCTACAGGCATTGTCCGCCGTGTCGATGATCTCGGCAGAATCGTCATTCCCAAGGAAATCCGCCGTACCCTCCGCATTCGTGAGGGCGATCCACTGGAAATTTATACCGAAAAAGACGGCGGCGTCATTTTCAGGAAGTATTCCCCAATGGGGGAGCTGCAGGAATTTGCGTCTCAGATGTGTGAGGCCATCGGCGGTGCTACGGGACGCATTGCAGCGGTGGCGGATCGGGATTCCATTATTGCCCTGTCCGGCGCGCCCAAGCGGGAACTGCTGGACAAGCCCAATTCCGCAGAGCTGGACCGGCTGATGGAACAGCGAAAGAATTACCGCTATCAGGAGGGTGAGAGCATCATCCGCGCCTGTGAGGGGACGGAAAAGTACCATCTGGGCGTGGCGGCACCGATCCTTTCTCAAGGCGATCTGATGGGCTGCGTCATGATGCTGCTGCAGGAGAATGATACGCCCCTGCAGGAGGCCGACCAGAAGCTGGCGCAGACCGCTGCGGGCTTCCTCGGCAAGCAGATGGAAAGCTGAAAAGGAAATTGATGTTTATCGCACCATGTAGTGTAGATAACGTAGGGGCGACCATTGGTCGCCCGCGCAGAGAAATGTTACGAATTCGCATAGGTTTTCGGCAAATTCGTAACATTGTGCCGCCGGGCGGCGGGTCGCCGCCCCTACGATAGTATCGATAGACTGTGCGCTAAACTGAAATTTGAACAATGAAAACAGCGGGGCGCGTTGCGAAAAGCAACGCGCCCGTAAATTATTTCTCCAGCTTCGCCCGATAGGCCTTGATCTTCTTCCTGTCGCGGAAGTAGTGTCCGACAAAGCGGCAAAGGCCGGTAAATCCATGGCCGTTTGCCATATCCAGCAGATCCTTTACCATATTTTCCGTGATCATGCCGGCAGTGGTTTTTGCAATAGCCCGCAGAGGCAGGTGGAATACATAGAGCATCATGGAATCGGAAGGGTCGGCTTCCATTTTCTTCTTCAGCACCCGGAAAAGCATGCGGATCAGCGTGCTCCTGGCATCACCCAGACGGGACAGGGGATCATTGATATCAATATTTGGTGTCCAGCCGTTATCCGGGATGGGGCGGCTCAGCAGTGCAGCAAACTCTGCGTCACTGACGGCGGCTACATTGGCGGATTTGTAGGAGGGAAGATCCTGCGCGGCGGGCTCTGCGCTGCCAATAAGCAGGGGGATCGTGGTGGTCAGCTTCACATCACTGACAGAGGCGGCTACGGAAATTTCGTATGCTCCGGTCTCAATCTCAAATTCTCCGGTGCTGGTGTCGAAATAGCGGAAAGCCTTGTCGTCCAGCGGGATGGTGACCTCCTTGCATTCTCCGGCTCTCAGGAATACCTTGGCAAAGCCTTTCAGCTCCTTGCGGGGGCGGTGGATGCGGCTGTTCTTGCAGCCGATGTAGACCTGCGCGATTTCCGCGCCGTCCCGGTCACCTGTGTTGGTCAGTGTGAAGGTCACCTGTCTGGTGTCCGCCTTCAAACCGGAGTAGGCGAAGGCAGTGTAGCTCATGCCATGGCCGAAGGGATAGCGGACGGGAATGCCGGCGGTGTCATAGTAGCGGTAGCCCACATACAGACCCTCCCGGTATTCGCAGGTACGGGCTTTTCCGGGATAGTAGTTGTGGCAGGGGGTATCTTCCAGCGCCAGAGGCCATGTTTCGTTCAGCTTGCCGCTGGGGTTGACGATGCCAAGGAGCGCATCCGCCATAGCCGGTCCACCAGCCTGTCCGGCCAGATAACCGTGAATTGCAGCACGGAAAAGCTTACTGTCGGGCATCCGGAAAGGTGCACCACCGGAGAGAACCAGCACGATATTGGAATTGACCCGGGCGAGCGCGTGGAGCAGGGAGGTCTGGCTTTCGGGCAGTTCCAGATTGGTGCGGTCTTGACCTTCAATTTCAGAACGTTCATCCAGCCCCATGCAAAGCAGCACAACATCAGCACCGGCACAGAGCGCCACAGCTTCCTGAATCAACTCCAGATCAGCGGTGGAGTTTTGACGGGTGTAACCCCTGGCAAAGCCGGTCAGGTGCAGCCCCTTGCCCTTGAGATTTTCCACAAGGTTTTCTACCTGTGTGGGATTGACGAGGGAGGAACCGGCACCCTGATAGCGGGGCTTTTCGGCAAACTCGCCCACAATGGCCACGCGGCTGCCCTGCTTCAAAGGCAGGATGCCGTCATTTTCCAGCAGCACGATGGACTGCGCGGCGCAGTGGCGCGCCATGGCCTGATAGCCGGCGCGGTTCAGCTCCTTCGGTGCCTTGGCAACCGGTTCGCAGGTGGCTTCGATGACCTTCAGAATTTCTTCCACCCGTGCGTCCACATCCGCTTCTGCAAGTTTGCCGGATTTCACAGCCTCCACCAGATTCATGGCAGAATCGAGGCCGGGGGCGGGCATTTCCAGTGCCGAACCGTTGCGCACACCCGTTATATGGTCGTTGCTGGCACCCCAGTCGGACATGACGAAGCCGTCAAAGCCCCAGCGGCCACGGAGTGTATCCAGCAGCAGGTCACGGTTTTCGTTGGCGTAGGTACCATTGACACGGTTATAGCTGGACATGATGGTTTTTGGTGCGCCCTCTGTGACGGCAATTTCGAAATTGGTCAGGTAAATTTCCCGAAGGGTGCGCTCGTCCACCACGGAATCCGTGGACAGGCGGTGCAGCTCCTGAGAATTGGCGGCAAAGTGCTTGGGGCATGCGGCAACGCCTTTGGATTGAATACCGCGGATATACGCAGCGGCCATTTTACCGGCAAGATAGGGATCCTCGGAGAAGTATTCGAAGTTACGGCCGCACAGGGGACTGCGTTTGATATTCAGACCGGGACCCAGCAGTACATTGACATCGTTGGCAGCGGCCTCCGCGCCTAAGTACTGCCCCAATTGCTCTCCCAGTTCGGTGTCCCAGCTGTTTGCCATAGTCGCAGAAGTGGGGAAGCAGGTAGCAGGAACGGACGCATTCAGCCCCAGATTATCCGCAGGACCCGCCTGCTTGCGCAGGCCATGAGGGCCGTCGGAGAGGAAAATAGAAGGCAGGCCGACGCGGGGAATATCCCATGTAGTCCACATGGTCTTACCCTGCAGCAGCGCAGCTTTTTCTTCCAGCGTCAGGTCTTTGATCATTTTTTGAATATCCATAGCAAACTCCTTTGTTTGTGGTGTGATTCAAATTGATGTTTGTCGTACTCTTGAAAGTTTAAATTGTCGCCCCTGTGGGGCGACAGCATCCTGCGGATGCAGGGGATGCGGATTGCCGCGTCGCGCTATGCGCTCCTCGCAATGACATGTTTTTTGAGCGGCACAATGTTGCGAATTCGCCGAAAACCAATGCGAATACGTTAAATTCTACCGCACGGGCGTGTTGTAGAGCGCAGCGAATTAAAACAGGTCGATTGCCGGTGGCAATCGCACAATAATTCATTGATCGCCGCCCCTACATTCATAATCGGAACGGAACGATAAACTGAAATCTAAAATTCCATTTCCTCCACTATATCACAAACTCTGCGGTTTGGAAACGAAAAAACTGCCATTGCATAAAAACAATGGCAGTTTTTATCAAAGTTCGTAGATTCTGACCACTTCGGTGGGGCCTTGCAGATGGATGGAGGTGATTTCCGTCTCTGTGCCGCCGATGGTGATGGTCAGCGTACCGCCCCGGTTGTGGGCAATCAGTTTGCCGCCGGACAGCCTGCCCGTCAGCCAGAGCGTGGAGGCAATGGAGCCGCAGCCGGTGCCGCAGGCGAGGGTGTAATCCTCCACACCCCGCTCAAAGGTCAGCACCCGCACTTCATTTTCGCCTATGGGCTGGTAGAAGTTCACATTGGCACCCTTGGGAAAGGACGGATCGTGGCGCAGCTGCTGCATATGCTCCCAGATGCAGTCCGCATCTACCCACAGGTCACCCTCGTAACAGGCCACGGCATGAGGCACACCGGGATCACCCAGTTCCACATAAGCAATATCGCCCTTGCGGTGCAGATCCAGCACGCCGGGGTTATTGAGCTGCACCACATACTCGTTTTCGTCGATCCGCCTGCCGGGTACCAGACCGGCATCGGTCTCCACCACCATTTCTTCTCCTGCGATGCCCATGTCATAGGCAAACCGGCAGATGCAGCGGGCACCGTTGCCGCACATTTCGCCGCGGCTGCCGTCAGCATTGTAGAAATGCAGCTTAAAATCAGCCTTGTCGGAATGATCCACTGCCATAAAGCCGTCTGCACCGGATAACTTGCAGTACTCCAGCGCCAGCTTTTCAAAATCGTGATTCTGACCGCGCGCATCAATGACCATAAAGTCATTGCCTGCACCGTTCATATACCAAACTTTCATGAAAATCCGTCCTTAGCCCAGAATGTGCTCCATGTTGTACAATCCAGTGCCCTTGCCCACCATGAAGCGGGCGGCATCTACGGCACCGTCAGCCAGCATGGCGCGGGTGGTAGCTTCGTGCTTCAGGGTCAGGGTCTGGGTGCCGGTGCAGATGTGTACCTCGTGGATGCCCACCACATTGCCCATACGCAGGGAGGAAATGCCGATCTCATTTTTGGTGCGCTTGCCCTCACCGGCGCGGCCGCAGTTGGCTTCCGCTTCGGGACGGACTTCCTTGACAGCCCCCAACAGCATCAGGGCGGTGCCGCTGGGGGCATCCACCTTGCGGTTGTGATGCACTTCCACGATCTCAATGTCCGCATCGGGGAAGAAGGCGGCTGCCTGCTTGGCAAGGCGGCACAGCACCGCAATGCCGAGGCTCATATTGCCGGAATAGAAGACGGGAATTTCCTTGGCAGCGGCGAAAATCAGTTCCTTTTCCTCTGCCGTGTGGCCGGTGGTGCCGATGACGGCGGCACAGCCGTTGGCCTTTGCGTAATTCAGCACATCGGCAATGGCGGTATGGTGGGAAAAATCGATCAGAACATCGGCACTGACCGCACCCAGTTCTACGAAAGTTCTGGGAACGCCGTTTTCGCCGTCAATGCTGACGCGGCCAACCACCTCGTCGCCGAGGATATTGCCGATCAGCTTGCCCATGGCGCCGTTGGCACCGCATAGAATCGCTCTCATACATTGATCCCCAGCTTTCTCATTTCTTCAAACAGGACAGCGCGGGTGGCATCCTCCATGGGGGTCAGGGGCAGGCGCAGGAAATCCGCACCAAAACCCATGGCAGCGGCAGCGGCCTTGGCGGGAATGGGGTTGACCTCGCTGAACAGAGCATTGATCAGGGGGAGCAGCTTGCACTGCAGTTTGGCGGCGGTTTCAAAATCACCGGCTCTGGCAGCATCGGTCATGGCAACGGATTCGGCGGGAACCACATTACTCAGCACGCTGATGGTGCCCTTGGCACCCATTGCCATCATGGGAACGGTTAGGGCATCTTCGCCGGAGTAGATATCCAGCTTATCACCGCACAGAGCCCGCAGCTCCACCATCTGCGCCATGTTGCCGGTGGCTTCCTTGATGGCTGCGATGCGCGGATGCTCTGCCAGCTTCGCTGCGGTTCTGGGCAGCAGGTTGCAGCCGGTACGGCCAGGGACGTTGTAAAGGATCACGGGAACGGTGGAGGCATCAGCCACAGCGGTGAAATGAGTGATCAGACCCTTCTGGGTGGCTTTGTTGTAGTAGGGGGTCACCACCAGAACCGCATCAGCACCTGCTTCACAGGCAGCCTTGGTGTTGTGGATGACATGCTCGGTATTGTTGGTGCCGGTACCGGCAATGACGGGGACACGGCCTGCAACGGTTTCTACTACAAAGCGAATGATCTCCCGCTGCTCCTTGTACTCAATGGTGGCGTTTTCACCGGTGGTGCCCATGACGACCAGCGCATTGATGCCGTTTTCGATCTGGAATTCGATGAACCGGCCGAAAGCCTCGTAGTCAATGCTGCCGTCGTTGCGCATGGGGGTGACCAGAGCAGTTGCCATGCCGGTAAAAATGGTATTTTTCATTTCTTTGTTCTCCTTTGTATTGCTGTGGTGTATTCAAACCTTGAATTGGTTGAAATAGTCGTAGACGGGAATCAGCTTCACGAGAAAATCCCTTACCCGATCTGCCAATGCAGGACCGAAGGTATCGTTGCTGAAATCTTCGTGAATGGTACAGCCAATCTTGCCTTTCCAGAGGTAGAACCGCTCCAGTGCGGGATTTTCGCAGGCTTCCGGCCGTTTATAGCTTTCGGCATAAATGGAAAGCCCGGTGCTTTCTTCCACCTGACGGATCATGTCCAGAAACTCGTCGGGCGTTGCGGCGATCCGGCGGCGGAAATCCTTCATGACCGCCGGGCGGGGGTGATAGAAAAAGAAACCGTAGTCGATGCCCTCCGGATTGATCTCGAAATACAGGCAGGGATTTTCCGCCCACCATTCCACATCCTGCCGGATGCAGATCCACAGGCTTTCTTTGTAGGGAACGGGATAGTGCATGCGGGCATCGCGGTATATGCGGCTGACTTTCAGTAATTCGCCGCTTTTTTCCACAAAGGGCTGGAACAGCTCTTTGCCTAGCGCCTTGGTCGGCTCGTAGAGGTATTTGACATAGTCCTTTTTGTGCTCTAAAAACCATTCTCGATTATTATTCATGCGAATGCCCCAGAGAAAATCCACAGTCTCGGGGGAATATCCCATAAACATAGCGGGTACCTTCCTTTATATGGTATAGTCTTCCAGATAGCCGGGGCGGTAGCGGGTCTTGTAGACCACCTGCCCGTGATCCCGCAGGGAGTGCGCCCCTTCGGAAATTTCAAAGCTGTAGCGCTCGTAGGCGTTGATGATCTTCGTACCGTTGTAGTCAATCTGGCGGGGGATATTATGGCCATAGGACATGTGAACATGGCCATGGACAAGGTATTGGGGATGATATTTATCCATCAGTGCACGAAATGCCTCGAAACCCCAGTGGGCGGGATCCTCTCCATCCCCCAGCCCGGCAGGGGCAGCATGGGTCACCACGATGTCCACGCCCTTGTACAGCAGAAGCTGCAGCCATAGCCTGCGGATCCGCCGGCGCATCTGCGCATCGGTATACTGGTGGGCACCGGGACGGTAGCGGCGGCAGCCGCCCAGACCAAGGATGCGCACGCCGTTGTAGACAACAAAATGGTCGTCGAGGGGGTCGCAGCCAAGGGGAGGCTTTTTTTCATAGCCGGTATCATGATTACCAGGTACATAGAGCACAGGACATTTTGCCATTGTGACGATAAAAGACAGGTATTCTGCCTTCAGATCGCCGCAGGCGAGGATCAAATCATAATCATTCAGCCGGCCCGGTACATAGTAGTCCCACAGCGCGGGGCATTCTTCATCGGATAAGGCTAAGATTTTCACACATTTATCTCCTTTATGACCGGGAGTTTGTCCTTGTAAATACCCAGTTCCCGCACAATGGACTGGGACATAGGCAGAACCTCGTCGAAAGAGGGGATGGTGCCGATAACGTTGTGGCACAGCCAGTCCATCCGCAGCAGCTCGTCAGGACTCAGGCGGCGGGAACCGTCACTGACTATCGTGCCGTCCTGCGTGGTCAGCTTGCGGCGGAAGGGATCCAGTGTACGCTGGCGCATGCTTTCCCGAAGCAGCTCTGCCAGCATCCGCACACCAATGGGCAGACGGTCGGACAGGCTGATGTCGATCATACCGCTATCCATACCCAGCCAGTAGTTGACGGCGCGCAGGTTTGCTTTATCATCCCGCAGGGTTCCGGCGAGGGCGGATTCCACCACAATCTCATAGAATTTGCCCCATACCCAGACGGGGGATGCCAGCGGGATCAGACCACCCTGATCGTCGATCTGGTAAGTACCGTAGTTGCAGAATTCCATGTACATCTTATTCTGGGTAGGTACGTCCCGGTTGGAGATGACCCGGATGCCGTCCCGGAAGAAGTCCGCCTGGGGCGTGCCTTCACAACAGGACCAGCGCAGCTCGATCTGCGCCCGGGGATTGGTCATCAGTGCGCCCAGCGCAAAGGCATTGATAGAGGCGGGAACGCCGACGATGGGATTGGAACCCACATAGCCGATGCGGTCATCCTGCGCCATGGCACCGGCAATGGCACCGGTAATGAACTTTGCTTCAAAGATACGGCCGTAATAGGCGCGGACGCTGGAGTAGGGCAGATCCACGGAACAGTTAAAGAAATGGAGCTTCGGATATTTCACGGCAAATTTCAAGGTGATCCGGTGCAGCTTTGGCGCGGTGGTGAAGATGATCTGCGCACCTTCGTCAATGGCCTGCTCCAGCAGAAGCTCTGCCAGTTCGTCCGTGTTGGCATCGTAGTAGCTGCGGCAGGACACCCGCTCTCCGAAGGTCTCTTCCAGATGGATGCGGCCGTCCTCGTGGCCGAGAACCCATGCGCTGGTCAAGGGATCCAGCTGATGCACGAAAGCAACGTTGACATGCTCTGGAGCAGAGGACATGATCCAGCCCAGAATACCGGATTTGCTTTCGGCGACAGGCCCGGTCTCCACGACCTCTGCCTGCTGGGTGCTGGACACCACATCGAACCACAATCCCTCCAAAGATTTGCGCAGCTGCGCACCGGTCATCCGGCCCAGATCCTTATAGGGATAGACCTTCAACCACATCAGCAGTGCCTCTTCCGGCATGATATCCTTCACAGCACCGTTCAGGGACTGGAAAGCATCCATAAAATAATAGAAATAGGCGGAGAAAGTACGGCATTCGTCGGCCGACCAGACTTCACCCGGCTCCTTACCCAGCAGCGCAAGGAGCTTTGCATAATCGCCGGGGCGGCGGAACTGAACGGTGTAGAGGCCGGAGGCTTTATAGAAATCCAGAAATTCGTAATAGGCTTTGATGCGGGGATCTTCGCTTCGCTCCGGCAGAATACGGGTGACCATGGCAGAAACGCGGTTGGCATCAAAATGGCGCAGCACAGAAACGCGCTTATTGCCCTCTTCCACATAGAAGTTGCCCAGATACTCATAGCAGGTGATGGGGTCACGGATGCCAACCTCACCCAGATGAGCCTGGCACAGATTCATCCATTTCAGTGCAAACTCAGAGGAGGGCTTTGCCAGCGGGAAGAAAGAGGGGGAGAAGGTGGTGATACGGCCTGCGGAACGGGTGCCCACAATGCGTTCTGCAGGAATTTCCACAAGACCGATGAGCTGAGTGGAATTGGCAACCTTGTCACCAAGGATGTCATCCAGAACAGCCGGGTGCGGGGGCTTGCCAGCGGCAAGCATATCCTTATATTCTTTCTGGCCGCGGCGCAAGGCCGCAGCATATGCTTCTTTCGCTTCAATGAAATCCATACAAATTCTCCCTGTTGGTTGAGTTTATATTTTCACCTCTATATCATATCCATTTTTTGCATTTTTTGCAATAGGCTTTTCATAAAGTGGTGCAGGTCGTGCCTTGTTGAAAATAGGGAGAAAACCGCATCCCGGAAAACACCTGCTTTATACAACAAAACCAAAAAATCTGTCAAAGTATATCGATAAAAACATATTTTTATGATTGGAAATTGTATAAAATGCTACATTTCCTATGGACAAAAAAAGATTTTTGCGCTATGATATCCCCATACAATGCGGTTGGTATGCCGCGAATTTTGAAAGAGGTGAAGTAAAATGGCGTTTTCTTTTTTCGGAGGGGTACATCCCAAAGAAAATAAGTTTTACGCTTGCGACGTTCCGATTCAGGAATTCCCGGAGCCCGATATTCTGGTGGTTCCCATGTCGCAGCACATCGGTGCTTCCTGCACACCCCTGGTAAAGAAGGGGGATCTGGTCAAGGTCGGTCAGAAGATTGGTGATCATGCAGGCCTGTGTGCGCCGGTTCATGCACCGGTTTCCGGTAAGGTCAAGTCTGTTGAAATGAAGCCCCACACCAGCGGCACTACCATGACCAGCGTGGTCATCGAAAATGACCATCTGGGTACTTTGCACGAGGATGTCAAGCCCAGAACGCAGGAGGAAGTGGATGTACTGACACCTGAGGCATTGATGGAGATCATCCGTGAGGCCGGTATCGTCGGTATGGGCGGTGCGACGTTCCCCACCCATGTCAAGCTTTCCTCTGCCATCGGTAAGGTAGACACCATCATTGTCAATGCAGGTGAGTGTGAACCCTACATCGTGGCCGATGACCGCCTGTGCCGGGAATATCCCGAGCAGCTGATCTCCGGTCTGAAGATCATCATGAAGATCCTGGGTCTGAATGAGGCACATATCGGCATCGAAGACAACAAGCCCGAGGCTGTCCGCGCCCTGCGCGCCAATCTGGAAGCCAAGGACGGTATTACCGTGGATGTGCTGCCTGCCAAATACCCGCAGGGTGCAGAAAAGCAGCTGATTTACGCGGTTACCGGCCGGGAAGTTCCCTCCGGCGGCCTGCCCGCTGCTGTGGGCTGCGCCGTGTTCAACGCCGCTACCTGCAAGGCGATCCATGATGCAGTTTATGAGGGTATGCCTCTGATCAGGCGTATCGTCACCGTTTCCGGTGATATCGTCATGGAGCCCAAGAACCTGATGGTTCCCATCGGCACCAGCTTTAACGATTTGCTGGAAGCTGTCGGTCATTCCGAGAATCCCTATAAGGTTCTCTCCGGCGGCCCCATGATGGGCTTTACCCAGTATGACCTCAGCGTTCCCGTGATCAAGGGCAGCAATGCCGTTACCATTCTGGGCCGCAGAAACCGCTATACCGTTGAGCAGTCTGCCTGTATCCGCTGTGGCAAGTGCATCGATGCCTGCCCCATGAAGCTGATGCCTGTTCTGATGTACAAGTCCTTGTACTCCGGCAGCATTGAGGAGATGAAGGGCACGCATATGATGGACTGCATCGAGTGTGGCAGCTGCGCCTACACCTGTCCTGCCAGCGTGCCGCTGGTCATGGCATTCCGCTCCGGCAAGCAGCAGATCCGTGCTGCCGCGGCCGCAGCAGCCAAGAAGTAAGGAGGTGGAAATCGAAAATGGCACAGATGAAATACTACTATGAGCTGACGATTTCCAGCTCTCCCCATATGCACTCTCCCATCACCACCAAGACCATTATGCGCGATGTGCTGATCGCACTGGCTCCCGCACTGGTCGGCTCCATCATCTTCTTCGGCTCCCGTGCCCTGATGGTCACGCTGGTCTCCGTGGCTGCTTCTGTATTCTTCGAGTGGGCATATTGCCGCCTGAGAAAAATGCACTGCAAGACCTACGACCTGTCCGCTGTCGTTACCGGTGTGCTGCTGGCCTTTGTCTGCCCCCCCACCATTCCCTACTGGATGATCGTTCTGGGCGATGCTTTTGCGATCCTGCTGGTCAAAATGCTGTTTGGCGGCATCGGTAAGAACTTCGTCAACCCCGCACTGGCCGGCCGTGCTTTCATGTTCAGCTGGCCCGTGGCCATGTCCACCTGGGTCAAGGCCGGCATGGAAAATGCAGCACCCCTCTTCGGCTCTGCGGATATCGTGACTGCTGCAACACCTCTGGCATACATGCATCAGGGTCAGCTGCCCGATGTGACGGTTCTGCAGGCATTCCTCGGCAATGTGGGCGGCTGTATCGGCGAGACCTCTGCCCTGCTGCTTCTGGTGGGCTTTGCATACCTGCTGTGGCGCAAGGTCATTACCGTCCGGATCCCTCTGGCTTACATCGGCACGGTGGCAGTGCTGTCCTTCCTGTTCCCCATGGGTCACGGAAGAATCGAATGGATGGCCTACCAGCTGTTCACCGGCGGCCTGATGCTGGGTGCCATCTTCATGGCAACCGACTATGTCACCTCCCCTGTCACCAAGCTGGGCCAGGTAGTGTACGGCATTGGCTGCGGCGTGCTGACCATCCTGATCCGCTACTTCGGCGGCTATAACGAAGGCGTTTCCTACGCCATTCTGATTATGAACTGCTGCGTGGTTCTACTGGACCGCATCGGCAGACCTACCAAATTCGGTGCACCGAAGAAGGAGGCTGCGAAGAAATGAAAACAAAAACTGAATCTACTGTGAAGTTTGTGATCCGGCTGGCAGTAACCCTGCTGGCGATCACGGCAGTGGTTGCAGCTGCACTGGCTGCTGTCAACGGTGTTACCGCGCCGGTCATCGCAGCATCCAACGCGGCCAAGACCCAGCAGGCTGTGGAAGCAGTTCTTCCCGGCGGCGGCGAAAAGGCCGATGTGCCTGCGGTGGACGTGGGTGTGCCGGTAGCCGAGGTTTATAAGGGCGAAAACGGCTATGCCGTAAAGGTTTCCCCCGGCGGCTTCGGCGGTGCCATCGAGATGATGGTCGGTGTTGACAATGCCGGTAATGTGCTGGGGATTTCCATCATCAAGCATGCAGAAACCCCCAGCCTGGGTGCGGTTGCTGCAGCAAAGGGCTCTGCCGGTGAGAATTTCCGCAACAGCTTTATCGGCCTGTCCGGAGCCGTACAGGTCAGCAAGGATGGCGGCCAGGCTGATACCATCTCCGGTGCCACCATCACATCCAGAGCAGTGGCCGACGGTGTCAATGCCGCGCTGGCCGTTGTGGCAGCAATGGGTTAAGGAGGTCTGATTATGAATTTTAAGAGACAATTCAACGAAGGCCTGCTGACCAAGAACCCTGTTACCGTGCAGCTGCTGGGCATGTGCTCCACCCTGGCCATTACTACCAGCCTGTTCAACGGCCTGGGCATGGGCGTGTCCGTCACACTGATTCTGATTTGCTCCAACGTGCTGATCTCTGCGCTGCGTAAGGTCATTCCTAATGAGATCCGTATTGCAGCTTACATCACCATTATTGCTGGCTTTGTCACCATTGTAGACCTGTGCCTGCAGGCATTCATCCCCCCACTGGCCGAAAGCCTGGGCGTGTTTATCCCCCTGATCGTCGTTAACTGTATCGTTCTGGGTCGTGCGGAAGCCTTTGCTTCCAAGAACGGCGTGCTGGCCTCCGCAGTGGACGGCCTGTGCCAGGGCATTGGCTACACCGTCGCACTGGTTATTATGTGTGTCATTCGTGAGCTGCTGGGCAACGGCACCTTCGGCGGCGGCCTGCTGAACAACGGAGAAGGTATCCGTATCATCCCTGAGGGTATGCCGGCTATGCAGCTGGTCATGCCTGTTGGTGGATTCCTGGTACTGGGCTTCGTCATTGCCGGTTCCCAGTATCTGATGAAGACGCTGGAAACCAGGAAAAAAGATAAGGAGGCTGCAAAGTAATGGAAGCAATTCTGGGTATTATCATCGCGGCGCTCCTGAGTGAGAACTTCATTCTGGTGAAGTTCTACGGCATCTGCCCCTTCATGGGCGTTTCCAAGAAGATCGACACGGCTCTCGGCATGGGCATGGCCGTTACTTTCGTCATGGCTCTGGCTTCTGCTGCCTGCTACGCGGTCAATGTGCTGCTGCTGGCGCTGAAACTGCAGTACATGCAGACTGTTGCCTTTATTCTGGTCATTGCAACGCTGGTTCAGGTGGTGGAAATGTTCCTGAAGAAGTTTGTCCCTGCCCTGTATAAGGCACTGGGCGTGTTCCTGCCTCTGATCACCACCAACTGTGCCGTTTTGGGCGTGGTGCTGGTCAATGTACAGGAGGGCTATAACTTCCTGATCAGTGTGGTCAACGGCGCAGCAGGCGGTCTGGGCTTCACCCTCGCCATCGTCCTGTTCGCATCCATCCGTGAGCGCGTGGACAAGGCAGAGTGCCCCGACTCTTTCAGCGGTTATCCCATCACGCTGATTTCCGCAGGCCTGCTGGCACTGGCTTTCATGGGCTTCTCCGGCTTGAGCATTTTCTAAGGAGGGCATAAGATGTTTGAGATTTTAATTGCAATCGGCATTCTGGGCGGTCTGGGTCTGATCTTCGGTCTGGTTCTGGCCGGTGCCTCCAAGGTGTTCTATGTGGAGACCGATCCTCGTCTGGATCAGCTCAATGAATGCCTGCCCGGTGCAAACTGCGGCGGCTGCGGCTATGCCGGTTGCGGTGGCTATGCGGAGGCAGTCCTAAATGGCGAAGCACCCATCGGCAAATGTGCTTCCGGCGGCAATGAGTGTGCACAGAATATGGCAGCCATCATGGGTGTCAAGGCTGAGGCTGTCACCCGCAAAGTGGCACTGGTGCGCTGCTCCGGCGAAAAGCGCTATGATAAATCCGGCAACCTGGTTGCCGGTGCCAAGATCAAGGCAGAGTATGAAGGCTTCCATGACTGCGTTGCTGCTTCCAAGATCGGTGGCAATGGCCCGCTGTCCTGCAAGTTCGGCTGTCTGGGTTTTGGTACCTGCGTTAAGGCTTGTAAGTACGATGCGATCTCCATTGTCAACGGTGTGGCGAAGGTCAATGAAGACCGCTGCGTCGGCTGCATGGCTTGTGCAGCTGCCTGCCCCCGCAGTCTGATCGTGCCCGTAGAACCGGGTCGCAATGTGGTCATTGCCTGTGCATCTCTGGCAAAGGGTGCCGTTACCACCCGCGGCTGTACTGTCGGCTGTATCGGCTGCGGCCTGTGTAAGAAGATCTGCCCCAAGGATGCCATCACCATTGAGAAGAATCTGGCAGTTATCGACTATTCCAAGTGCGACAACTGCGGTCTGTGTGCAACGGTCTGTCCCAAGAAGCTGATCAAGGACTCCAACGTGGAGAACCTGCCTGACCGCGGTGTGGTTCAGGCCCGCAACAACTAAGAGATACCTTAAAAGACCTCTCCCACCCGGGAGAGGTCTTTTACTGATAGAAGCGGGAAATTGATGCTTGCCGCGCGGGCGGCTAATAGCCGCCCCTACATTCATAATCGAAGCGGAGCGATAAACTGAAATTTGAAGTACATGAAAAAGCCCCCGAAGAACTCCTTCGGGGGCAGAATTATTTGGTAAGACTTTCAATTTCCTTTGCAATGGGGCAGTTGGATTGATAGACACAGTTTCCGTAGCAGCAGTCCGCTTCTTCGACTGCACCGTTTACCAGCACCACTTCCACCAGACGGCTGCAATCCAGCATACGGCAGTAACCGCTGAAAAACTTTTCTTCTTCCATAGCTCAGCCCTCCGTGATGCAGAAGCCTCTGGGGCCTAAAACCAGGCAGTCAGAGGAAATTACCTGCAGGTTATAGCCCAGCAGGATCTTGCCATAGGGGATCTCCCAGGGGTCACCGCTGCGGTTTGCATAGATTTTGACGGTTTTGCCGTGGTAGGAGCGGGTAAAGCCCAGATGCTTGTCACCGGCTTCAAAGAACTGAATGTCACCCAGACGCAGCTCTTCCAGCCGCTTTCTCAGTTTGCCCAGACGCTTATAGTGCTCCAGAAGCTCCAGATCCTCTCTGCCCCATGGATAGGTGCGGCGGTTAAAGGGATCTTTATAGCCCTCCATACCTGCTTCGTCACCATAGTAGATACTGGGGCAGCCCGGCAGCGTGTATTGCAGGAAAGATGCCATCAGCAGCCGCTCATGAGCTACCTCCCACTGGTTGCGGGACAGGCGGCGCTTGGCTTTTTCTTCACGGCTGCCGTCGAAATCATCTACCAGCGCAGTAAGGATACGGGGTGTGTCATGTGTGCCCAGCAGATTCATGTTGCACAGAGTTACCTGCTGGGGATAATTCTCAGCGATAGACATGACCGCTTCCTTGAAGCCGCGGCCGCTGTCAAAACCGCGCATGAAATTCAGAATCGCAGTGCGGTAGGGATAGTTCATAACAGAGTCCAGCTCCGCATTGGTAAAGTAGGTGCGGCGTTTTCCGTAGGCGGTCTTGCTGGAAGCATCCTCCCACACTTCACCCAGCACCAGTGCATCGGGCTTGATCTGCTTGACCCGGTCATAAAGCAGCTTCAGGAACTCATCAGGCAGCTCATCTGCGACATCCAGACGGAAGCCGTCAGCGCCGAGACGCAGCCAGTGGGCAATGACACTGTCCTCATCCGTAATGATGTACTTGATGAATTCGTTGTCCATCTTGTTGACCGTGGGCAGGGTATCAAAATTCCACCAGGAATGGTAGGAATTTGGCCACTGGTAGAAGGTGTACCAGCTGCGGTAGGGGGAGTCGGCTGCCTGAAATGCACCCTTACCCGGGAAGGCTCCGTTTTTGTTGAAATACAGGCTGTTGGAACCGGTATGGGAGTAGACACCGTCCAGAATCACGCGGA
Organism: Oscillospiraceae bacterium; assembly: GCA_017537045.1. Next base: position 12,171 of record JAFYLN010000012.1, on the reverse strand, counting down.
TGCCATGAGTATGGGCAGCGTCGCACAGGTTTTGGAAATCCTCGATGGTTCCAAGCATGGGATCAGGGAGCTTGTAGTCACCGGTGTCGTAACGGTGGCTGGAGAAGCTCTTGGAAATGGGATTCAGATAGAGAATCGTGGTACCCAGCTCGGCAATGTAGTCCATCTTTTCGGTAATGCCTTTGAAGTTGCCGCCGTAAAAATCATTGTTCAGAACGATGCCATCCTCCGTGGGACGCCAGTCCACTTCCTCGTGCCAGTATTTATGGACAGTGTAAGGCTCCAGCTTGCCGGTCAGATCGACCTTGCCGGATTTATTGAACCGGTCAGGGAATACCTGATAGATAATGCCGCCCTTTGCCCAGTCCGGCGTGGAGAAGGAACTGGGAATGCAGCTGAGCTGCCACATATCGCCGGCCTCCATATTAGTGTCATCCCCCTGCTTGAACAGGCGGAAGCCGCCGAAGGGCTGGGAAATGTAGAAATAGTAAAAGTACAGACCTGTTTCGAAAATAGAGAATGTACCCTCAAAAATATCGTAAGCACCGTCTTTTTGCTTGAAAGGGATGTCCGCGTTCATGGCGTGGCTGCCATCAGCCCTGTTCAGAATGCAGCTGACCATGGTAGATTGAACCGTGGAGGGAACATAAACAGTCATGGTGCATTTTTTGCCAGCGCCCAGCGGGCCGAAGGGGGTCTTATGCTTGTGTTTCTTGCTGTCGTAGAGGATTCTCATGCGGTAGTCTCCTGATTTTGATTCATTCGGGGGATTGCCGGAATTTATTATATACGATTTTCTGGAAAAAGTAAACAATCAGTATTTCAGAAAACGGCGCAGCTTCTCCTCTGCCCGGTGGAGCGTGCGGCAGACTGTGCTTTTGTTGACACCCCGCCGTGCAGCGATTTCGGGGATGCTCTGATGCTGGAAATAATAACTGACCAGTGCGTCCTGCTGCAACTGCGTCAGTTCCTCTGCGATGACCTGCCGGATCCGCTCCATCTGTATCTCCCGCGGCAGGCGTGAACCCAGATAACCCTTATACAGTATACTTCTCACTGCGGTAATACCCCCTGTCGTAGTAATGTGCAGTCAGCTCGGCCAGCTCGTTCATCTGGGTCAGCATGGGTGTCAGTTCTGCGATGCGCCGTTTCAGATGCCAGATTTCCTCGGGATCGTCGGTGTCAGCCAGCTCCGTACGCAGCCGGTTCAGGCGGCTTCGCAGTGGGACTGCGGCCTCTTCATAGCAGCGGCTCAGTTCGGCAAGTGTCATAGGCCGTCCCTCTCACAGCGGCTGCAGATAAGACTGGGCGCATACAGCTCACCGCCGCAGTGCGGACAAAAAGCGGCGGGTTTTTGTGCCTGAATGTCGGTATACAGCGCGGATTCAATCGAAATTTTCATAAATTTCCTCCTTTTTCACGATTTATAAGAGGAGGATACACCATGCAGAGCATAGAGTCTGTCGAAATATGTAACGTCCTGCATTCGGTGGATTTTGCGTTTTGATTGTGATACCGTAGGGACAACCCGAAAGAAAAAGCAGGTTCTGGACAAAAAAGAGTATTACAAATTGATGTCTATCGCGCTGTGTGCCGTGGATAACGTAGGGGCGACCATTGGTCGCCCGTGCAGGGGAATGTTTTGTATTCGCATTGGGTTTCGGCGAATTCGTAACATTGTACCGCACGGGCGGCGGGTCGCCGCCCCTACGATAGAATTGATAGCCAGTACGATAAACTGAAATTTGCCTATCTTGACGGGCGGGGGTTCTTCGGGTATGATAATCCCGGAGGAGGGGATGTCATGGAGGAAGACCTGTATTTTATGGATGAAGCGCTGGAACTTGCCCGGCAGGCGGCTGCGGAAGGCGAAGTGCCTGTGGGCTGTGTCATCGTGCGGCGTGGTGAGATCGTCGGGCGCGGCCGTAACCGCCGGGAAACAAAGAGGACGGCGTTGGGACATGCTGAAATCGAAGCGATCCATGATGCCTGTACCTGCCTCGGCGGCTGGCGGCTATGGGAATGCACCCTGTATGTAACGCTGGAACCTTGCCCGATGTGTGCCGGCGCCATCGTCAACGCCCGGATCCCCCGGGTGGTGTTTGGCGCATCGGATGAAAAATGCGGCGCCTGCGGCTCAGTCTGCGACCTTTTCTCCATGGATTTTAACCACCATCCGGCCGTGGAAAAGGGCGTGCGGGAGGAAGAAGCGGCACAGCTTTTGTCGGAATTTTTCCAGCAGCTGCGCGTAACGCTGCGCAGCCGCCCGAAATGGAAACGGCCTGAATAGAGAAAATCAAACATCTTGCACCCGGGAGGGCTTTTATGGATCATCAAAGGTGGAGCCTGCGCTGGGGTGCATGTGCGATCCTCTGCGCGCTGCTGCTGCGGCTGTCAGCTGCCGGGTTTTTCCAGCCGGTAGCAGAATTTCTAGCAAAACCGAATATTGCATCTCTTTTGATATATTTAGAAACCGGACGGATCGTCCGGTTTTCTCCATCTGCGGAGGTTCTGGAGGTGTTTGCCTACGAATCTGCGGTGCCGGATTTTGCACTGGAAACAGCAGCACCCACACAGCCGGCGGAGGAGGAATTACCCCTTCCCGTTTTTTGCGCTGTGGATGCGGAGAATATCAAATTCAAAAATAGTGCCGGTGTGAAATTTGATGCGGGAGAACTGGTCACACAGCCGCTGCAATGGGATCTGACCAGCGGCGAGCCGGCGGTTCTGATCCTGCACACCCACACCACTGAAAGCTATACCCGCACAGACGGGGAGGATTACAAGGAAACCTCAGCCTTTCGGACGTTGGACGAGAATTATAATATGATCTGTGTGGGAGACAGGCTGGCTGAAATTCTGGAAGAAAGCGGTATCACGGTGCTCCATGACCGCAAGCTTCACGATTATCCCTCCTACAACGGCTCTTATAGCAACGCCCGCAAGGAGATCACGCACTATCTGGAAGAAAATCCATCGATACGTCTGGTGCTTGACCTGCATCGGGATGCATCGGGGGATTTGAAGAATCAGATGCGGACAAAAGCTACAGTGGACGGAAAATCCTCTGCCCAGATCATGTTTGTGGTAGGAACGGGTGCCTCCGGCTGGAAGGAAAATTTCTCGCTTGCCTTGAAAATGCAGGTGCAGCTGGAGCGGCTGGCACCGGGAATCTGCCGCAATATCAATCTGCGTACCCAGCGCTTCAATCAGGATAAGCTTCCCGGTACGCTGCTGGTGGAGGTGGGTGCGGCGGGTAATACCCGCGCCGAAGCCCTGACCGCGGTGGAAACACTGGCGCAGGCCATCATTGACCTTTCCAAGGGCGCAGAAACAGTAGAGTAAATTGATGTTTATCGCGCTGTTGGATGGTTGCGCCTGTGTATCGAAAACCACTGTCATTCCGAGGAGGCCTGAAAGGCCGACGTGGGAATCTCCCGGTACGATGTTTGTTTCTGCATTGCTTATCGATGCATAGAAGCAGGAGATTGCCACGTCGCGCTTCGCGCTCCTCGCAATGACATCTTCTTTCTTACTGCATTCAGCAGAACGAGAAACTGAAATTTGAACGACTTTGTAAAATAAGCAGGCTCCGCGGGTGCGGAGCCTGCCATCGTCTGTATTTTCAGTCCTTCCATTTCCGGATCAGTTCCCGGATCTGGGAAGCCATCTTGGCATTATCTTTATTGGTGCGGCCTTTTCTACCCTTGACCAGCACCAGCAGTGCTTCAGCAGCGGCAAGCAGCTCACCATAAACAGCTTTTGCCCGTGCGCTGGCCTGCTTCTGCTCACGCAGAATGGGTTTGCCGTCGGTATAGACCGTCATTCTGCCGGTCAGCAGGTCGTATTCTGTGCCGCTGTAGGGCGCCTGCGCGTTATAACCGAGGGAAAGCAAAAGCTGCTGAAAGGCAACGCATGCCTGATCGTCACCATGATTGACGAATACCATTTCCGGCCTTTTTTGGAACCCTTGCAGCCAATTCAGCAGACCATCCCGGTCTGCATGACCCGAGGTGCCCCGCAAGGTGGCAATTTCTGCACGGACGGAAATTTCCTCGCCGAAAAGCTTGACTGACTTCGCGCCGTTTTGCAGCCGCCGTCCCAGAGAACCTTCTGCCTGATAGCCCACAAAGAGGATGATGTTTTCGCTCTGCCACAGGCCATGCTTCAAATGGTGCCGGATGCGGCCTGCTTCGCACATGCCGCTGGCTGAAAGGATCACCTTCGGCCGCCGGTCTTCGTTGATGGCGCGGGAATCGTCGGCGGTAACGGACAGGGTTACGCCATCACTCCAGATGGGATTGATACCCTGCTTGACCAGCTCCATGGTCTTTTCGTCCAGACAGTTCAAATCACATTGCAGGAAGATACCTGTAGCCTCTACTGCCAGCGGGGAGTCTACATACACAGGGAATCCGTCGTGTCCGGTGACCAGTCCCTTTTGCTTGATTTCCCGGATGGCATAGAGCATTTCCTGTGTTCTGCCCACGGCGAAAGAGGGGATGATCACGCTGCCGCCCCGGTCAAAGGCGCGTTGAATGTGCGTGGCAAGCGCCTGTACAGCGTCGGCGGACTTATCCCCGGCGTGGGAATTGTGTTCATGCAGGCGGTCACCATAAGTAGATTCAATGACTACAAAATCCGCTTCATCCACCGTTTTGGGGTCGTTGATGATGGGCTGGTTGGTATTGCCCACATCACCGGAGAAGACGATCTTTCGCGTTTTCCGGTTTTCAGTCAGCCAAAGTTCAATGCAGGCAGAGCCCAACAGGTGGCCGACATCTGTAAAACGCACTTCAATGCCTTCCCCCGCCTGCAGCAACTGGCCATAATAACAGGGGCGGAAGGAACGGATCGCTCCCTCTGCATCCTGCAGGGTATACACCGGTTCCACCAGCGGGTCACCGGCGCGCTGCGCTTTGCGGTTCTGCCACTGCGCTTCCGATTCCTGAATGTGAGCTGAATCCCGCAGCATGATGTTGCATAGATTGGCAGTTTCCCGGGTGGAGTAGATCCGGCCGCGGAAACCGTCCTTGTACAGTTTTGGCAGCATGCCGGAGTGGTCAATATGGGCGTGGGTCAGAAAAACCGCTTCGATGGAATCCGCTGCAACGGGAATGGGGACATTTTCAAAAACATCAATGCCCTGCTCCATGCCGCAGTCCACCAGATACCGCTTGCCGCATACTTCCAGCAGCGTGCAGGAGCCGGTTACTTCGTGGGTTGCACCGATAAACTGAACTTTCATGTATATTCCCCCTTTTTTATATTATAGCATAGATATGGAGCCGACGCATACAAAGAAATTGTAAATATTTTCAGAATGATCCGGCACTGTGATTTTTCAATTGACAGGGTGTAAAAATCCTATTAAACTGATAGTATTATGGCAATGATAGCATCATGACAAAGATAGAAAGGTCGTGTGTAAACCATATGGATATTTTCGATATACTCACAATGACCGGTGGACTTTCCCTGTTTCTGTTCGGTATGAACATCATGGGTGAATCACTGGAACGTGCCGCCGGCAACAGCCTGCGCAGCCTGCTGGGCAAGCTGACCACCAGCCGCATGCTGGGCTTCCTGACGGGTCTGGCGGTTACGGCTGTCATCCAGTCCTCCTCTGCCACCACGGTCATGGTCGTCGGTTTCGTCAACTCCAGTCTGCTGACACTGGGGCAGGCTATCAACGTTATCATGGGCGCCAACGTTGGCACCACGGTGACGGCATGGGTGCTTTCCCTGAGCGGCGTTGAGGGAGACAGCCTTTTTATCCAGCTGCTGAAGCCCACTTCCTTTACGCCGGTTCTGGCGTTGCTGGGCATTGTTTACTATATGTTTATCAAAGACAGCAAGAAAAAGGATATCGGCATGATCCTGCTTGGCTTTGCAACGCTGATGTTTGGCATGGATACCATGTCAGGTGCAGTCAAGGGATTGCGGGATGAGGCGTGGTTTACGGATCTGTTCCTGCTATTTACAAATCCTGTACTGGGTGTGATTGCCGGCGCGGTGCTGACTGCTGTGATCCAGTCTTCCTCCGCTTCTGTGGGTATTCTGCAGGCATTGTCCGCAACCGGCGCTGTCAGCTATGCAGCAGCTATCCCCATTATCATGGGTCAGAATATCGGTACCTGTGTGACGGCCATGCTGTCCTCCGTAGGTGCAACGAAGAATGCAAAGCGCGCGGCATTTGTCCATCTGCTGTTTAATGTTATTGGAACATTGCTGGGGCTTGTGCTGTTTGTGCTGGCCAGATTCCTGTTTGACCCGGCAATTCTGGGGGAAAGCGCTACCTATCTGGGTATTTCCGTTTGCCATACGGCATTCAACATTCTCTGCACGGCTGCACTGCTGCCCTCCGGCAACCTGCTGGAGAAGCTGGTATGCAGGCTGGTGCCCGATGCAAAGGAGCCTGAGGAGATCGCAGAACTGGATGAGCGCCTCCTGACCACGCCTGCCATTGCATTGCAGCGCTGCCAGAATCTGACTGCGGAAATGGCCGGTTGTGCGGCAGAAACCTTCCTCAGTTCTGTAAAGGCAATGACGTCGTACACACCGGAGCTTGCTGCATTTATTCAGGCGCAGGAAGAACGCACGGATCATCTGGAGGATATTCTGGGTACCTATCTTGTCAAGCTCAGTTCCCATCCCATCAGCGAAAGCGATAATGCCGAAGCAACCATGTTGCTGAAGGCCATCAGCGATTTTGAGCGTGTGGGTGACCATGCCATCAACATTATGGAATCTGCGGAAGAACTCCACGAAAAGGGTCTGAAGTTGTCCGATGCAGCGGTGACGGAGCTGGATGTGATCATCGGCGCGGTCAGCGAGATCATGGAGCTGTCCTTCAGCGCCTTTATCGGTCACGATCTGGAAGCAGCATACCGCGTCGAACCTCTGGAGGAGGTCATTGACGATCTGAAAGAGCATATGCGCACCCACCATATTTTGCGCTTGCAGCAGGGAACCTGCAGCATTGAGACCGGCTTCATCTGGTCCGACCTACTGACCAGTCTGGAACGCATCGGTGACCATTGCTCTAATCTGGCAGGCTGTGTCCTTGACCTGCATAATCATGATATGAATACCCACGAGACGCTGCGCAGCGCCCGGGTTGAGAATGCAGAATTTGAGACACAGTATCAGGAGTACGCAAAAAAGTACAGCCTTTCCTGAAAGCGTACCGGCTGGAGAGCAACTGTTCCCCGGCTCTTTTGTACCCGTGCGTAAATTGATGTCTGTCGCGCTGATTCGTAAATGCAGAATGAAAAATGCAAAATGAGTGCAGAGACTACCCCAAAAGTATGTCATTGCGAGGAGCGTAAGCGACGTGGCAATCTCCAGCACCGATGGTTCATATCGGTAGGAACCAATTAGCATCGAATATCACAAACTGCAATTTGTACAGCTTTTAAGCATGAGAAAACCGGACACCCTCAGGGTGTCCGGTTTGCCGTTTTTGAAATTGCTGATTTACCAGCTCAGCATGCGGTTGAACAGCTCCATGTAGCGTCCTGCAGGGACGTTCCAACTGAAGTCCTGACTCATATCGGTCTTGACCAGCTTGTTGAAGCCTTCCCGATCGTTGTTGTACAGGTTCAGGCAGCGCTTGACAGATGCCAGGAAATCATCGGCATTGTAGCTCTGGAAGGTGAAGCCCAGACCGCCTTCGCCGTTCTCGTCAGCGGGAGGAACGGTGTCCTTCAGACCGCCGGTGGCGTGAACAACAGGCACCGTGCCGTAACGCATGGCGTTCATCTGGCTCAGGCCGCAGGGCTCGCTCTTGGAGGGCATCAGGTAGATGTCGCCGCCAGCGTAGATGCGGGCAGCCAGACCCAGATTAAAGGTGATCTTTGCAGCGCACTGCTCGGGATACTCAGCAGCCAGATCCTTGAAGAAGGTCTCGTACTGTGCTTCGCCGGTGCCCAGAATCAGCAGCTGGCACTTTTCTTCCCACAGCAGACGGCGGGCGATGTAGCACAGCAGATCCAGACCCTTATGGCCAGCAAGGCGGGTGACCATGACCATCAGAGGTACATCGGGCTCTACGGGCAGGCCAACTTCCTTCTGCAGTTCTGCCTTGCAGATTGCCTTGCCGTCCAGGAAGGTGTCGGCATTGAAGTGTGCGGGCAGGGCGGGATCCTTTTCAGGATTGAAGGTATTGGTGTCGATGCCGTTGGTAATGCCGGTCAGCTTCCATGCAGCGCCGGACAGAATGCCGTCCAGACCGTGGGCATAGTAAGGATACATCAGCTCGCGGGCATAGGTCTCAGAAACGGTGGTGACCAGATCGGCGGTTTCGATGGCACCCTTCATCATGTTCACGCTGCCGCCCATGTCCAGAGTGCCGCGGTACTCCCAGGGCAGACCCAGCACATCATCGAAGAAGGAGCCGTTTGCCCAGCCCTGATATTCGATATTGTGGATGGTGTACATGCAGCGGGTGTTGGAGAACATGTCACGGTAAACAGACTTCAGGTAAGTGGGGATCAGCGCGGTCTGCCAGTCGTTACACTGGATCACATCGGGGATATAATCCAGAATCGTCATGGCATCCAGACAGGCGCGGGAGAAGAAAGCAAAACGCTCGCCGTCATCCATGTCGCCATAGATTGCGCCGGTACGGCCACCGAAGTAATACTCATTGTCAATGAAGTAGACCTGAACACCATCGGTGCGGCCCTGCAGCTTCATCAGACCGGCATACTGCTGACGCCAGCCGAGGCTCACGCGGAACTGGCCGACCATCTCCACAGGGAACTTTACGTTGGTTTTGATCTTGTTGTAATAAGGCAGGAACAGTGCGACCTCGTTGCCTTCAATGCGGGCAAGGGCGGCAGGCAGTGCCTCCATTACGTCACCAAGTCCGCCGGACTTGGCATAGGGAGCGCCTTCAGAGGCGCAGACTGCAATTCTCATACGGTTTCACCCTTCTTGATAACAACAGGATGCTCCTTTGTGCCGTACAGCTTGGCACCGGGAGTGACGGTGACTTCCTTGTCCAGAATGACATACTTCAGCTTGGCATCCTTGCCGATGACGCAGTCATTCATGATGATGCAGTCCTCGACTTCAGCGCCTTCACCGATGGAGACCTGACGGAACAGGACGGAGTCTTCGACCTTGCCTTCCAGCATGCAGCCGTCAGCAATCAGGCAGTCATCCAGCTCAGCCTCTTCACCGTAGTAGCAGGGAACGCGGTCACGAACCTTGGTGAAAACGGGATGGTTTGCACCGAACAGGTCGCGGCGGACATCCTTCTCCAGCAGAGCCATGGTGTTGCGGTAGTACTCATCCATGGATTCGTTGAACAGTGCAACGCCCTCATGCTCATAGACATTGACGGAAACAAAGCCGACACGCCAGCCTTCCATGACCAGATTGCGGTCCATGTGGTACAGGCTGCGGGAGACATGCTCTCTGACCTGCTCGATCAGCCACTTCTTGTTCAGGACGAAGATGTCCATGGAAGCCAGATACTTTTCGGGAGCGACGTAGTCAACAGCGATGTCAGCGATTTCGCCATTCTTAACCTTCAGTGCCAGATCAATCTGCTTTTCGCCGTTGCAGATGCCGGCCTTGGCTACGACGGTGACATCCTTACCGGAAGCGGCGTGGGCAGCGATGACCTTGCTCAGGTCGATATTGCTGATGACGGCGGAGTCGATGATAACAACGTAATCCTCATTGCCGTACTCCAGAAAGTCCATAGCGGAAGCCAGGCTCTCCAGCTTGCCGTGGTAGCTGTCGGTAACGGACTGTGCGTAGGGAGTCAGGAACTCCAGAGCGCCTTCACCCAGCTCCAGACCCCACTCCTCACCGGAGCCGATGTGGTGCATCAGGGACTGATAGTTGTGGCGGGTGATGATGCCAACGTGGCGGATGCCTGCGCAGGTCAGATTGGACAGAGCAAAGTCGACCTGACGGTAGCGGCCGCCGAAAGGCAGGGAAGCCATGGTGCGCTTCTCGGTCAGAGCGCCGATGGAAGCGTCGTTTGCGAAAATGATACCCATTACGTTCATAGTGGTGATCCTCCTATTCGTGCTTTCCGATTAAAGCATGTCACCGGCGGCCAGCACGGTGTTTTCTTTCACGACAGCGCCCTTGGAAGTAACGCTGATGTCCTTCTTGTCGCAGCCACCGACAACGGCATTCTTTTCGACCTTGCTGTTCTCGCCCAGAATGGCGTGACGAACGATGGCACCGTCTTCAATGACAACACCGGGCATGACCACGGAATCTTCCACGAGAGCGCCCTTGCCGATGGTGCAGCCGACGGAGATGACGGAGTGCTTGACAGTGCCGTAAACCTCACAGCCTTCGGCGATCAGGCAGTTGACGGTCTTGGCATTGTCGTCGATGTAGGAAGAGGGATGCGCGTCGTTACGGGCATAGATCTTCTCATGCTCGCCGCCGCGCAGGTTGAACTCGGGCTCCTTGCCCAGCAGTTCCATGTTTGCTTCCCACAGGGAGGAGATGGTGCCCACGTCCTTCCAGTAGCCATCGAAGTTGTAGGCCATCATCTTGTGACCGGCGTTCAGCAGGTTGGGGATGATGTTCTTGCCGAAGTCGTTGCTGGACTTCTCATCATCTTCGTCAGCGATCAGTGCTTCACGCAGAACCTGCCAGTTGAAGCAGTAGATACCCATGGAGGCGTTGGTGGACTTGGGCTTCTTGGGCTTCTCTTCAAACTCGTAGATGGAGTTGTCGGGGTTGGTATTCAGGATGCCGAAGCGGGATGCTTCTGCCAGAGGAACGTTACGCACGGCGATGGTGCAGGCAGCGTTATTGGCAACATGGTATTCGACCATGGCATTGTAGTCCATCTTATAGATGTGGTCACCGGACAGAATCACAACGTAATCGGGATCAAAACGGTCGACGAAGTCGATGTTCTGGTAGATTGCGTTAGCGGTGCCCTTATACCAGCCGGACTTCTTGTCCCAGCGCTCATAGGGGGGCAGAACCTGTGCGCAGCTCTGCGTCTTGTTCAGACCCCAGGGCTGGCCGTTGCCGATGTACTCGTTCAGTTCCAGAGGCTGGTACTGGGTCAGGATACCGACGGTGTCGATACCGGAGTTGACACAGTTAGACAGGGGGAAGTCGATGATGCGGTACTTGCCACCGAAGGGAACCGCAGGTTTCGCGGTCTTCCGGGTCAAGACATGCAGGCGGCTGCCCTGGCCACCGGCCAGAAGCATTGCGATGACACGTTTTTTCTGAAAGTTCATGGTTACAGCTCTCCTTATATGTTGATGTTAATTGATCACCCTGTGAGAAAATCCCGACACCGGGGGTAAAAATGCAAAGAGGAAGACAAGGGGAAAATAGGCATACTTTCCCCCACGCATAACATAGCATATTTTTGATGTTTAGGAAAGGGACAAAATATCTAAAATATCAGAAAATGTTTGGCTATCCTGCACAATAGCCTGCCAAGAGCGGGGAAAAGAACTGGGAATCTCGACAAAATCTGCTGCTTTGTCCATCCAGACAACGCCGATCCGGCGGCCAAATTTGATGCCGGCCTCCGGCATTTCGCCACGGAGGGTATAGCCAAGCTTTTTGTGAAAAGCGATGGAAAGTTTGTTTTCTGCTGTAATCAGGGAATAAATACGCAGATATCCCTGATAAAAAAGTATATTTTCCAGCGCGAGGTAAAGCCGGGTGCCGATGCCGCGGCCTTGTGCTTCCGGCAGCAGGTAGATGGAATCCTCTGCACACCAGCCGTAGGCTGCCCGCTCAAAAGGGGCACTGCCGTAGGCATAGCCGAGAATTTTGCCGTTTTCTTCCCAGACCAGCCAGGGGAACTGGACTGTCAAAGTGCGAAACCGCTGCAGAAATTCTTCCAATGTGGGCACATCGTATTCAAAAGTGTGGGTAGTAGTCACAATATACGGGGCATAAATGGCAAGCATTTGCGCCACATCTTCTTCTGTTGCAATCCGGATCATAGAAAACCTCCGATTGTTCAAATTTCAGTTTGTCGCTCTGTTTCGATTGTGAATGTAGGGGCGGCTATTAGCCGCCCGGCGGCACAGCATTACGTATTCGCATTGGTTTTTGGCGAATTCGCAACATTGTGCCGCTCAAAAAACATGTCATTGCGAGGAGCGCGAAGCGCGACGTGGCAATCTCCTGCTTCCATGCATCGATAAGCAGTGC